>QHBU01000211.1 GCA_003244045.1 Candidatus Aeolococcus gillhamiae
ACCCGCGCCATCGCCGACCAGGCACGCACCATCCGCATCCCGGTGCACATGGTCGAGCTGGTCAACCGCCAGGCTCGCGTCGCGCGCCGGCTGGTCCAGGAGCTCGGCCGCGAGCCCGACGACGAGGAGATCGCCGAGGAGCTCGGGCTCACACCAGAGCGGGTCAAGGAGATCCGCAGGGTCGCGCAGGACCCGGTCTCGCTGGAGACGCCGGTCGGCGACGACGGCGACGCCGAGCTCGGCGAGCTCATCGAGGACACCGGCGCGATCCGGCCCCAGGATGCGGCCGCCAGCACCATGCTCGGCGTCGAGGTCGAGGACATCCTCGACACCCTCACCCCGCGCGAGCGACGGGTCATCCAGCTGCGCTTCGGACTCGTGGACGGCCATCCGCGCACCCTGGATGAGGTGGGCCGCCGTTTCGGGGTCACCCGCGAGCGCATCCGCCAGATCGAGGCCAAGGCGCTGCGCAAGATGCGCCACCCCTCGCGCAGCCGTCGCCTCGCCGACTTCCTCGACTGAGGCAGGGCGCCCACTGCGGGCTGTACCGATGTCTACACTTCGCGCCACGGGGGACCGCCCCGCTGGAGGGAGATTGACATGGCCTCAGTTCGTGACGACGTGATCCCAACACTGGAGAAGAGCTCGCTTTTCGCCGGGATGTCCCGCGACCAGATCCGCGCGGCCGCCGACCGCTTCGACGACTCCACCTATCTCGCCGGCCATGGCGTCCTCAAAGAGGGGCTGTCGGGACCGGACTTCTTCATCATCCTCGAGGGCAACGCCGACGTCATCGTCGACGGCAACGTCGTGCACCACCTCGCACCCGGTGACTTCTTTGGCGAGGTGGCCGCGCTCGACGGCAAGGACCGCACCGCCAGCATCAAGGCGACCACGCGGCTGCGCTGCCTGACGCTCGGCGACGGCAGCTTCCGTCGATTCCTCATCGAGAATCCGATCATCGCCGTCAACCTGCTTCCCGAGATCGTTCGCAGATTCCGCTCGGTGGCGCCGCACGCGCAGCCGGCGCAGGGTGGCGAGAAAGCCGGCTGAGCGCGCCGCCGGCAGCGGCGGCGACGGTGGTACATTGCCCGTACCGGGGTGCCCCGCGCGGGGCTGAGATCACACCCGTGAACCTGATCTGGGTCATGCCAGCGTAGGGAGTTCGGATGGCACGCACAGCTCGCGCTCTCACCATTGCCTCGTCCGATTCGGGTGGTGGCGCAGGAATCCAGGCCGACCTGCGCGCCTTCGCGGCGGCAGGCTGCCACGGCGCCAGCGTCATCGTGGCGCTGACCGCGCAGAACACGAGGGAGGTGACCGCCATCCACGCGGTCCCCACCGACTTCATCACCGCCCAGGTCGACGCCGTCTTCGACGACATCGGGGCCGACGCCGTCAAGACCGGGATGCTCCTGTCGGCCGAGATCATCGAGGCGGTCGCGGCCTCCCTGGCCGGCCGCGATGTGCCCCTGGTCGTCGACCCGGTGATGATCGCCAGCTCGGGCGCGCGACTCCTGCATGATGGCGCGCTCGAGGTGATGGTTGGCGCGCTGTTCCCGCTGGCGACGGTGGTCACCCCGAACCTCCCCGAGGCGGAACTGATCGCCGGCTTCCGCGGCACCCGGCGCGCGCTCGCCGAGCGCCTCTGCGAGATGGGCGCCGCCGCAACGATCGTCACCGGTGGTCATGGGCGCGATCCGGTCGATCACCTCTTCGATGGCCGCGATCACGTGGAGATCCCAGTCCCTCGCCACGCCATCGCGGCCACGCATGGCGCGGGGTGCACGCATTCGGCCGCGCTCGCCGCGCTGCTCGCCCAGGGATGGCCACTGCGCGAGGCGGCGCAAGGCGCGGCGGAGGTCGCCTCAGCAGCTGTTGCCCGCGGCCTCGCGGACATCGGCGCCGGCGACGGCCCCGTCGATGCCCTCGACATTCGCAGCCGCAGACTCGTGCCGCCCGCACCCTTGAGCGTCGGACGGATCGCATGACAACCCACGTCGGCGATACGGCTGCGGTGAGCACCGGCGATTCGCTGCGCCGGCTGCGCGAGCAGCGTCCTCTGGTGCACCAGATCACCAACTTCGTGGTCATGAACGAGACCGCCAACGCCACGCTGGCGATCGGAGCGCTGCCGGTGATGGCGCACGCCCCCGAGGAGGTCGCCGAGATGGCCAGCGTCGCCGGCGCGCTGGTGCTCAACATCGGGACGCTGACCACTGAATGGGTCGAGTCGATGATCCTCGCCGGGCGCGCTGCCAATTCCGCAGGCGTTCCCGTCGTCCTCGATCCCGTCGGAGCGGGCGCGACGGCATTGCGCACCGCGAGTGCGCAGCGCATCCTCGCTGAGGTCGGCGTCGCCATCGTCCGCGGTAACGCCGCTGAGATCGCCACGCTCGCCGGCAGAGCCGCCGAGATCCGCGGCGTCGAGTCCGTGGCGACCGGGGAGGACGCCGGTGACCTGGCCACCGCCGCCGCGAGCGCGCTCGGCTGCGTGGTGGCGGTGACCGGGCCTGTCGACGCGGTGAGCGACGGCGTCACCACGCTGCGCATCGCCAACGGCGATCCCATGCTGGCCACCGTCACCGGCACCGGCTGCATCGCCAGCGCCATCACCGGGTGCTTCGCCGCGGTCAACCACGATCGCCCGCTGCAGGCCGCCGCGGAGGCGCTGGTGGCGCTCGGCGTGGCCGGTAAGGATGCCGCCGTGCACAGCCGCGGTCCCGGCAGCTTTCACGTCGCCCTCTACGACGCGCTGTACGCGCTCTCACCGGATTCCATCGACGCCCGCGCCCGGGTGACGGCGGCGTGAAGCTGCACGCCATCGTCGACAGCGTCGAGGTGGCCGAGTGCGCCGTGGCCGCAGGTGCCACTGTGGTGCAGGTCCGTCTCAAGGACGCCGGCACGATCGCCCGTGTGGAGATGGGCAGGCGGCTCCGGCATCTTCCCGCCATCCTTGTCATCAACGACGATGTCGAGGCGGCGCTGCGCTGCGGCGCTGACGGGGTTCACCTCGGCCAGACCGATCGCGGCGCGGAGCGAGCCGTGGCCGCCGGCCTGCTGCTAGGCATGAGCGTCGCCGACATCGAGGAGGCCGAGGAGGCACAGGGCATCGGGGCGGCCTATCTCGGCGCGGGACCCGTGTGGGCGACGCCGAGCAAGACCGACGCCTCGCCGCCGATCTGCCTTGATGGCCTGGCCGCGATCTGCGCCGCGGTGCGCTGTCCTGTGGTGGCGATCGGCGGCATCGACGCCGGCAACGCGGCGTCCTGCATCGAGGCAGGCGCAGCCGGTGTGGCCGTGGTGCGCGCCGCGCACGATGCGGCGCGACTTCGAGCCGCGATCGACGGTGCGCTGCCGACCAGCGCGCCATCCTGACGGCACCGCAGTGAGCACGACCGTCACCGAGGAGGTCGAGGCCGGCGTCCTGGTGCGGGAGGGTGTCTACGGCGACAGCGTCGCCGCCATCGAGCCCGGCGGTGTCGAGTACATCCCCGCCGCGGAGCGACACGGCCGTCCCATCGAGCTGTTCTGGACGTGGCTGTCGCCCAACTTCGAGTTCGCCACCGTGTATGTCGGTGTCCTCCCGGTGGTGCTCTTCGGGGGTGGCTTCTGGCTCACCGTGCTCGGCCTGGTGCTCGGAACGGCGCTCGGGTCGGTCACGCACGGCTGGCTGTCCACCTTCGGCCCGCGCTACGGAGTCCCGCAGCTCATTCAGAGCCGGGGCGCCTTCGGGTTCGTCGGCAACCTGCTGCCCGCCGCGCTCAACACCCTCACCTCGGGCGCGGGATGGGTCGCCGTCAACTCGGTGAGCCGCGCCTTCGCCGTGCAGACGTTCTTCGGCCACGTCGGCTGGCGGGTGCCCCCCTTCTGGCTGGCGCTCGCCGTGGTGGTGTCCGTCGAGGTGGCCATCGCGTTTGTCGGCTACAACATGGTGCACCGTTTCGAGCGGGTCATCTTTCCCTTCCTCGGTCTGGTGTTCGCCGCCTGCTGCCTGTACATCTTCGGTCACACCAACGCGCAGCTCGGGTTCAACGCGGCGGCTCCGGCAGCGGCCGGCGGTCAGGTCGGCGCCTTCATCCTGGCGGTGTTCTTCGCGTACGCCTACGCGGTGAGCTGGAACCCGTACGGTGCCGACTACGCGCGCTACCTGCCCAGGAACACACCGGCGTTGCGCGTGGCGCTCGCCGCTGGATTGGGGATCTTCGTCTCGTGTGCTCTGCTGGAGATCGCCGGCGCCGCGCTGGCGACCGTCGCGGGCACGTCGTGGGGACCAAATGATGTCCCGACCGACCAGTTCGTCAAGCCGCTGCCGGACGCGCTGGGCCTCATCGCCACCGTGGCCATCGCGCTCGGTGCCGTCGCCGCCAACGTCCTCAACCTCTACAGCGCGGCGATGTCCTTCCTGACCCTCGGCATCAGGCTCACGCTGCGGCGCCGGCGCGCCATCGTTGCTGTCGCGTTCGGCATCGTGGGGTTCGGTGTCGGCCTCACCGGCGGCGCGGCGCCGGGCAGCAAGTACGAGGCGTTCCTCTTCTTCAACACGTACTGGATCGTGCCCTTCATCGCGGTGGTGCTCACCGACTGGACGGTGCGCCGCGGCCGTTACCGCGAGGCCGGCTTCTTCGATCCGCGCCACCGGCCCTGGAAAGGCGTGGTGGCGATGGTCGCCGGCATCGCCGCCTCATTCCCCTTCTGGAACCAGACGCTGTTCGTCGGCGTGGTGCCGTCGAACGCTCCGCAGGTCGGCGACATCAGCTTCGTCGTCGGCTGCGTCGTCGCCGTCATCACCTACCTGGCATTGCGCCCCCGGGCTACAGCTCCAAGCGCGCCCGTGCCGCCCGCAATCGCTGCACCGAGACCTCCGAGCCGATGAACGCCATCGCGTCGAAGACGGGAACGCCCTGGGCGCGGCCCAGGATGGCGATGTAGAGCACGCGGAAACCGTCGCGCGCCTTGACGCCTCGCTCCTCGAGCATCGCGGTGAGGCGCTCGCGCATGGCGGTGACATCCTCGAGCGCACCGCGCTCCACCTCGGCGCAGCCCGCGTCGAGCAGCGCGATGGCGGTGTCCTTGTCGACCTTGCGAGGTGGGAAGACGACGTCGTCGTCCCACGGCGCGTCGCCGAGCAGGGGCGCGGCCAGCTCGGTGGCGTCGCGCATCGTCACCATGCGCTCCTGGAGGAGCGGCACCAGCTTGCGGCGCGTCTCCTTGCTGGTCCCGGGCAACCAGAACTCGAGAAGCTCGACGAGCTCCTCGACCGGAAGCCGGCGGATGTGCTGGCCGTTGAGCGAGTCGAGTCGCTTGGGATCGAATACCGCCGCCGAGTCGTTGACGCGCTCGAGCGAGAAGCGCTCCACCAGATCGGCCGGGGTGAACACCTCCTCCTCGGTTCCCGACGACCAGCCGAGCAGCGCCATGGCGTTGACGACCGCCGGGGCCAGGTAGCCGAGCTCGCCGTACTCGAGCACGTTGCGCGCGCCGCGCCTCTTGCTGAGCTTCTGTCGATCCTCACCGAGCACCGGTGGCACGTGCGCAAACCGCGGCGGCGTCCACTCGAACGCGTCGTAGAGGCCGAGGTGCTTGGGCGTCGAGGGGATCCACTCGTCGCTGCGGATCACGTGGGTGATCTCCATGAGGTGGTCATCGACCACGACGGCGAGGTGGTACGTCGGAAAACCGTCGGACTTGAGCAGCACCTGGTCGTCGATGTCCGCGTTGTCGAAGGAGATCTCGCCGCGCACCACGTCATCCCAGGTGGTTCGCCCGGGCGCGATCAACTGACGCAGCACGGCGGCCATGCCGGCGGCGCGCTCCTCGCGGACCTCGTCCTGCCTGCCCAGGCAGCGGCGGTCGTAGCGTGTCGGCCGGCGGGCGGCGCGTTGCTGCTCGCGCATCTCCGCGAGCCGCTCGGGGCTGCAGGTGCACCAGTACGCAGCGCCGCGTTCCATCAGAACGTCGGCGTGCTGGCGATAGACGTCGGTGCGCTGCGATTGGATGTAGGGACCGTGCGGACCACCAACCTCGGGGCCCTCGTCCCAGGTGAGACCGAGCCAGAGCAGCGTCTCCATGATCAGGGCCTCGCTGTCCTCGAGATAGCGCTCCTGGTCGGTGTCCTCGATCCGCAGGATGCAGCTGCCGCCGCTGGACCGCGCCGCCAGCCACGCGAACAGGGCGGTGCGCACCGATCCGAAATGGAGTGGCCCGGTGGGGGAGGGAGCGAATCGTGTCCGCATCGGGATGCGGCCGTCGGTCACCTCGGGGCGGCGATGAGCAGCGCGACCACGGTCCAGACGATGAGCACACCAATGAACAGGGGTCCGTCCCAGCGGCGCGCGGCGATGCTCATGACACGCACCGAGCCGCCGCCGCGCGGGCCCTCGCTGACGTGCGCGACCCCACCGGCACCGGGCCGGCCGATGTCACCCATGCCCCATGCTGGTGGCGGGACCGGCGGCCCGGAGCGAGGCGTCACGTGGAGCCGCTCCTCGCGCTCGCGGGCACGCTCGTCGAGGATGACGCCGAGGATGACCATGGTCCCGAAGCCACCGGCACCGAGGCCGAGCAGGATCAGCAGGACGCCGAGAGCGACGTTGAGATAGTCGTTGTATGCGTGCGGACCCAGCAGCACGAGCAGGCCACCGGCGATGAGCGCCAGGGCCGTGATCCCGAAACCGATCACCTTGCCGGCGAGCTCTCGGACCGACATCAGTCTCTCCCGAAGCGAACGGCGACGACGCCGCCGAGTATAAGGAAGCCAGCGCGAAGGACACCGCTACCCTTGCGCGCGCGGCCCCATCGTCTAGTGGTCAGGACATCGGCCTTTCACGCCGGTAACGCCGGTTCGATCCCGGCTGGGGCTACGCCGCGCGGTGCAGCTCCGCCGGCCGTCAGCCCTCCGACTTCTTCCAACCCCAGGCGTGGCCGACGTACTGCTCCGTCACGTCGAAGATCTCGTACTCGTAGGGGCGGGTCACGATCCGTCCGCCGCCGATCACGGTGACGAACTCCTCGAGGATCTTCTCCGCGTCGCCGGTGCGGTGCAGTGGGTAGCACCTCACGTCGCCCCTCACCTGGTCGTTGATGGTGAGGTAGCAGCTGGTGTTGAACTCCGGCACGATGTCCACGCCATTCCCCCCTTCCGCGGCAGCTGGTCGTGTCGCCACGGCCACTTGCCTGCCCAGCGACTGTACCACGCACGTCCCAAGCGCTTCAGTCACCCCATGAGGCCATCGGACCACGACCGCTACCATCCCACCCCGTGCCGGAGCTGGGAGACGTCGATCCTGCGGAAGTCCGCGTGGCGCTTGCGACCACGGCTGCGCGGGTGATCAAGCTGGTCCGCTCGATCGAGAAGCCGGAGGCCCCAGCGGTGGGCAACTGGAACGCCGGTGACGTCGCGGTCCACCTGGCTCACGTCTGGGAGAACCTCACCGCGCTCGCCGACGCCAAGATGGAAGCCCCCCTGCAGGACATCGAGACGCTTGGCTCGCTCACCGAGGCGCTGGTGACGCAGGAGGGCGATCGAACCCCGGCGGCTCTGGCGGATCGAATCGCTGCCCGCGCCGCCGCGTTCCTCGCCGACAGCTCGCCGCTGACCCGCGACGCGCCCTCGCCCTGGCTGGTCCAGGGCATCGTGGTTCCGCGCGTAGCGCTGGCATGCCACATCCTCAGCGAGTGCCTGGTGCACGGCCACGACATCGCGCGCGCGCAGGGAGTCCGGTGGACGATCGAGCCGGCGCACGCCTCGCTGGCGCTGATGGGCTTCGCGTTCCCGCTGCTCGCGCGGCTGGACCCGCGCGCCATGGTCGACCAGCAGCGGACAGCCGGGTTCGAGGCGTGTTACGAACTGTCTGTCCGCGGTGCCGGCCACGTGTTCCTGCTGATCAGCGAGGGCGCGATGACGGTTGCCCCGCAACCGCGCCGGCGTGTGGACTGCCACGTCTCCGCAGCGCCGGCCACCCTCCTCCTTCTGCTGTTCGGGCGAATCAACCAGTGGTCCGCGATCCTTTCCGGCCGCCTGCTCGCCTGGGGACCGAAGCCATGGCTCGGTCCCAAGCTGCGCCACGTGCTGCGCAACCCCTGATGGTCAAAACGGCGGGGTAGCCGGTGCGCCACCATGTAGCCATGACTGCGACCCCCAACCTCGCGCACGGCCGCCATCCGGAGCGAGGAGCCACCGACCTGGAGACGGTTCGTGCGATCCTCGACGCGGAGCGCATCTGCCACGTCGCCTTCGTGGTCGACGGCTGGCCCTACGCGGTGCCCACCATCCATGCACGCGACGGTGACCGGCTGCTCATCCACGGCTCGACGCTGAGCCGCATGCTCGGCACTCTTGCCGGCAGCGTGCCCGTCTGCGTGACCGTCACCGCGGTCGACGGCATCGTGTGCGCGCGCTCGGCGTTCAACCACTCCATGAACTACCGCTCGGCCATGGTCTTCGGCAGCGCCACCGCGATCGGCGATCCCCAGCAGAAGCTCGCTGCGCTGCGGATCATCGTCGAGCACGTCCTGCCCGGCCGCTGGGCCGAGGTGCGGCAGCCCACCCCCACCGAGCTGAAGGCCACCGAGATCGTGTCGATCCCACTCGACCGGGCCACCGCCAAGGTCCGCAACGCGGGCTCGATCGACACGCCCGCTGACCTCAAGCGGAGGGTGTGGTCGGGCGTGCTCCCCATGCAGACGCGTTTCGGGCCACCGGTGATGGTTGCTCCCGACGTCGCCGACCTGCCCCTGCCGCCGAGCGTCGCCGCCGCGCTCGGCGCCCGATTCGGCTGACCTGACGCCGCGCCGAGTCAGGCGCTCGCGGCAGCGATGGTTTGGTTCACCTGCTTGCGACGGGCGTCGTCGATCTCCTCCGCGGTGCGCTCATCGTCGCGGCTGAGCGCGTCCAGGTCGACGTCGCTGTAGCCGAGCACGCCCATGTCGGAGAACGCGGATCGCACCTGGTCACCGAACAGACCGATGTCCTTGAGGGTGGGGGCGATGCGCGTGAACAGCAGGCTGCGGAATTGCGTCTGCGCCTCGGAGGTGTTGACGAACCGCAAACACTCTTCGAGCGGCAGTCCGAGGTTGCTCCACACCTCCTCCGCGAGGAAGCGGTCGCGCATCAGGTAGCACGCCTCCACGCAGAATTCCTCGCGCTCCTGGCGTTCGCGCTCGGTCAGCTGTGGGTAGAAGTCGCGCAGCGCAAGCCGGCCGAACGCAACGTGGCGCGCCTCGTCCTCCATGACGTACGCGGTGACCGCTCGAGCCAGTGGGTTCTCGGCGACGTCGCGGATCAAGCCGAAAGCGGCCAGAGCAAGGCCCTCGATGAGCACCTGCATCCCCAGATAGGTCATGTCCCACCGCGAGTCCGTGACCACGTTGTCGAGCAGTGACTTGAGGTGCGGGTTGATCGGGTAGGCCAGGTCGAGCTTCTCATGAAGGAAACGTGAATAGGTCTCGACGTGACGCGCTTCGTCCATCACCTGGGTTGCCGCATAGAACTTGCTGTCGATGTCCGGCACGGTTTGGACGATCTTCGAGGCGCAGATCAGAGCACCCTGTTCGCCGTGCAGGAACTGTGAGAACTGCCATGCCGCGAGGTGATGCTTCAACTGGGCGCGCTCGCGCGGACCCATCTTCTCCCACACGTCGCTGCCGTAGATGGGCACGTACGCATCGAGCGACTCAAAGGGATTGTCGTGGTCCACCTCGATCGACCAGTCGATGCGGTCACGGCTGTTCCACTGCTTGGTCTTGCCCTTCTCGTAGAGGTTGAGAAGGCGATCGCGTCCCTCGTCGTATTCCCAGTTGAACACCGTCCGAGCGCCGCCTTCGACAATCCACCGGGTCTGATCGACAGGCAGCGTGTACACGCGAGTGGTCATGGTCTGCTCCTAGGCGGTGGCGCCCGCCGCGTCGGGGGCAATGTCGAGCCAGCGCTGCATCTCACCGCGCACGGCGCGTTGATGCAGCAGAGAGAGGAGTCGATCGGTGAGCGGGAGCCCGTTGTGCACCAGGTCGCGCAGCGTCTCCGTGTCGTGGCGGTGCAGCACCGGCTCGACGATCCGCGCCAGCTCGTCGGCAACCAGCCGTTCGACGGCGTCGCGGTACAGCGCCAGGCTTTCGATCGAGAACCCCGCATCCTCGGTGAAGCCCGCCGCGCGCATGGCGGCGACCAGGTCGAGGAGGCGCAGGTCACTGCTGCTGATCGGGCCTGTCGAGCCGATCAGGCCGAGCCGCTGCAGGCTGGCGATGTCGGTCGGCGCCAGCCGCTCGCGGACGGCGGCGAGCTCGGCGGCGCCGGCGGCCGGGTCGGGTTCGTCGAGCAGCGCGCCCAGCGCCTGGAGAGCGCGGATCTCCTCGACGGCGAGCTCCCCGCGCATCTCCAGGACGTGGGCGATGCTGCGCAGCGAGAGGTTGAGCTCGGTCTGGAGGTCACGGATCCAGCGGACCCGGGTGATCGTGGAATCGGGGTACAGCGCCTGGTTGCCCGCCGTCTTCCGGGCGGCGGGAAGCAGTCCTTGCTGCGCGTAGAAGTGGATGGTCGGGGCGCTGACTCCGGTGAGCCTGACGAGGTCGCGCATGCGGTGAACGGAGGAGGGCACGGCGGCGATGGTCGTCGCTGGGTCGTCAAGTGTCAAGTGTCACTTGACGTTCTGAGGAGACCGGAGCGAGGCGCCGTAACCGGGCCCACACCTGGGCCGTTCACTTGTCCATAATGTGATAGCTACGCTGTGGGGTTGCCGGCGATCACGATCGCCGGGAGGAATTCCGCAGCCATTCGGAGGCTGACGTGATCTCTCCCGCCCCACCGCTTCCCGGTGGCACCGTGCACACCTTCGACAAATCGGAGCTCACCCCGCAGAGGTCCCTGCGCGGCAGGCTTGTCGCGGTGCGCCGCCGTCGCCTTGCCGTGCGCGTGCGCAACTGGCTCGGCATCGGGCTGATCGCTACCTTCTCCGTGACCCTCTTCGCGGTGACCTTCTTCAGCCTGCTCGGCCGCTAGCAGCCGCGCCGGTCAGGCGACCGGCCTCAGCTTGCCGGCCACTCGACATCGCCGTGGAAGCCGGCGGGCTTCGGTGAGCGACGGTAGGCGGCGACGCCGTCCCGACTCCTCTCGATGGTGGTGGATCTCCCGTGTCCCGGGAGGACGACGGTCTCCGGCGGGAGCGGAAGCAGGCGCGACTCGATGCTCTCCACGATGGTCTCGAGGTCGCCTGCGGCGAACGTCTTGCCCGGCCCACCCCTGAAGAGAGTGTCGCCGCTGATGAGCGCGCCGCCGACGCGCAGCGAGATGCTCCCCGGGGTGTGTCCCGGGGTGTGGATGACCCCGACGCGGATCGACCCCACGCGCACCTCGGCGCCGTCCTCGAGGCGGCCATCGACCCGCTCCTCGGCGAGGTTGACCTCCGCCGCGCCCGCGTGAACCGGTGCGCCGGTGGCAGCGCGGACGGCCTCGTACGTTGCCCAGTGATCGGGATGCCAGTGGGTCGCGATGACCTGCTGCACCCCGCCCTCGGCCGCGATCGCGTCGAGCAGCGGGCCTTCGTCCAAGGGCATGTCCACCAGCAGGGACTTCCCGACGGAAACGTCACGCACGATATACGCGTTGTTGCCGTAGGGACCCATCGGGCCGACCTGGACAATGCGCACCCCGCCGTCCTCACGGACGGTGACCTCAGCCAACCGGTTCCTCGCCGCTCGCCTGTGCTCGCATCGCCGCCTTGTAGGCCCGCTTGCCTGCCTGGTACTGCTCGCGCTCGGCGACGGTGTGGACGTCGGCGAGGGTGGGGTAGTCCGGCGCCAGCGCACCCCACCCGCTCGGCTTGACGCCGAGGTGTTTGCCGAGGACGCCGAGGACGATGCGCGCCTTCATCTCACCGAAGCCGGGAAGTGCGCGCAGGCGGCGCTGCAGCTCGCTCGCGTCCGTCACCCCAGTCCAGATCGCGGCGGCGTCGTTGCCGTAGTCGGCGGCGACCGTGGCGCAGAGGGCCTGCACCCTGGCCGCCATGCTGGCCGGGAAGCGATGGATGGCGGGGCGCTGCCGGAACGCGGCCTCAAAGCGACCGGGATCGATCGCCGCCAGCTCCCGCGCGTCCAGGGTGCCGAGACGGCGCTGCATCTCGAGCGGGCCGAGGAACGCCTTTTCCACCGGGATCTGCTGGTCGAGGCAGAAGCCGATGAGCAGCGCCAGCGGGTCGCGGGCCACCAGCGCGTCTGCCGCCGGGTCGCCTGTCCACTCCATGCGCGGGGCCGTTTTCGTCTTCATGCGCCGCAGCCTAGCGCCATCGGTCGGACACCGGGCGCCCGACACTGCTGAACCGCGGTCACCCGGACGCTACACTCGCGCCATGTCCTGGCTGGGCCGTCTGTTCGCCGCCGCCCCGCCGCCGCCCGCGCCCAACACCGTGGTCATCCCTGACGAAATCGTCGGCCAGCTCGGCGGCGGTGATGCACCGCTGCAGACCACCGTCAACGATGCGCTGCGCAGCCTCATCGAGATCCGCCGCCGCGCCGCCGAGCACGACGCCGAGGGCCTGCCGTTCTGGTTGCGCCGCGAGGCCGGCCAGAAGGGCGAGATCGACGAATCTCTCCGCGACCGCGTTACCCAGCGCCGCGCCGCCGAGACCGACTGACGTTCCGTCACGGCCACCTTCACAAGGAGTGCATATGCGCGCATTGACGTACGTCGACATCGATCGGGTCGAGATGGCCGACATGCCGGTGCCGATCATCGAGGAGCCCACCGACGTCGTCCTGCGCGTCACCACCACCGCCATCTGCGGGAGTGACCTGCACGTCCTCCGCGGGCGCGTCCCCGGGGTCCTGCCCGGGACAACGCTCGGCCACGAGTTCACCGGTGTCGTCGAGGAGGTTGGATCGGCGGTCACCACGGTCAAGGCCGGGGACCGGGTGCTGGCCTCGTTCAACATCCCGTGCGGCAGGTGCTGGTTCTGCCAGCAGCGCTTGTTCAGCCGCTGCCCGGACGCGCGCACCGTCGGCTACGGCATGTTCGCCGGCGACCTCCAGGGCGCCCAGGCGGACTACGTACGCGTTCCCAATGCCGACCTCTGCCTGCGGATCATCGACGACGGGGTGAGCGACGAGACCGTCCTCTTCGCCGGCGACATCTTCACCACCGGCTACGACTGCGCGGTGGAGGGGCAGATCCACGAGGGCGACACGGTGGTCGTGCAGGGCTGCGGCCCGGTGGGGCTGATGGCCATCCAGGCGGCGCGCACCTTCGG
Source organism: Candidatus Aeolococcus gillhamiae (assembly GCA_003244045.1). Classification (GTDB taxonomy): domain Bacteria; phylum Chloroflexota; class Dormibacteria; order Aeolococcales; family Aeolococcaceae; genus Aeolococcus; species Aeolococcus gillhamiae. Next base: position 13,239 of record QHBU01000211.1, read on the forward strand.
GCCGTCGGCGATCTACGCGGTCGACACGGTCAGCCAGCGCCTCGAGGTCGCCCAGAGTTTCGGTGCCATCCCCGTCGACGCGTCAACCGTGCACGCGCCGAGCCACATCCAGGACCACACGGGCGGCCGCGGGGCGGAGGTGGCACTGGAATGCGTGGGCGCACGCCCCGCGCTCATCGACGCCATCGACTCCGTCCGCGCCGGCGGCCGCGTCAGCGTCATCGGCATCTACTCCGACCCGGGCATGGAGATGCCGCTGACGACGACGTTCCTCAAGGGCATCGACATCAAGTTCTGCGGAACCGCGAACATCGTCGGCCGCTGGGACGAGGCGCTGGCGCTGATCACCTCGGGCGCTGCCGACCCGGCGTCGATCATCTCCCACCGCATGAAGCTCGACGACGCGGTGCACGGGTATGAGCTGTTCGCCAACCGCGAGGCGCTCAAGGTGGTACTGACTCCCTGAGCGCGCGAGACCGCTATCGCAAAGTGGTCCCAGGGGATGGACTCGAACCATCGATACACGGTTTTACAGACCGTTGCCTTAACCAGCTTGGCTACCCTGGGTCGCTTGCAGTATATGGGGTTTCCCTTTCCCCCTGAGGCGCCGTTGCGGGCCGTCCAGCTGGCTATGAGGCGGCGAACACGGACTTGCGACGTTTGAGATTTCGGTACACGCCGGCCTGGATGACGTCGCGTACCCGATCCGAGATTGCCAGCATGATGGCGGGATCTCCAGCGGCGTTGCACTCTGCCGCGGACAGCTGCAGCGGTGGGTGGAACTCGATGATCCAGGACGACGGGAGCGGCACCAGGCCGGCGGGCCCGAGCCACGGGAACGTGGGGGTGATCGGCGCGTAGGGCATGCCGATCAGCTTTGCCAGCCCGGGGATTTCCGCGAGGTTGGGATGGATCTCCTCGCTGCCGACGACGCTGATGGGGATGATCGGACTGCCGGTGCGCAACGCCGTCTCGACAAAGCCTCCGCGTCCGAAGCGGCGCAGCCGGTAGCGATCGGCGTACGGTTTGCCGGTCCCCTTGGCGCCTTCGGGAAACACCATTACGAGCTCGTCGTTCTCGAGAAGACGACGCGCATCGGCGTTGTGGGCGAGCGTGTTGCCGGTGCGCCGCACCAACCACGACGCACCCGGCATCGAAAACAAGCCGTTGAGCACCAGTGCGCGAGCATGCCGCGGCTGCGGGTGCTCGAGCAGCCGCGCGGCACGCACCATGGCCCCGTCGTAGGGGATCACGCCCGCATGGTTGGACACCAGCAGGGCCCGGCCCTCGGCGGGCACGTTCTCGACGCCGATGGCGCGCACCCGCCACCAGTTGCGATACACCCAGGCGACCAGCGGCATCAGCAGCTCCTCCGTCCACTCCTGGTCGAAGCCGAACTCGTCGACGGTGGTCTCACCGCGCCGGCGGCGCTGGGCGAGCTGGGTGTAGGTGTTGATGACATCGGCCACCGCGCGGGTCGCGCCGGCCACGTCGCCGGGGCCGACTGCGGCGAGACGGCGCACTCCGGCCGCGCCGAGCGCGGCCAGCCCGGGAAGGCTGCGCCGTAGCGAGCTCAGCGCCTCGATGTCGACCGGCGCCGACCGCGCCGGCTCGAGGTCGGCCTCGACCCTGCGCCGCTCCAGTTCGCGGTCGACGGCATTGAGGAGGCGGTGCACGGCGACGCGAAGCCCGGCTTCCCCGGTGGATGCGAGACGTCGCGTCGGCGCGGCTGCGCGGCTCATGGCCACCTATTCTCTCCGACCGGTGCGGATGCGTTCAGCGCCTGGCCGGCGGAAGTGCGGAGCGCATCTCCGCACTGACCCGATATGCCTCGACTGTGGCGAGGATCGCCTCAGGGTCGCCGGCCAGCGAGTCGACGAAATAGCCACCGTCGAAGGGACGCTGGGCGGCGCGCAAGAGGGCCGCAGCAGGCTGGCGGCGCGGCGCGGGCACACCGGCGATGAGCCGGTAGCCGAGCACGTGCCGGTTGCCGGCGCGGGTCAGGCCTACAGCCTCGATGACCTCCCACCGCGTCAGCGTGCTGAACGGGTACTGGCGCTGCACGAGCCCGTCTCGGGTCAGCTCGAGAGTCGGTCGCAGGATCAGCCCGGTGGTGACCAGCGCGACCAGCGGGGACGCGCAGATGAACCATCCGATGGTGGCGCCGTTGAGGAGGCAGAGCACTCCGCCGACCTCGGTGACCACCGCCAAGGGAATAACGAGCGCGGCCGGGCGCCGCGCACGGAAGACGACGCGGCCCCCTCGAGCGCTGATCGGCGCGCCGGTCGTCGCGGTCGCAGACTCGCCGTCGGTCACCCGGCGATGGTAAGCAGAGCCCGTGACGCCGCCGCTCTGCCATGGTGCTCCGGTGCCGGTTCTCGCGTTCTCAGCGCTGGATGCGCTCCTCGTCGTCATCCTTGCGGCCGCGGGGTTCGTCGTGGTAGCCCTGGTCTGCGCGACGATCCTCGCGGTGCTCCACGTGGTGCTCCCCTCCACCGACAGCGGTGCCGACGAGATCGACCGGCTCCATCCCCCCGAGGAGGAGGTCGCTGCCCCCGCCGACCCCGCCCGGCTTGACAGCGGAGACAACGCATAAGGTATCCTTTATCAAAGGAAACGTTATGCAAGCACCTCCACGCGCCCCCAATCCCGCCCCTCGCAGCGTCCGCCGGGCCTTGCCCGGCAGCATCGCCGCGGGCGCCAGCGACCTCTCGGTCGCCTTCGAAGGGCTCGCCAATCCGACCCGGCTGCTCATCGTCGAGAGCCTCGCCACCATCCCCGAGATGCGCGTCAGCGAGCTCGCCGAGCTCTGCATGGTGTCGCAGCCACGGATGAGCTGGCACCTGCGCATCCTTCGCCGAGCCGAGATCATCCGCACCCGGCGCGACGGCCGCGAGGTGTTCTGCCGGCTCGACCGCGACGCCATCGCGCAACACCTTCGTGCCTTCGTTCGCCTCGTCTCAGCGCGCGCCGACTCGACCAGCGATGCGCTCGCCCAGAGTCTTCAGCCAGTCAGTGAGGGAATCTCATGAGCAGCAAGGTCAGAGTGGCCATCATCGGCGTGGGCAACTGCGCCTCGTCCTTCGTCCAGGGTCTCGAGTACTACAAGAACGCCGACCACGGTGACTCCGTCCCCGGTCTCATGCACGTCGACCTCGGCGGCTATCACATCAGCGACATCGAGATCTCGGCCGCCTTCGACATCGACGCCGAGAAGGTCGGCAAGGATGTCAGCCAGGCGATCTTCAGCGGTCAGAACAACACCGTGAAGTTCAGCGACGTGCCCCACCTCGGCGTGCCCGTGCAGCGCGGCATGACCCACGACGGTCTCGGCAAGTACCTCTCCGAGGTGATCAAGAAGGCGCCCGGTTCGACAGTCGACATCGTCGAGGTGCTCACGTCCACGAAGACGGACGTTGTCGTCAACTACCTGCCCGTGGGCAGTGAGGAGGCGACCCGTTGGTACACGGAGCAGATCCTCACAGCCGGCTGCGCGATGGTCAACTGCATGCCGGTGTTCATCGCCCGCGAGGAGTACTGGCAGAAGCGCTTCGAGAAGGCAGGCGCCTGCATCATCGGTGACGACATCAAGTCGCAGGTGGGCGCGACCATCATGCACCGCGTCCTCACCCGTCTCTTCCGCGATCGCGGCGTCGAGATCGAGAACATGTACCAGCTCAACTTCGGCGGCAACACCGACTTCCTGAACATGCTCGAGCGCGAGCGCCTGCAGAGCAAGAAGATCAGCAAGACCAACGCGGTGCAGTCCCAGCTGGAGCACCCTATGGCCGAGCGCAACATTCACGTGGGACCGTCGGACTACGTACCCTGGCTCAACGACCGCAAGTGGGCGTACATCCGCATCGAGGGCAAGTCCTTCGGCGACGTGCCTCTCAACATGGAGCTGAAGCTCGAGGTGCACGACTCGCCGAACAGCGCCGGCGTTGTCATCGACGCGGTGCGCTGCTGCAAGCTCGGCATCGATCGCGGCCTGGTTGGCTCGCTGGAAGGCCCGTCGAGTTACTTCATGAAGTCACCGCCACGGCAGGTTCCCGACTCGGTGGCGCGTGAGCTCACCGAGCAGTTCATCGCCGGGTCGCCCGCCACCGCGGCCAATGGCAGCGGCAACGGCACGAGCCACGCCGCAGTGAGCGCGACCGAACCGGTCACAGAGCCGGTCACCACCGCCGCCGACTGACTCGGAGCGGGACGGTGGTCGAGGCGGGCCGGGGGTCGACGCTCCCGGCCCGTTCGCGTCTGTTCCCCTGGCGGCAGCGTCGCGAGCCGATGCTGCCGTACCACCTCTATCGCGCGGGCTCCGGCCTGGTGAGGGTGCTGCCGCGCCGCGCCAGCTTCGTGCTGGCCGACCGCGTCGCGGACGTGCTCCTCGCCGCCGTTCCGCGGAAGTTCGACCCACTGCGCAACAACCTGCGCCACGTCCTGCCCGACCTCGGCGACCGCGAGCTGCACAGGATCGTGCGTCGCAACCTTCGTCACCTGTCGCGGAGCTGGGTGGACGTGATGGCGATGCCGCTGGATCCGGCAGGCACGACGCGGCGGCTGCGCGAGGTCAACCTCCACCACTACACCGACGCGCTCGACCGCGGCAAGGGCGTGGTGGTCGTCTCGATGCACTTCGGTGCCTGGGAGACCGGGCTGGCCGCCTGGAACGGCGGTGGCGGCCAGCTGGCCCTGCTCGCCGAGCAACTCAGGCCGCAGAAGCTGTTCGAGGCGATCGCCGGCGCGCGCGGCGCGCTCGGTGTCAAGGTGATCCCGATCGACATCGAGACCATGCTGCACGGCGACGTGCAGACGGCGCGGCGCATCGGCGCGGCGGCGATGCGTGAGGTCTTCAAGCACCTGCGCGGCGGCGGCGCCATCGCCATCGCCATCGACCGCGACCTCAGCGGCACCGGCACACAGATGCCGTTCTTCGGTGCTCCCGCTCCCATCCCGCTCGGCGTGGTCGAGGTGGCCATGCGCAGCGGCGCGGCGGTCGTGCCCATCGTGCTGCCGCGCACCAGTTGGGGCGCGGAGGGGCGCGTCTTCCCAGAGATACCGTACGACCCCGACGCCCCGCGGGAGGCGGAGTCGGCACGGATCGCGGGCGAGATCCTCGCCATCTTCGAGACCGTGATCCGCGCCAACCCCGACCAGTGGCACGTGCTCGACCCCGTGTGGCCGGAGAGCGCATCGTGAAGGTGTGCCTCGTGTCGCCGTACGACTACATGCACCCCGGGGGGGTGACCGAGCACGTCCGCCATCTCGCCGACGTGCTGCGCGAGCGCGACCACCAGGTCACCGTCCTCGCCCCGTCCAGCCGCGTCGGCGACGAGCACGGGATCCCAGGGTACGTCCGCATCGGGCGCAGCGTGCCCGTGAAGAGCAACGGCTCGGTGGCGCGCATCGCGCTCAGCTTCCACCTGGTCCGCCGGGTGCGCGCGCTGCTCGACGACAGCGACTTCGACGTGGTCCATTACCACGAACCGCTGGTGCCGAGCCTGCCGATCACCGTGCTGCGCTTCCACCGTGGCGCCAACGTGGGCACGTTCCACACGGCCGCGCGGCGCAACCTCGGCTACTACTACGGGCGCCCGTTCCTGGGTCGCTACTTCAAGCGGCTGCACGCCTGCATCGCGGTGAGCGTGCCCGCCCGCGACTTCATCTCACGCTACTTCCCCGGCGACTATCGCATCGTCCCCAACGGCATCGACACCAGCCGATTCCGTCCCGGCCAGCCGCCCGTTGCCGAGCTTCGCACGCCGGGGATGAAGACGCTCCTGTTCGTCGGGCGCATGGAGGAGCGCAAGGGATTCGGCATCCTCCTCGAGGCGTATGCCCAGCTCCGCCGCCGGCGCGCCGACCTCCGCCTCGTTGCCGTCGGGGACGGGCCCCAGCGCGAGGGCTACGAGCGCCAGGTGGATTCCTTCGGCATACCCGACGTGCTGTTCAGCGGGCGGATCAGCAACGAGATGCTCCCCCGGTACTACACGTCCGCCGACATCTTCTGCAGCCCCGCGACAGGCGGCGAGAGCTTCGGCATCGTGCTGCTCGAGGCCATGGCCAGTGGCGTGCCCGTGCTGGCCTCCGCGATCCCCGGCTTCACCGCGGTGATCGACGCCGGTAAGGATGGGTTGCTGGTCCCGCCCAACCAGCCCCGCGTGCTGGCCCAGGCGATCGACACCCTGCTCAATGACGACGACCTCTCCCGCGCGATGAGCGCCAACGGGCTGCGCACCGCGCAGCGGTACGACTGGCATCGCGTCGCGGACTCCGTCCTCGACGTGTACGAAGAGGCGCGCGGACGAAGCCGCGTGCACATGGTGGCTGCCGGTGTTCACCGCCAGGTTTCAGGAATGGGTTAGGGCCGGGGCGCGGCGCCTGGTGCCGGCGCTGCGACTCCTCGGCTTCACACCCAACACGCTCACACTGGTCGGGCTGGCCATCTGTGCCGCCTCCGCGGTGCTGGTCGCGCTCGGCCACCTCATCCCCGGGGGCATCCTGCTGCTGCTCGCCAGCGCCTTCGACATCCTCGACGGTGCCGTCGCCCGGGTGACCGGCAAGGTGTATCGCTACGGCGCGTTCCTCGACTCGACCACCGACCGATACGCCGAGTCGTTCACGTACATTGCTCTCCTCTGGTATTTCATCATTCAGCAGCCGGGGCACACCATCGAGCCGATGCTGGTGATCGTCGCGCTCACCGGCTCGCTGCTGGTCTCGTATGTGCGCGCGCGGGCCCAGTCATTGGGCTTCGTCTGTGACGGCGGTGTCTTCGCGCGCCCGGAGCGAGTGGTGCTCACCGTGGTCGGGCTACTCGTCCCGCCGATCCTGTTCGGCTGTCTGGTGGCGCTGGCCGTGTTCACCAACATCACCGCCGTGCAGCGCATCTGGTTCGTGTGGCGTCAATCGCTGAAGACCGCTCCCGCCGACACGTGAGCGCGCTGCTCGGCTGGGCACGTTGGGAGTTCAGCCGCCGGATCGAGGTCAACGGCGTCATCGTGTACCTCATCTGCGAGCGCCTGGTGAAGGCGGTGGTGCTCATCGGGGGCGGCATCCTCCTGCTCGTGCTCGCCGCGCACGCCGACCTGCGTACCCTGGCGGCCAACGCGCAGAGCGAGCTCAACCTCGGCGCGGGCACGTCGCTGTGGCGCCGTCTCTTCGAGCAGGCGCTGGCCAAATTCGGCACGCACGCCGACCCGATCGCGGTGGGCGCCATCCTCTACGGCGCGCTCGAGGTCACCGAGGCGGTGGGCCTGATCCTGCGCCGGCGCTGGGCGGAGTACCTGGTGTTCGTCGCCACGATTGCCTTCCTCCCGTTGGAGATCGACGAGCTGGTGCGCAAGGCGTCCGCGCTCAAGGCGCTGGCGCTGCTGCTCAACATCGCCATCGCGGTGTACCTGGTGTGGCGCAAGCAGCTGTTCCTGTCGCGCAAGCGGAGCTCACCGACGGAGGCCTGACTCGCGGCTGCCGCAGTCAGCGCGCGACCGCGCTCTCCACGGCGGCGGCGGTGGGCAGCAGCAGCTCCTCGGCACCCGGCGGTCCGACCAGCTGCAGGCTCGCCGGCACTCGGCTGCTACCCAGGGGCACAGGTTGTGCGGTGCACGGCGTGCCGGCGAGGTTGAAGAGCGCCGTGTTCCTGGTCATGTCGAGAACCAGCGCCGTGTTGTCGTCGCCGAGCTCGTCGAGTCGCGGCGGGAACATGGGCAGGGTGGGCAGGGCAAGGAGCTCGACCCGATCGAACAGCTCGAGCAACGCCGCCCGCCATGCAGCCGCCTGGCGGCGAACGACGTCGACGTCGACGTCGACGGTCGGGCGGACGAGCTCGGCGAGCTCGAAGGCCATCAGCGTGTCGTCCCCGAGCCCGCTCCGATCCTCGAGGAGGTGATGGTCGGAGGCCCAGAACTCCGTGAGATAGATCGCGGTGAAGGCGTCCGTGGCCGCCGCCCAGCCGGGCAGCTCGACGTCGACGATCTCGAGCTCGGCCGCGCGCAGCGCAGCGTTGACGGCTGCTTCGATGTCCGGAAGCCCGTCGCTGCGAACGCGGCCGACGACGCGCGCCGCTGTTGGCGACACCACGAACCCCGGCTCGAGAAGGCGCATGCCGACATCCAGACCCGCGACGCCGGTGGCGATCGGACCGATGGTGTCGAGGCTGGGCGCGAGCGGCCAGACCCCGTCGAGCGCGACCCGGCCGTGCGTTGTCTTCAGCCCGCAGACCCCGCAGCATGCCGACGGGATGCGCACCGACCCGCCGGTGTCGGAGCCGAAGGCGACGTCGGCCTCGCCGGTGGCCACGGCGACCGCTGACCCACTCGACGAACCGCCCGGCAGCAGCGCCGGATCGAGCGGGTTGACCGGGGTGCCGAACCACGGGTTGGTGCCGAACGGCAGCACGGCGAGCTCGTGCAGGTTGGTCTTGCCGACGATGCGTGCGCTCGCCTCACGGGTGCCGCGCAGGCAGGCGGCGTCGCGCCGAGCCGGCTGCGCGGTTGCCTGGACGGCGCGGCACCCGGCGGTGGTCGGCACGCCGGCCACGTCGATGATGTCCTTGACCGCGACGCGGGGCCCCGGGCCGGCGGAGTCCAACCGCGTGATGAATGTGGCCATTGTTCGGATCCTAGGGCAGCGCCACGCGCACCCGGGTGTCCGCACTCGGCATGATCAGACGAGCCGCACACTCGACTGCACGGGAGACGGGCACGTGGAGCTGGGACTGAGAGGACGCACCGCCTTCGTGGCTGCCGCCAGCAACGGCATCGGCAAGGGGGTGGCGCTCGGCTTCGCCGCCGAGGGGTGTGACGTGGGCATCTGTGCGCGCAACGGCGAAGCGCTGGACAGCGTGGCCTTGCAGATCCGCGCCGCCGGAGTGCGCGCCACGCCGGCGGTCGCCGACGTCACCGACGTCGACGCGGTGCGCGTGGCCATCCAGGAGACCGTCGAGGCCACGGGTCGGCTCGACGCGCTGGTGGTCAACGCGGGCGGCCCGCCGCCCGGGCACTTCGCCGACGTCGGCGACGAGCAGTGGGAGCAGGCCTTCCAGCTCACACTGATGAGCGCCGTGCACCTCGTACGCGAGGCGCTGCCCGCGCTGCGGCGCTCCGACGCCGCGAGCATCCTCTTCCTGGCGTCGTGGTCGGTGAAGCAGCCGATCGATGGGCTCCTGCTCAGCAACTCGATCCGCGGCGCGGTGAACGGGCTCGCCAAGACGCTCGCCAACGAGCTGGCGCCCGCGGTGCGCGTCAACTCCATCCTCACCGGTCGCATCCGCACCGAGCGCACCGAGGCCCTGGCGAGCCACAACCACCCGACCGCGGACGTCGACACCGTGCTGGCGCAGGAGGCGAAGGCGATTCCAATGCAGCGCTTCGGGACCGTGGAGGAGCTGGCCCGCGTCGCGGTGTTCCTCAGCTCACCGGCGGCGAGCTACGTCAGCGGCGTCGCCCTCCCGGTCGACGCGGGCGTCATCCAGGCGGTGATGTAGCCGCGTCGCGCTAACAGCTCGTCGTCGTGCCGAGGATGGCGATGATCCCGACCAGGTTGAAGAGGCCGTGCACGATCGCGCCGGGAAGCAATGAGTCGGAGTACTCGTAGAGGAGCGCGAGGATGACGCCGACGCCGAAGAGCGGCAGCGCTAGCACCAATACGACGTGTGCCGCAGAGAACACCGCGGCGCTGATCACGACCGCGGGGAGCACGGGCAGCCGGCGGCGCAACCAGCCGTAGATGAATCCCCTGAAGATGCTCTCCTCCGCCAGGGGCGCGATCAGGCACACCAGCGGGATGGCCACCGCGACGTAGCCGCCGTATTCGTCACGGACCGCCGTGCACTGCGTGTTCGGCGAGTTGGGCAGGATCTGGGTGGCCAGCGAGCCGAGCCACTCCGCGACGATCAACGCCACCACCGCACCGGCAATTCCGATGGCCAGCCACGGCAGCCAGCCCAGCGGACCGAGCGAGCGAGGCAGGCGCCAGCCGAGGTCGCGCAGACGCAGGCCGCGGCGCAGCAGCAGCAGGACGGCCAGCGCCGCCGCCGCCGCCGCATATGAGGATGCCTGGCCGGCGAACGACTCCACGGCGGTGCGCGCCGTGGGCTGGAGCCCGCCGTCGAGCGCCTGAGTGAGGCCCACGATGAGGCTGCCGGTGAGCAGCACCGCCGCGGCGGCGGCGGGGATGAACGCCGCGACGTCCGACCAGTCCCAATGCCCGGCGCGACCGGGGGCATCGGTCGGGCGCGGCAGCTCCGCCGGCCGATGATCGGCAGCGACGCGCATCCCCACCACGACCAGCACGATCGGCGAGACGAAGGCGGCCACGATCAGCGCGGCCCGGGCTGCGGATGAGGACGCGGACTGGCTCGAGGCGATGAAGGTGAGGAAGGCGAGCGGCGCCGCGCCGTACAGGCAGTACCTCGCGTAGCTGGCCCGCGGAGGCAGGGTCGCGGGCGGTGCGCCCAGGGGGGCGGTCGGCAGGGACACGGGCGGCCAATTCTGCACAATCGTTTGATGGCGGCCCCCTCCACACTGATCGGTCACGAGGACCTGCTCGGGTGGCTCGAGGCCGCCCGCGTCGACGGCGCGCTGCCCCACGCGCTCCTGCTCAGCGGGCCGTCGGGGGTCGGCAAGACCGCGGTCGCG
>QHBU01000212.1 GCA_003244045.1 Candidatus Aeolococcus gillhamiae
TGGCGGATCCACCACGTGGCGTAGGTGGAGAACTTGTAGCCGCGGTGGTAGTCGAACTTGTCGACGGCGCGCAGCAGGCCGAGGTTGCCCTCCTGGATGAGGTCGAGAAAGGGCATGCCGCGGCCGAAGTACTTCTTGGCGATGCTCACCACCAGGCGGAGGTTGGCGGCGGCGAGCAGGTGCTTGGCGTCGTCGTCACCCGCCTCGATGCGCTGCGCGTAGAGCACCTCCTGCTCCTTGGTGAGCAGCGCGACCTCACCGATCTCGCGGAGGTACATGCGGACCGGGTCGTCGAGCGACACCGCGGTGCTGACGTCGACGAGCGCCGGTGTGTCCTCCTCCTCGTCGGCGTTCTCGACGCCCTCGCCGGCGATGGCGATGCCGAGCTGGCGGAAGGCGTCGAAGAGGCGCTCGAGCGCGTCGGGCTCCAGCTCCATGTCGGGGAAGGCGCCGACGATGTCGTCGGCCGGGAGCTCCCCGTGCTCCTTGCCGCGCACGATCAGGCCCTCGGCGGCGACCACCAGGGGGTCGACCGCGGCACCCGTGGCGCGCGTCGGCGTCAGCGTCGCAGTTGGCATGCTCTCTCCGTTCCCAGACCCAAATCCCGCCTTGCGGCGATCCCTTCCCCGTACAGGGTGACGGATTTGCGTCCGGTTCTGCGTCGATCCTACGCGCAGCGGGCCATTCCGGCGCTACCCGTCAGCGTTCGGTGACGCTTTCGTGCTCGAGGAGGCGTCGCTTGGTGGCCAGGCCGTAGTAGTAGCCGCCGAGGCCGCCGTCGCTGCGGACGATGCGGTGGCAGGGCACGAAGAGGCAGATGGCATTGCGGGCGCAGGCCGAACCGGCCGCGCGCATAGCCCGCGGCGCCCCGGCCCGCGCGGCGAGCTCGGTGTAGCTGACCGTGGTTCCTGGTGGCACCTCGCGCATCGCCGCCCAGACCCGGGTGTGGAAAGGGCCGCCGGGCTGGCTGACCGCCACCTCGTCGAGCGCGCCGATGTCGCCCGCGAAGTAGGCGCGCAGCGCGCTTGCCGCCGCCGTCTCGCCGCGGCGGATCGGGTGGGTGCGCAGCGGAGGAGCGAGGCGGTCGCGCAGCTCGTCGAGGTCGGCGGTGAACGAGGCGACGTGCAGGCACTCCTGCGTGCCAATGAGCGACATGTCGCCAAAGGGAGTCTCGACTGTTGTGGTGAGCAAGGTCATGCGGCTGTCTCCGTGGTTGTCGCGGGCACTGACATCTGGTTCCAGAGCTGGACGGTGGCGTAGGCGCGCCAGGGGCGCCATCTCTCGGCGCGCTCACGCAGCGCTGCGGCGCTGCCCTCGCCCGAGCGCGCGAAGGCGCGCCGCAGGCCGAGATCGCCGGCGGGAAATGCGTCCGGGTCGCGGAGCCCGCGCATGGCGATGTACGCCGCCGTCCACGCGCCGATCCCGCGCACCGTGAGCAGCTGCGCAGCAACCTCCACGCTGTCGGCGCCGGCGCCGAGGTCGAGGTCACCGCGCGCCAGCGCTCCGGCGAGGCGGCGCAGCGTCGCCGCGCGCTCGCCGGTGAGACCGAGACCGGCCAGGTCGGCTTCCGCGATCGCTGCGGCGGACGGGAACAGCCGAGTCACGCCGTGGCGAGGCTGCGCCAGCGACGCTCCGAGCTGTTCAGTGAGCCGCGAGGCCAGCGCGGTGGCTCGGGCGACGGAGACCTGCTGTCCGAGAACCGCACGCACCGCGATCTCGTCCGCGTCCACGCAGCCGGGGACACGCAGCCCGGGATGTGCGGTCACCAGTGGCCGCAACAGAGGATCGGCGCAGAGGACCGCCGCGATCGCCTGCGGGTCGGCGTCGACATCGAAGAGCCGGCGGCAGCGATCGACGGCGGCGCCGAGGTCGCGCACATCGTCGAGCCAGAGCCGCACCACAAGCTGCGCGGTCTGCGGCTCGAGCTCGACCACCGCGGCACCGTGGGGCAGCGCCAACGAGCGGGTCAGCGTCGCCGTCGTGCACGCCTCGACGCCAGACACCGCACGTTCCGCGAAGAACCTCAGCAGCGACGCGCCGTCGAATGGTGGACGCACGCCGAGGCGGAGCACCAGGGCGCCCTCTCCCGGGAGTACCGCGCCGCCGCGTCGGCGCAACGCGGTGGGAGCGCGGCCGGTGCCGGAGAGCACCTCGCTGTTGAACTGCCGCAGCGAGGAGTAGCCGGCGGTGAACGCGACGTCGGTGATCGGCAACCGCGTCTGTTCGATGAGGGTGCGCGCGGTCTGCAGGCGGCGCATGCGCGCCAGGGTGAGCGGTCCAGCGCCGACCGCTTCAACGAGGACCCGGTGGAGGTGACGTTCGCTGACCTCGAGGCGACGGGCCACGGTCGCCACGCCGGCACCTCCGTCGGCCGCACCCGAGGCGATCAGGCGCAGCGCGCGATCGGCGACCCGATCCCCGGCCGCCGCCGGCTGCAGCCCGCCGGGCGCGAGGTGCGGGCGACAGCGGAGGCAGGCACGGAAGCCGGCCGCCTCCGCCGCGGGGGCGCTGGCGTAGAAGCGCACGTTGGCGCGCTTGGGGGTCTGCGCCGGGCAGATCGGGCGGCAGTAGATCCCGGTGCTGGTGACCGCGGTGAAGAAGCGCCCGTCAAAGCGCGCGTCGCGGCTGAGGAGAGCTCGGTAGCAGGCCTCGAAATCCTCGTGCATGAGCGCAGCATGAGGGGTCGCCGGCAGCACTCGCTGGCGGTTTTCGGACCTATCGTCGCCGCCGGGCTCAGGAGGGCGAGAAGAGCGCGAACACCGCCCCCTGCGGATCGGCGACGACCGCGAACCGCCCCATGCCGGGGATGTCCATCGGTGGCATGTTCACCGTGCCGCCGAGCTCCTTGACCTTCTCGGCCGACTCGTCGGAATTGGTCACCGCGAAATAGACGAGCCAGTGGGCAGGGATGCTCTCCGGCATCTGCCTGGCATTCATGTCGTCGCAGCCGGCGACCGTCTTGTCGCCGAGCTGCCACTGCACGTAGTTGTTTTCGCCCTTGGCGGTCCAGCCGAAGATAGCACCGTAGAAGCGGGTGGCGGCCTCGACGTCGCGGGTGCCCAGCTCGTTCCAGGTCAAAGCGCCGGGGGCGTTGAATAGCTCCGCCCCGGTGTGGTCGCCGTTCTGCCAGACGCCGAAATACGCGCCGGTGGGGTCCTTGAAGATCGCCATCGTGCCCGAGGTCATGACCTGCATCGGCTCGACGATCACCTCGCCGCCGGCGTCGCGCACCTTCTGCGCGGTGTCCGCCGCGTCGGCAGTGCGCACGTAGGTGGTCCAGTTGGGGTGACCGCCATCCATGACAGGCCCCGAGCCCCCCACCAGCTTGCCATCCTTGCGAAACATGGAGTAGCCGCCGTACTCCGGCGGCGCCGGATCATCGTTGGTCCAGCCGAACAGTGTCTGGTAGAAGGCTCTGCCGGCGTCGACGTCGGTGGTGGAGAGATCGACCCAGGTGGGCGTGCCGGGCGGGTGGGTTTCGTCGGCCATGGGTTCAGCACTCCTTCTCGTCGGTTAGACCGTGATGATGACCTTTCCTGTGGCGCGCCGCTCATCGATGATGCGCAGCGCCGAGACAGCGTCATCGAGCGGGAAGCTGGTACCGATCAACGGAGCAACGCCGCCGCTCTCGATCATCGGCTCGAGCGCCGCGGCAGTGGCCGTGAAGAGTCCGGGGTCACCGCCGAGCCACGCACCCCAGGCCACTCCCACAACGGAGATGTTGCGCAGCAGCAGCCGGTTGGCGGCGACCGACGGGATGCGCCCCTCGGTGAAGCCGACGACGAGCAGCTTGCCGCCGGGAGCGAGGCAGCGCAGGCTCTCGTCGAAGCGATCGCCGCCGACCGGGTCGAGGATCACGTCGGCGCCCCTGCCCCCGCCGAGCGAGCGCAGCTCGGCCGGCCAGTCCCCGCCGCTGTCGACCACGCTCGTGGCCCCGGCGCGGCGCGCGACCTCCGCCTTCTCCGCGCTGCTGGTCACGGCGACCACCTCGGCGCCGAGAGACCGCGCCACCTGGATCGCGGCGGTGCCGACGCCTCCCGCCGCACCGTGCACAACCACAATCTCTCCCGCTTCTACGGCCGCGCGCTTGCTGAGGGCGAAGTGGGCGGTGTGGTAGTTGAGGATGAAGCCGGCACCCTGCTCGAAGCTGAACTGCTCCGGGAGGCGGCACGTCATGCCCGGGGGAGCGACGGCGACTTCGGCGAAGCCACCCAGCATGGTCACGGCCATGACCCGGTCTCCGGCTGCAAAGCCACTGCCGGCCGGAGCCTCGCGCACCGTCCCCGCCACCTCGACCCCGGGAACGAATGGGACAGGTGGTTTCATCTGGTACAGCCCGCGGCTCATGAGCACGTCGGGAAAGC
The DNA here is from genome assembly GCA_003244045.1 of Candidatus Aeolococcus gillhamiae. Classification (GTDB taxonomy): domain Bacteria; phylum Chloroflexota; class Dormibacteria; order Aeolococcales; family Aeolococcaceae; genus Aeolococcus; species Aeolococcus gillhamiae. The sequence continues at coordinate 4,365 of QHBU01000212.1, forward strand.
TCACCCCGGCGGCGACCACGTCGATGAGCAGCTGGCCGCCGCTCTCCGGCAACGGCAGGTCGGCGGCCCGCAGGCTCTCCGGGCCGTCGAGTGACTCGAACCGCTGGGCTCGCATGGGCGGGCATGATCGCACGGCCAACCCCGCCACGTCCGACGTCGCCGCGAGCGCGTCTCAGCGGGGCGCGTAGGTGCTGACAGTGCCGCCCCCGCCCGTGATTACCAGGGACGATCCGGCCGCGCACGTGTAGGAGTCCGTCGCCGAGCCAGGGTGCTGGCTCTGCACGACCGCGCCGTCCTTGGAGAGCGTGAGGGTGAGCGTTGTGGGCTGATCGAGCTTGACCGCGACCCGCCCCCGCGTCGCGCTGATCGTGCCGGTCGCGGTGCCGGACTGGGCCAGCTTGTAGGCGCTGCCACCCGCCGCTGTTCCCGTCAGCGCAGCGGTGTTGCTGTCATCGGTTCTGATCGCACCCGTGGCGGCGATGGTGATCACCTCGCCTGCTCCACCGGACAGCGTCACCGGCGAGCCCGCGATCGTGATGCTGCCAGTGATGTTGGTGCTCTTCCACGTGCCCACCAGGCAGTGGTCGAGCACCACCGCGGTCGGGGTGGCCGTCGCATCGCTCGGCGAGGAGCCGCAGGAGCACGCGGCAAGTACCGTGGCACCGGCGACAACGATGAGGAAACGGCGGTTCACTCCATCCTCCCATGAGTCGGTTGCGCGACAATCATGGGACGCGACGCCTTCGAGGAGGTCTGCGTTGTACCGCGCCGGCCCCAGACCAGGGCCGAGGAGGATGGAGCACCGTGATGGAGATGACCCCAGCCGCAGACGGAACAGACGTTCCGCCGCGGAGCGCTTCCTTCGAAGAGAAGATGGCGTACTACCGCTCGCAACACACCACTCCGGGGGTGCGCGCCACTCACCTCGTGGGCATCCCGGCCGTCGCCGCAGCCCTGCCTCTGATCGTCGCCCGTCCGCGGGTCGGCGTGCCGCTGTTCCTCGGCGGCTGGGCGCTGCAGGTGCTCGGTCACAAGGTGTTCGAGAAGAACAGCCCGGCGCTGACCAAGGGCCTGTTCACCTATCAGTTCTGCGGCCTCGCGTTCTGGTGCGAGGAGATGGCGGATCTCATCGCCGGACGCTCCCCGTTGACCGGCGGCAAGGGCTCCGACGATCGCGACGACCTCGGCGACGTCGCCGGCATCCCGGTGGGAGATTTCGCCCAGGTCCTCTGAGCGGCTGCACTCGACATCAGTGCAACGCGATCAACGCCACGGCTGCAGCGGCGAGGACCAGCCCGGCTCCCTGCTGACGGGCGACGCGTTCCTTGAGCACGCCGCGCGCCAGCAGGAGCGTGGTGGCGGGATACAGCGAGCTGATCACCGCCACCAGCGCGAGCAGGCCGCGGTGAGTGGCCAGGACGTAGGCGAGGTTGGCCGCGAAATCGGTGACCCCGGCGATCAGGGACAGACGCAGCGCGCCATCCGTCGGTAGTGCGGCGGTGCCGCGCATCGCCGCAACCGCTGTGAGCACCAGGAGGATCAGCACCGACGAAGCACGCTGACCGACGAGCGGCCAGGCGCCGCCGTTCGAGCCCGTCTGCGCGAGCAGGACGTAGAAGCCGCCGAAGCTGACCCCCGCGCACAGCGCGGAGATGACCGCCCCGCGGCGCAGTCGTGCGCCGCCGTGCGTCGGTTCGCGGCCGATGAGGAACATGGCGGGGACGGCGAGGACGATGCCGGTGACGGCGAGTGCTCCGGGGCGTTCACCACGGATGACCCCAACCACGACGGGCACCACCGCGCTGAGAACCGCGGTCAGCGGCGCGACCACCGACATTGGACCGATGGCCAGTCCGCGGTACAGCAGAACCACGCCGAGAAGACCGACCGCCCCGGCGGTCACGCCCCACGCCATGTCGCTGGCGCTGTACGTCGATCCCGGCAGGAGCGCGACGGCGAGCACGGCAAGCAGGAGGCTGAACGCGTTGCTGACCAGCACCACGGCGGTCGCGGAGACACGACGGGCCGCAAGACCTCCGCTGAAGTCGCTGACCCCGTAGCAGAACGCGGACACCAGGGCAAGCAGGGCGGCCATCGCGCGCGACTCTGCATCAGTTGCGGCGGTGCCGGGTTTCCACGCCACGGGAGTGCGCATGCCAGCGTCAGGCATGATGCGTCAACGCTTCCTCCGCCGCGCGCACACCGACTCACCCAGCTGTTCGCTGGCCTCGTGCTGTACGGCGCCAGCGACGGGCTGCTGCTGCTCAGCGGCCTGGGTGTCGATCCCTGGGATGTGTTTCATCAGGGTCTGTCACGTCGCATCGGCATCGCGGTGGGCACGTGGGCCATCCTGGTCGGCGTGGTGGTGCTGGTTGCGTGGATCCCCCTGCGTCAGCGCCCCGGTCTCGGAACGCTCGCCAACGTCGTCGTGGTGGGGCTGGTGATCAACCTGGTGCTGGCCACGGTGCCAGCACCGCACGGGCTGCCGCTGCAGCTGCTTGCCATGGTCGGTGGGGTGCTGCTCAACGGCGTGGCCACGGGCGCGTACATCGGCGCCGGGCTGGGACCCGGCCCGCGGGATGGCCTGATGACGGGCCTGGCGGCGCGGGGCTGGTCTCTCCGCGCCGTCCGCACCTCCATCGAGCTGGTCGTTCTGGTCGCCGGCTGGTTTCTCGGCGGTGCCGTGGGCCTCGGGACGGTGGCCTATGCGCTGGGCATCGGTCCGCTCGCGCACCTCTTCGTGCCGATGCTCGCCATCGATCGTGCTGCGCGATCCGGCGACGAACATCGTCCGTAGAGCGGCGACCTGTTAGGCTTCTCCGAGATGTGGTGCCGATTTGTGCGCCACTGCCCTTCTTGCGGTTCCTCTCCCCGTTGCACAACGGGTCCCCCAAGCCAGGCAATTGACCAGAGCTTCGAGGGGAAGCGCAGAGCCTTGCGGCTTCGGAGAGACATGACATCGTTCGCTGACCTCGGTGTGCGTCCGCGCACCCTTCAATCCCTGGAACAGGCCAGGATCACCAGCCCGCTACCCGTCCAAGAGGAGGCGATTCCGGTGCTCGTCGCCGGCCGGGACGCCGTCGCCGAAGCCCCCACGGGCTCGGGCAAGACACTCGCATTCCTGATCCCGATGGTCGAGCGCCTCGCCGGGCACCGACCGCACGGCGGGCCCCGCGCGCTGATCGTCGCGCCGTCGCGCGAGCTCGCCAACCAGATCGGTGCGGTGCTTCGCACCGTCGATCGGGGGCTGCGCATCGCCATGCTCTACGGCGGTGTCGGCTACGGTGGACAGCTGAGCGCGCTGCGCAGCAGCCCCGACGTGGTCATCGGCTGCCCCGGGCGCATCCTCGACCTCGCCGGCCAGGGCAAGGCCAACCTCGCATCGATCGAGTACCTCGTGCTCGACGAGGCCGACGAGATGCTCGACCAGGGGTTCGCACCCGACGTCGAGCGCATCATCGCGCTCACCCCGGGCACTGGTCCGAACCGGCGCCAGACCGTGCTCACCTCGGCGACGATGCCGGCCTGGGTGCAGAGGATGATCGACCGCCACCTCGTCGACCCCGCGGTCATCAGGGTGTCCGCGCAGGGTGAGCCCACCCTCGAGCACGCCATCCTGCACGTGGAGCGCGCCAACAAGGTCGACACGCTGTCGCGCCTGCTCCGCCGCCACACGGGTTCTGCGCTGGTCTTTCACCGCACCAAGCACGGCGCCAAGGGCCTGGCCCGCGACCTCAACGCCCGTGGCCACCGCAGCGCCGAGCTGCAGGGGAACCTCTCCCAGAACGCTCGCGACAGGGCCGTCGCGGCATTCCGCAACGGCCACGCCGACGTGCTCGTCGCCACGAACGTGGCCGCCCGCGGGCTGGACATCAGCCACGTGGCCATGGTGGTCAACTACGAGCTCCCCGAGACCCCGCAGTGGTTGACGCACCGCATCGGCCGCACCGCGCGCAACGGCGCCGCGGGACGCGCGTTCACCTTCCTCACCCGCGAGGACTCTGAGAAGTGGCGCAAGCTGCGCCGCCTCGGCGCGCCCGAGCTTCCCGGCGCTGACACCGAGCACCTGCTCAGCACCGGTGACATCCGCTTTATCTCCAGCCCGCCGATGGGGGTGCCGAGCTCGGCGCCGCCCCGGCGCCCGCAGCGCGGGCCGACCGGCAACGGGTTTCACCGCCGCCGGTCGCGTCCCTCCTCGGTGCGCTAAGGGACTGACCTCACGACGCGACCTCAGCCGCGTCGCGCTTGCGGATCTTGTTGCGCTGGTCGGCGTTGAGGACTCGCTTGCGGAGCCGGATCCCCTTCGGGGTCACCTCGACCAGCTCATCGTCCTCGATGAAGTCGAGGCTCTCCTCCAGTGACATGCTGCGTGGCGGCACCAGGCGCACCGTGGCGTCCTCGGTGGAGGAGCGGATGTTGGTCTTCTGCTTCTGCTTGGTGACGTTGAGGTGCATGTCACCGGGGCGACGGTTGAGGCCGACGATCATGCCCTCGTACACAGTGGTGCCCGGTCCGATGAAGGGCTGGCCGCGCTCCTGGAGGCCGAGCAGGCCGTAGGCCACCGCGGTGCCCGGCTGGCTGGCCGTGAGCACGCCGTTGCGCGTGGTCGGCGGCAGACTGCGCCAGCGCTCCCAGCCGAGCAGGCGTGTGGACATCACCCCGGTGCCGCGCGTCAGGGTGAGGATCTGGCTGCGCAGGCCGATGAGCGCCCGCGTCGGCGCGTGGTGCACAAGTCGTGCCCTGCCGGCCGCGTCGGTGCGCATCGACTGCAGCTGCCCACCACGCGACCCCAGCGTCTCGGCGATGGCTCCCACCGCGTCAGCGTCACAGTCGATGGTGCATTCCTCGACCGGCTCATGACGATGACCGTCGATCTCGCGTGTGATCACCGCCGGGCGCGACACCTCGAACTCGTAGCCCTCGCGGCGCATCGTCTCGATGAGGATTGCGAGGTGCAGCTCGCCGCGGCCGCTGACCTCGAAGATGTCGGCTGTCGGCCCGTCGGCGACGCGCAGCGCCACGTTGGTGAGCAGCTCGCGCTCGAGGCGGGCGCGCAGCTGCCGCGAGGTGCTGCTCAGCGTTGCCTCACGGCCCGCGAGCGGCGACTGGCTGACGGAGAACTGCATGCGCAGCGTCGGCTCCCCCACCTCGGGGCGGGGCAGGGGCACCGGGTTGTCAGCGTCGGCCACCGTGTCACCGATGGCAACGTCGGCGAGGCCGGTGATGTAGACAATCTCCCCTGCCGCGACCTCCTCGACGGGAATGCGCTGCAGCGCCTCGACGGTCATCACCGTGCCGATGCGCTGGCGCGGGCCGATGCCGGCCTCCGTGCAGCAGACCACCGCAGCACCCACCTTGAGCACACCCTTGTTGATTCGGCCGAGCGCGAGGCGGCCGCTGTAGTTGTCGTGGTCGAGGTTGCTGACCAGCATCTGGAACGGCGCGTCGGGATCAGCCGGTGGCGGCGGCACGTGCTCGAGAATGGTGTCGAGCAGGGGCTCGAGCGTGCTGCCGTCGCGGCTGAGGTCGAGCGTCGCCGTGCCCTCGCGCCCGTTCGTGTACACGACCGGCGCGTCGAGCTGCGCAGCGTCGGTGGCCAGCTCGAGGAGCAGGTCATGGGTGGCCTCGACGGTCTCGGCGGGACGCGCGTTGGCCCGGTCGATCTTGTTGACCACGATGATGGGACGAAGTCCCAGCGCCAGCGCTTGGCGCAACACCACGCGCGTCTGCGGCATTGGACCCTCGGCGGCGTCGACGAGCAACAGACACCCGTCGGCCATGCCGAGGACACGTTCCACCTCGCCGCCGAAGTCGGCGTGGCCCGGGGTATCAATGATGTTGAGCTTGACCCCGCGATAGCGGATCGACGTGGTCTTGGCGAGGATGGTGATCCCCTTCTCGCGCTCGAGGTCACTGCTGTCCATGATCAGCTCGCCCACCTGCTCGTGGGCGGCGAAGACGCGTGCCTGCTTGAGGAGCGCATCGACGAGCGTGGTCTTGCCGTGGTCGACGTGCGCGACGATGGCGACGTTGCGCAGATCCGCACGGCGGGGCATGGCGTTCTGGAGTGGCGGCATGCCTCTATCCTCGCCGACCCAGCGCCTCCAGCGTCCTGGCCCCCACCCGCGTTCGCTAGCATCGAGCGCGAATGAGTGAGATCGCCGCCGAGGTCACCGACCTGCTGCAGCGGCTGATCCGCAACGGCTGCATCAACGACGGAACCCCGGACTCCGGGCAGGAGATCCGCAGCACCGAGCTTCTCGCCGACCATCTCCACGGCTGCGGCGTCGAGATGACCACGTTCGAGTCACTGCCCGGGCGCGCATCGCTGCTCGCCCGCCTCGAGGGCACCGATCCCGCGGCGCCGACGCTGATGCTGATGGGCCACACCGACGTGGTGCCGGTGGACCCTGAGGGATGGCGGCGCGACCCTCTCGGCGGCGAGCTCGTCGACGGCGTGGTGTGGGGGCGCGGCGCCATCGACATGCTCAACCTGACCGCCTCGATGGCGGTGGCGACCCGACGCCTGGCGACATCGGGGTGGCGTCCGCGCGGCACGCTGCTGTTCCTGGCAGTCGCCGACGAGGAGGCCGGGGGCGCGCTCGGCGCCGGCTGGCTCGCCGAGCACGAGCGCGAGGCAATCCGCGCCGATTACGTGATCACCGAGAACGGCGGTGTGCTGCAGCACACCGCGGCGGGAGAGCGCATCGGCGTCACCGTCGGCGAGAAGGGCATCTGCTGGTGCCGGGTGAAGGTCCACGGCACGCCAGGGCATGGCTCGCGACCGCTGCACGCCGACAACGCGCTCGTCAAAGCCGCTGAGGTGGTCACCCGCCTCTCGGCGTACCCGACCGCGGCGCACATCACCGAGGCCTGGCGGCGGTGGGTCGCCGGCATGGGGTTCGAGCCGGCGATCGCCGAGGCTCTCGTCGACCCAGCCCGCATCTGGGAGGGGCTGGACCAATTGCCTCGCGGGCTCGCCGGGATGGCACACGCGCTCACCCACCTCACCGCCAGCCCCAACGTCATCCGTGGCGGTGAGAAGACGAACGTCATCCCTGGGAGAGTCGACATCGAGGTGGACATCCGCAAGGTGCCGGGGCAGACGGATGAGGACGTGCTCGAGTTCTTCGACACCGCGCTCGGTCCGCTGCGCAGCGCGGTCGAGATCGAGGTGATGCAGCGAGACGATCCGTCCGAGTCGCCGGTGGACACTCCGCTGTGGGACGCCATCAATCGCGCCGCCACGGCGGTGTACCCGGAAGCGCGCTGCATCCCCACGCTGACGCCCGGCGGGACCGACGCGCGCTTCTTTCGCGCCATGGGCGTGCCGGCGTACGGCATGGCCCTATACAGCCGAGCGATGTCGCTGCAGCAGTTCAGCGAGATGTTCCACGCCAACGATGAGCGCGTCGACCAGGAGTCGCTGCGTCTCACCGTCGAGCTGTACGGAGCCGTCGCCCGCGATCTGCTCAGCTGACCAGCTTGTCCTCGCCCTCGTCGTTGTCGATGCGCATCAATGAGACTCGCTTGCGCATCGTCAGCGTGCCCGCGTGCGGGGCCACGTACGAGCCCGACACCGGCGCCACGTCCGCGTAATCACGGCCCACCGCGACGGTCAGATAGGTCATGCCGACGCTGCAGCCGTGGGTGGGGTCGAGCGCCATCACCCGCGCATGGCCGGCCCCGTCCGGCACAAGGACCTCGACCCACGCATGCGAGCCGCCCGAACCGAGCAGCTGGCCGGAGACGTAGCGGGACGGCAGCCCCAGCCCGCGGGTGATGGCCAAGAGCACGTGGGCGAAGTCCTGGCAGACACCGGTGCGTTTGGCGAAGGCTTCAGTGGCGGTGGTGCGAACGGTGGTGACGTCGTGGGCGTACGTCATGAGCTGGTAGACACGATGGCAGGCGGCGAGCGCAAGCTCACTTCCCTGCAGGCGGGTGTCGCGCAGGTCGTTGATCAGGGCATCGAGGTCACCGTCGGCGGCGGTCAGGGGCGTGGTGTCGAGAAGCCGGCGGTCGTGGAGCAGGCTCCCCGCGGCGAGGTGCTGCTGGTCCGACCTGCGCTCCACCACGCTCGACGAGAGGAATGTCACCTGCTCGGCGACGTAGGGGACCTCGATGTCGACGACGTGGTTGCCGAAGGCATCCGGCGCGGCCCGCACCCGCTTGGCCGTGGCGTCGACCACCTCGACGCGACGCGAGACACGACGCTGGTCACCGTGGTGCTCGCGCGGTTGCACCACCAGCCGCTGACGGAGGCGATGAACGGGGCCGTCGTACTGGTACGTGATGCTCTGCTGGATGACGTAGGCGCTGCGCCGCACACGGGTCCAGTCGATTGCCGACGTGTCGACACCGGTCAAGTCCACCGGGTCGTCGAAGCTGTCGAACTCGTCGCCGAGCGGCAGCTTCACGATTCATCCTCGAAAACGCCGCGCACCGGCGGATCGGCGCTCGACCACGGTGCGGCGCCGGCGGGTTCCGCGGCCACCCGCATCGCCGCCAGCGGAGCACGTCCATAACTGGTCAGCATGGCTACGTCCGCCGCGTCACGGCCGCGACCCACCACCACCCGGCCGGTCCTGCGCTCGTTGTTGCGCGGATCGAAGGTGTACCAGCGGTCGCCGATGTACGCCTCCAGCCACGCGGCGAAGTCCATGGGCTCGGGGACGGGCATGACGTCGATGTCAGGAAGATAACCGAAGCAGTAGCGCGTGGGGACATTTAAGGAGCGCAGAAACGCAACCGCGAGGTGGGTGAAGTCGCGACAGACCCCGCGGCGCTGCACGTAGATGTGGGTGGCGCCCGTGCTCGTGTCACTGCTGCCCATCGCAAAGGTGATGTTGTTGTGCACCCAGTCCACAACCGCCCGGACGCGCTCCCAGCCCTCAGGGATGGCACCGAACAGGGCCCAGGCTGTGTTGGAGAGACGGTCGGACTCGCAGTAACGGCTGGCCAGCGTGTAGTGCAGGACCTCGGCGGGAAGGTCTGCGACGGCGGTCAGGGCAGCGGAGGGGTCGTCCTCATCGACCCCGGCGTCCACCTCCACCTCGGCCTCGTAACGGATGTGCGTGCGCCCGGGGCGGAGCGTCAGGCGTCTGCAGACGTTTCCGTAGATGTCTGCATAGGTCTGCATCGGCACCGCGGGTTCGGTCTGCAGTTGAGGCCGCGTGATGGCGAGCACTGCGTCCGGGCGCGGCTCCACCTGGAGAACGAGTGTCACCGGCCAGCTGAGGTCGTGGACGAACTCACAGCCGACACGCACCTGACGGCGAGAGTCCTCCGGCACGCTGGCAGTCTACCGTCAGAGAGTAGTCTGCATCGACAATGGCGCAGATGCAGTCGCCTGCGACCCTTCCGGCCGGTGCCGACGAATGCGTGACGCCGGACGGGAACGCCCGCAGGCCCTACATCGAGCTGCTCGGCGCCGTGGTCCGTTCCCCCGGTGACCTCCCCAGGATCCGGAGCGGGGCCCAGCAGTGGTTCGCCGACCGCGACGTCACCTTCGGTGTCCCCGCCGACGGGACGGCTCCGATCTTTCCCTTCGACCCCATCCCGCGGGTCATCGGCGCCTCGGAATGGCGCACCGTGCACCGCGCCCTATCCCAACGGGCGATGGCGCTCGACCATTTCGTTTCCGACTGCTACGGGGCGCAGCGCGCGCTCCGCCACGGTGTGGTGCCGGGCCGGCTCGTGTACAGCAGCACCGGCTACCTCAGGGACCTCGTCGGGACCCGACCGCCGCGCGCGACGTGGTGCCATGTGGCGGGCATCGACGTGGTTCGGGTGCACGGGACCTTCTGCGTCCTCGAGGACAATGTCAGGGTGCCCAGCGGCGTGGCCTACGCACTCGAGGCGCGGCGAGCCATGGAGAAGGTGGCACCGGAATGGTTCGCCACCAACGCGGTGCGGCGCATCGACGAGTACACCAAGCGGCTCTGCCGCATCCTGCAGCGGATCGCTCCGCGACCGTGGGACGCCGCCGTCGCGGTGCTCACCCCGGGGCCGTACAACGCGGCGTACTACGAGCACAAGCTGCTCGCCGAGGAGATGGGAGCGACCCTGGTCGAGGGCCACGACCTGATTGTCTCCGAGGACGAGGTCTACCGCCGCGACGCAGAGGGTGCAATCCAGCGCGTCGACGTCATCTACTCGCGCGTCAACAGCGAATGGCTCGACCCGCTGGTGTTCCGCAGTGAGTCGATGCTCGGCGCGCCCGGCATCATCGAAGCATGGCGGCGCGGCAACGTGGCCATCGCCAACGCACCCGGCACCGGCGTTGCCGACGACAAGGCGATCTACCCCTACGTCCCGGCGATGATCCGCTACTACCTAGGTGAGGAGCCGCTGATGGACAACGTGGCCACCTTCGACCTCGCCGACCGTGTGCAGCGCCAGCACGTCATCAACCACTTCGACAGGATGGTGCTCAAGCCGGTCGATGCCAGTGGTGGCTACGACATCCACTTCGGCCGCCTCGTCGGGTCCGCCGAGCGCGCTGAGCTGATCGCCAGGATCGAGGCCGCGCCGCGACAGTGGTTGGCGCAGGAGGAGGTCGAGCTGAGCAGGGCGATCTGCCTGCGTTCCGACGGCGGCCTGGAGCCTCGCGCCGTCGATCTCCGTCCCTTCGTGCTTCTCGACGAACGCCCGTGGATCACGCCCGGCGGACTGACCCGCGTGGCACCGGACTCGCACACCCTGGTGGTCAACTCCTCTCAGGGTGGAGGGAGCAAGGACACATGGGTGCTGAGTCGCTGACCTACGCGGTGTGGCACCACACCACGCTGCGCTACACCGATCCCGTCTCGCTGTCGTTCAACGAGGTGCGGATGCGTCCACGCGACCGCGGCTCGCAGCGCACGCTGGCGTTCTCGCTGCTGAGCAACCCCGCAGCGGTGCCGCGCAGCCGGATCGACTACTTCGGCAACTACGTGCACCGCGTCGACGTGACCTCGCCGCACGATGTGCTCGAGTTCATCGTGGACGCGGTGGTGGAGAACAGCGAGCCGCGCCGCCGCCGTCTGCCGGAATGGTCGGAGGACGTTCTGGCCGGGGATCCGCGCCTCGAGTACGTGCTGCCCAGCCCGCGCGTACCGCTCGCCGCGGCGACGAAGAGCCTGTGGCGGGAGTGGAATGGCGAGGACCGCAGCTTCGACGCCGTACTGGCCACGGCGGAGCGCATCCCCAAGGAGTTGCGTTACGTCACCGGTGCCACCACGGTGGAATCGAGCATCGACGACCTGCTCCAAGGAGGGGCCGGCGTCTGCCAGGACTTCAGCCACCTCTTCCTGGCCATGGTCCGCAGTGCGGGCTGGCCGGCGCGCTACGTCAGTGGCTATCTCGGTCCCGCCGGCGACCAGATGTTCATCGCGGGCCAGTCACACGCCTGGGCGGAGGTGTGCGGCGCCGACGGCCGCTGGGTGGGGTTGGACCCCACCCACGGTGGCTACACCGGCGCCAACCACCTGCGCCTTGCCGCCGGACGCGACTACAGCGACGTGGCGCCGCATCGCGGGCTCTTCTACGGGACGGCGGAGGGGAGCACCCCGGAGGTGCTGGTGCGCATCACACGGATCTCGCAGCAACAGGTGGAGACCGTGCAGCGCGGCGCCGCGGTGCACTGGCAGCAGCAGCAACAGCAACAGCGCTGATCGCGGCGCTGCCTACGCACTCACCGCCTCCCCCACCGGTCCGAGGCCGCGCAGACGGGACAGCCGGTCGAGGTGGAAGTCGACGCTGCCGAGCAGGCGGCTCGACGCGGCGGCGCGGCGCAGCAGCAGGTGGCAGTCATGCTCCCAGGTGAACCCGATGCCACCGTGCACCTGCAGCGATGCGGCCGTGACCCGCCAGGCGCCCTGCGCTGCCGCGACCTTGGCGACCGAGGCGGCGAAGGGCAGCGTCTCCGCGTCGTGGTCCGCGGTCCAGGCCGCACCGAGCACCGCGCTGCGCGCGCTCTCGACGTCGATGAGCATGTCGGCGCAGCGATGTGACACGGCCTGGTAGGCCCCGATGGGGCGCCCGAACTGCTGACGGGTACACGCGTGGTCGACCGCCAGGTCCATGGCGCGGTTGGCGACGCCGACCAGCTCGGCGCTCAACGCCACCTCGAGGCGGTCAACCGCGGCGGCGACGTCGCCACCCAGCTCGTCGGACTCGCTGACGCGCAGACGTGACAGGCGTCGGGTGAGGTCGACGCCGTCGATCGCCTCGGACCGGCAGTCGGCACTGCTCGCGATCATCGCCCTGCCGTCACCCACCAGCACAACCGCGGCGGCGCCCTCGGCGTCGAACGCGAGAGCGGTGCCATCCGGTTTGAGCATGCCGATGGCGCCGCGCGACTCGCCAGCGGCGAATCCCGGCAGCCACTGCTGCTTCTGCTCCTGGCTGCCCGCCATCTCGACGAGCAGACCTGCGGCCATGTTGCCGAAGAAGCTCGATGGAGCCAGGGCGCGGCCCAGGCCCTCGTTCACGAGTGACAGCTCGACTGTGCCCAGGCCCTGGCCGCCGTACTGCTCGGCGATCGCCGCGCCTGTCCATCCGGCGCTCGCCAGCTCACGCCACAGACCCGAACCGTCGTCCTCGCCGCGCAGGTGGCGGCGCATCGTCGCCGGGTCCCAGCGGGCGCGGCAGAGCTCGTCGATGGCGTCGCGCACGGCGCGCTGGTCGTCGGTGAGATCGAATCGCATGGCGTGTTCTCTCAGCGCATGCGCGGGAGTGCCAGCACGCGCTCGGCGAGGATGTTGCGCTGGATCTCGCTGGTGCCGCCCTCGATGGAGTTGGCCCGGGCACGCAGCATCCGCCGGGTCCACACCGGGTCGACGGCGAGCCCGTCGGCGCCGAGCACGTCGAGGGCGAGCTCGCCGAGGCGCTGGTTGATGTCGGCCCACTGGACCTTGGCGATCGATCCCTCCGGCCCGGGAACGCCGTGCTCGATGACGCGCGACAGGCCGCGGAAGCCGTTGAGGCGCATCGTCTCGGTGGCGACAACGAGCTCGCTGAGGCGGCGGCGAATCACCCCGTCGTTCTGCAGGCCGCGTTGGCGGATCAGCGCAGCGAGCTCATCGATCTGCATCTTGATGGCCAGCGCGGATCCGGCGCTGAGGCCGGCGCGCTCGAACATCAGGGTGGTGATGGCCACCCGCCAGCCGTCGCCGACCTCGCCGATCACGTTGTCGTCGGGAACGAACGCGTCGTTGAAGAAGATCTCGTTGAACTCGGATTCACCGGTGGCCTGGCGCAACGGACGGACCTCGACACCCGGCTGCTTCATGTCGCAGATGAAATAGGTCAGGTTGTGGTGAGGGCGGTCGTCGCTGGTCTTGGCAACCAGCATGCACCACTTGGCGCGGTGCGCCAGCGACGTCCATACCTTCTGCCCATTGATCTTCCAACCGCCGTCCTCGTGAACCGCCGAGGTGGTCAGCGCGGCGAGGTCGCTGCCCGCGTTCGGCTCGCTGAACCCCTGGCACCACACCTCCTCACCGTTGAGGATGGGCGCAAGAAAACGGGCGCGCTGCTCATCGGTGCCGTGGGTGATGATCACCGGCCCCCCCATGACCAATCCGAGCACGTTGGCGGGCGGCGGCGCCTTGCCGCGCACCATCTCCTCGTTGAAGATTGCCTGCTCCATGAGGGTGGCGCCGCGCCCGCCGTGCTCGCGGGGCCACGAGATTCCCACGTAGCCGGCGTCGAAGAGGGTGCGCTGCCAGCGCAGGCGGAAGTCGATGACGTTCTCGGAGCCCTCAGGCTCGGGACCGGGCTGGTGCTCGGCGAGCCATGCCCGCACCTCGTCGCGGAATTGCAGCTCCGAGGGCGTGAGGCTGAGGTCCACAGTGCGCGGAGCCTAGCGCACGGGCGCGCAATCGGCGAGCAGGGCGCGCAACGCCTTGCGGTCCAGCTTGCCGACGCTGGTCAGCGGCATGCTCTCCACCAGCTGGACCTCGCGTGGGGACTTGGTGGCGGAAAGGCGCGAGCGGGCGTGGGCGATGAGCTCGTCCGCGGTGACGCTCGCGCCGGGACGGATGGTCACGAACGCGACGACCTCCTCCCCGAGCCGCGGGTCCGGGCGACCCACGACGCCGGCCATCGTCACATCCGCATGGGAGAGAAGCACATCCTCGACGTCGCGCGGAAAGACGTTGAACCCACCGCGCAGGATGAGGTCCTTCTTGCGGTCCACCACGTAGAGGTACCCGTCAGAGTCGAAGTGGCCGACGTCGCCGGTATGCAGCCAGCCGTCGCGCAGGGCCTCCGCGGTCTCCTGCGGAGCGTTCCAGTACCCGCTCATCACTCCCGGGCTGCGCACGCAGATCTCGCCATCCTCGCCGACCCCGAGCGGGCGGTCTGCGTCGTCGAGGATGCGCACCTCGCAGTCCCTGATCGGCACGCCGACGCTGCCGACGCGACGCCTCGCCGGCGGGCTCGACGAGATCACCGCAGACGTCTCGGTGCAGCCGTAGCCCTCGAGGATCTCGGCGGACGGAACCCTGCGCTCGAACTCGCGCAGAACCTCGAGCGCCAACGGCGCGGCGCCGCTGGTGACATAGCGGAGCGACTCCAGGTGAGCCTCCTCGAGCGGCTCCGCCAGCAGCATCTGCATCATGGCGGGGACGAGCGCGGTCCGCTGGCAGCCGTAACGCTCGCACAGCGTCACCCATTCGGCGGTGTTGAACCAGCGCTGGATGACCGCGAGGCTCGGCTCATCCGCGTGCATGCCGACGATCGTGACGATCATCCCATACGCGTGTGACAGGGGCAGTGGGGTGATCACCCTGGTGAGGCCGGGGACGTTGGAGGACTGCCACGCGCTCTTGCCGGTGCGCCACAGGTTACGGTGGCTGAGCGCCACGCCCTTGGCGCGCCCGGTGGTGCCGCCGGTGTACATGAGCGCGGCCAGCTCGTCGTCGCCGCGGTAGACGAGCCGGCCAGGCTCGTCCGCCTCCAGCTCAACGAAGTCGACGCGTCGTGCGCCGGCGCCATCCACGGCGTCTGCCTCTGCGTCGCCGCCGCTGGCGACGACGATGTGCCGCACAGTGGGCGCGGTTGCCGCCGCGTCGCGCACCACGGCCAACAGCTCCGGCGTGGTGACCACCGCGACCGCACTGGAGTCGACGAGGATGTGACCGAGCTCCGCTGCCGTCACCAGGAACACCACCGGCGTGACCACCGCGCCGGCGCGCCAGATCGCGTTGTAGGTGATCAGCACCTCTGGGCAGTTGGCCATGAGCACCACCACGCGGTCGCCGGGCTGCACCCCCAGGGCGGCGAGCCCCGTGGCGACGCGGCGAGCGCGCTCATGCAAGGCCGCCGACCGCCACGTCTTCCCCTCGAAGACGAGCGCGTCGTGGTCGCCGACGCGAGCCAGCGAATCCTCGGCGAGCTGAGCGAGGTTGAGCGACTCAGCCACGGGCGTCCTCCGGCGGCGCGCCGCTGTCGTCGGCGACACCGCGGCGACCGAACGGTCCGGCATTGGGCAGGACCACCTGGGTGCAACGGCTCGATGCCAGTAGAGCACCGGCGGCGTCGTGCATCTCCGCCGCGCAGAACACAACCCGCCGGGTTCGTCGAACCACCGTCCCGGTGGCGCTCAGCAGACCGGGGCGCGACACCCGCACGAACTCGACGCGCAGGTCGGCGGTGAGGAACACCTGGTCGAGGTCGAGCACCGTCCAGCACGCGCCGCCCATGGCGGCGTCCAGCAGAGCGGTCACCAGCCCGCCCTGCACGACCGCGCCGTCGGCGGTGGGAAAGCAGTACTCCGCAGTGGCGGTCCACTCGATCGACGTCGACCCCGGGCGCCAGTCCGTGCGCCGGTAGCCAAGCGTGCGCCAGATGTGCGGGCCGTCAACCGCGTCCGCCTCCCACACGCGCGGGTCGGCAAAGCGCTCGCCCGGAGTGATCCCCTCGGTCATCGAGCCGAGCATCGCATCTGCGCGATGGTGCCGGCGCCGGTCACCCCCGCAGCGCGGCCAGGAAGATTCCGGGGACGTACCTCGCCGAGTGATCCGCCTCGAACAGGGTGAGCCGCTCGACGACGCGATGGGCCTGACGGTGCGATACGAACCACGGTGGCTTGGGCAGCAGCGTGGGATGGCCGTGGACGACGCTGCGCGGGTAGGGACGGAACGGGGCCCATACCACGCTCTTCTCGGGGCGGTCGAAGAGCATGCTGTTGTGCACGACGCCGATGCCGCTCTGGATGTCGTCGCGGGTGTGTCCCGGGAACGCTCCCCAGCTCACCTGCGCGAGCAGGAAGCCGACGCCAGTCCAGGCGTTGACGCCGATGCAGCCGTAACGCAACCGAGCGATGGCGCGGTCCAGGGCCGCTGCATGCCGGCGTGCGGTGCTGGGGTGGATGATGATGTTGGCGCCGAGCGTGCCCCAGAGCCGGTCGTTGCAGAAATCCACGGCGCGCTCGAGGAAGTCGTCGACGTTGGCGCCGTCGAGGGTGGTGGCGGTGAGCACCGGCCCGAAGGCCTCGTCGCGAAAGCAGCTCTCCGACTCGTCGGCGCTGTCCAGGCCGGTGATCAGCGTGGTCGGCGCCGCCGCGTCGCCACCGAGAGTGGTGGCGCGTTGGTGGGACGCGGTCATGTCGCGCTGGCGTTGGTCAGCGCCGGGGTAGTACGCCGGCCGCCGGGTTGCCGTCGACATGACCGTGGCGACGCGGTGCAGCAGAGCATCCGCCTGGTCCCATCCGTCGTGGGTGATCAGCACCTGGGAGGCGATGCAGTTGAAACCGGAGTTGTGCAACTTCTGGGTGGCGATGTGCTCTGCCTGGAAGGTGAGGTCGCGGTCCGACCATGGACCGGGCACGACGATCGTCGGGCTCACGTTGCCGAGCTCACTGGTCATCCTCTTGGTGCTGGCCGGTTGCCCGGACGCCTTGCGCGCCCTGCCCTCCTCGCCGCCGCCGAAGACGATCGCATCGTGGGTGCGGCTGCTGCCGGTGATGTGGATCTCGTCAACGTCCCGGTGCGTGGTCAGATATTCGCCAATCTCGGCGCCGCCGTATGCGAAACGGACAAACCCCGCGCGCACCAGGTCGGCGAAGATCTCCTCGAACACCGGCCCCAGGTAGTCGTTGACCGGGTTCATCTTGAGCAGGCACACGCGGCCTTCCGCGTACAGCTTGTAGAGCACGTCGAGCGGCGGGATGCTGGCGATGTTGCCGGCACCGAGCACCAGCGTGACGGCCCCGGACGGGTCGCTCTGCCGGTAGAACACGGCCATGGTGTCGCTGAGGTTCTCCTCGGTCACGCCGCGCTGCATCCATACTTGCGCGCTGACGCCACTGAGCAGCAGCCTGTCCCACCCGCTCTGCGGGAACACGTCGACGACGACCTGGCCATCCGGACGCGTGTGCACGCTGCCCCTGCGCATACGGGGCGCGCCCGACCGCGCAATGTCGCTCAGGGTCTCGGCGAGGCGGTTGACGCCGCAGAGGAACGCCCAGGGACCCGAGCTCCATTCCTCACCTGCCAGCGCCGACTCCGGGTCGAGGCCCTTGGCGCGACACGCCGCGCGCACCCATCGCTGCGCCTGCGCGGCCGTCTTGCGGGCAAGCCCGCGGAGGAACTCGATCTTGGCCGAGACCGGCAGGCGGGCCCACTGGTCGTCGTGCTGCGCGAGCATCGCGAGATCGGCGTCGACGTCCGTTCGCGAGTCGCGCGGCGGCGCGTCCGCCGTCGCGGGAGCGTGAATCTCGGTGGTCATGACGACTCCCCCCTCTCTGGCTCGACAGCGACAATACGCCACCTCGACCGCATCCCCAGTGTCGGAGGCCACATGGCAGATCAGCCACAGCCGCTGCAGCTTCTCTCGCGAGGCCTCGACCAGGCGCAGCGGCTGATCGCTGCGACCACGCCCGAGCAGGCGGCGCTGCCCACGCCATGCCGGTCGTGGACGGTGCGCCACCTCGT
Source organism: Candidatus Aeolococcus gillhamiae (assembly GCA_003244045.1). Taxonomy (GTDB): domain Bacteria; phylum Chloroflexota; class Dormibacteria; order Aeolococcales; family Aeolococcaceae; genus Aeolococcus; species Aeolococcus gillhamiae. The sequence continues at coordinate 22,286 of QHBU01000212.1, forward strand.
CGAGCACCTCATCAACGACCCCGGAAACTTCGCCGCCGCAGTGCGCGGCGAGAAGCCCGCATGGGGCGGTCCGACAGGCAACCTCGGTGACGACTGGGCCGGGTCATTTGCGTCGTCACGGCACCAGCTCGATGCGGCCTGGGAGAGCGCCGACCTGAAGTCACTTGTGCCCAGCATGGGTGGCGAGGCGCCGCTGCTGTCTCGCGTCGACCAGCAGATCGCCGAATTCGCGGTGCACGCCTGGGACCTGGCGCGGGCCACGGGCCAGAGTGAGGACCTCGACCCCGAGGTGGCGGAGCACGGGCTGCGCTGGGCCACGCAGAACCTCAAGGCGCAGTTCCGCGGCCCCGAGGACGAGGGCAAGGCGTTCGGCGCGGAGGTGCCGGTTGCCGACACAGCGCCCGTGTATGAGCGGCTCGCCGGTTGGTTCGGCCGCGACCCGCGCTGGTCGGCCGGCGCCGGCTGATCCTCGCCGGGCAGCGAGGTGTCGAGCGCCCCCTCCAGCTGTTCCTTGTTCGTCACCGCACGAGGGCTGAGCACCACGACCGTTCCGGTCGGCCTGCGCACGTTCGACGCCGAGTTCGACGTGCTCGCCCACGCCCTGGTCCTGCGCAGCAGCGACGGCCAGGTGGACCGACGCCCCCTGGGAGGAAGCGTCGCCGACTTCTACAGCGACGTGATGGCCGCTTTGCAGCGCATGCACATTGAGGTGTCCATGCATCCCGTCCCCTCCGAGGTCAACGACCCCATCCCCTTCGCCGAGGACCGCACCCACGACACGTACGTCGCCGAGCACGCGGCGCGCTTCTTCGCGGTGCTCTCGATGGTCGACGTGGTGATGAAGGAGCACCACGCGGCGTTCCGGGGTCAACGCCGGTGCACTTCTTCTGGGGGTCGTTCGACGTGGCGCTCACCCGCTACTCGGGACGGCCGGGCCAACCGGCGCCGGGCGCGGGAGTCATCGCGCGCGGCGGCCACGACGCCGAGCAGATCTGCGCCGGCTGGTGGTCCGGCGACGAGAGGTTCCCCGAGGCGGCGTTCTTTGCGTACGCGTATCCGCCGCCGGACGGTATGGACCGCATCGCCATCCAGCCGGATGGCGCCACGTGGCACCCGGCCGGTGAGTTCAGCCTCCCCTACGACGTGGCTCGGTCGTCGGCCGATCCGCGCCACGCGATCCGCGACTTTCTCAGCTCCACCTATGCTGGGCTTGCCCGGCTGCTCGCGTGGGACGACACCCTGACCAGCGTCCAGGCGCCCGCCTCGACCCGCCCCTAGCGACCACTCCGGAGGACTCCACATGGCGGATGAGTGTCACCACCTCGACCAGATCAAGGACGTCAGTCCCTCGGGAACGGGCTGCGTCGAGTGCCTCGCCGCCGGGCGACACGACTGGATGCACCTGCGCGTCTGCCAGGAGTGCGGCCACGTGGGCTGCTGCGATTCCTCGCCGGGCAAACACGCCACCGCGCACCACGGGGCGGTCGGGCACCCCGTGATCCGGTCCTTCGAGCCGGGAGAGGACTGGTACTACTGCTACCCAGACGACCTGGTGTTCGAGCTGGAGGATGCGCCGCCGGCGCCGCCACACGCCTAGGTCAGGCGGTCTCGCCGATGCTCACGGCGTCGCCAGCGACGCGCTGGGCGATGTACACCGGGATCGCTGAGATGAGGATGACGCCAAGCGCCACCGCGTTGACGATCGGCAGCTGGTTGGGACGCGACAGGTTGGCGAAGATCCAGATGGGCAGCGTCTGGCTCGATCCTGCAGTGAACGTGGTCACCACGATCTCGTCGAACGAGAGTGCGAACGCGAGCAGCGCGCCGGCGAGCAGGGCGGAACGGATCACCGGGAAGGTCACGTGGCGGAAGGTCTGCCACGGATCAGCGCCGAGGTCCGACGACGCCTCGACGAGCGACCCGGAGGTGCGCCGCAGTCGCGCGATGACGTTGTTGTAGACGACCACCACGCAGAAGGTGGCGTGGCCGATCACCAGGGTGAGCAGGCTGAGGCCGCCGAACAGGGTGCGGAAGGTGGCGTTCAGCGCGATGCCGGTGACGATGCCGGGCAGGGCGATCGGCAGGATCACGAGGAAGGAGACCGCCTCGCGCCCGAAGAAGCGGAAGCGGTTGACTGCGGTGGCCAGCAGGCTGCCGAGCACGAGCGCGATGGCGGTGGCGACCAGTCCGACCTCGACGGAGAGGACGAGCGCGTCGCGTGCCCCGGAGTTGCCGATGGCTTCGGTTATCCAGTGCGTCGTGAACCCGGCGATCGGCCACTTCTGGCTTCGCGACTCATTGAATGCGTACAGGATGATGAGCATCAGCGGCACGTAGACCACGACGAGCAGGCATCCGGTCGCCCCCGTGAGGAATCGTCCCAGCCGCCGCGAGATGTACATCTCTACAACGCCTGGAACGCGCCGGCGCGGCGGGCCAGCGCGAGGTAGACGAGCATCACCGCGACCGGGACCATCGCGAACGCGGCCGCCAGCGGCAGGTCGCCGCTGACGCCCTGGTTGCTGTACACGACGCTGCCGATGAACTGCGTGCTCGATACCTGGCTGACCGCGATGTAGTCGCCCAGCGTCAGCGAGAACGTGAAGATCGAGCCCGCGATCAGCGCCGGGAACACCAGCGGGATGACCACGTGACGGAAGGTGGCCCAGGTTCGCGCTCCGAGGTCGGTGGAGGCCTCGAGCAGCGACGTCGGCAGCCGCTCGAAGCCGGCCGCGAGCGGCAGGATCATGTAGGGAAGCCAGATGTACGACAGCACCAGGTACACCGCCACGTCTCCGAACCCGGGCCCGGAGAGGTGGAAAGGCTGGAGGAGCCAGTTGAGCAGGCCGCCCTGGGAGAGGATGAGCCGCCAGGCGAGGATCTTCACCAGATAGCTCGTCCACAGTGGCATGAGCACGGCCATGCCGAGGATCGCCTTGAGCCGGCGGCCCGCGAGCTTGCCCATGACAAAAGCGATCGGCAGCGCGAGGACGGCATCGGTGACGGTGACCAGCAGCGCGATCAGGATGGTGCGGCCGGCGATGCCGCGGTAGACGGGGTCGGCGATCAGCTGCGAGAAGTTCTCGAGCGTGAATGTTTTGGTGACGGCGAAGGTGATGTCGCTGTCGTAGTGCCAGAAGGCTGCTGCCAGGAGAAGTGCGAGCGAACCGAGGTACAGGACGCCCAGCCACCCCAGCGGGGGTGTAAGCAGGCCGGCCAGGCGGAGCCTCGGGTGACGCTCGAGGCTCCGCGCGACGCGGCGAACCGGACCGCCGCCGAGCAGCGGTCCGGCCTGATCGCTCATCACGGCGGGGTCACAGCTGCAGCGGCTTCACACCCGGCTGCTACCCCTTGATGTCGGTCCAGGCGCTCAGCCAGTCCTGGTAGCCCTTGCAGACCTTGCCACGGCTGTCACCGCAATCACTCAGCGGCACCTTCCACAACGATAGCCCGTGCAGGTACGCGGTGTCGTCGACGTGGTACGTCTGGCAGAACGTCGCGTCAGTCTGGCCGATGACGGGACATGCCTTGAGGTTGGCCGGCGCCTCACCGAACCACTGCGCCACCTGTGACTGCACGCTTGGTGAGGTGATCCAGTTCATCCACATGTACATGCAGTTGGGATGCTTGGCCGAGGCCGACACCATCCAGGTGTCGGACCAGCCCGTGGAGCCCTCCTTGGGAACGATCGCGTGCACGGGGGTGGGGTTCTTGTCCGCCAGCAGGAGGTTGGCGATCACCTGCCAGGTGGTGCCGATGACGGTGTCACCGTTGGCGAATGCCGACTGCGCCTTGGTGTAGTCGGACCAGTACTGGCCGATCACGGTGCGCTGCTGCTTGAGGAGTGCGACGGTCGCCTGGAACTGGGCGTCATTGAGCTCGTAGGGGTCGGTGATGTGCAGGTCGGGTCGTGTCGACTTGAGATAGAGCGCGGCGTCGGCGATGTAGATCGGGTCGTCATAGGCTGTGACGTGTCCCTTGTAGGGCGAGCTGGGGTCAAACACCGCACCCCAGGAGGTCGGTGCCGGTTGCACCTTGTCGCTGCGGTACATCAGCAGGTTGGCGCCCCAGCCGTGGGGAGCGCCGTAGTGGACGCCCTGGTAGGTGTTGTACGGCTGGTCCTTGAGCGCGGGGTTGATGTCTGCATAGTTGGTGAGCAGCTTGGTGTTGACCGGTGCCGCCGTGCCGCCAACCATGAGCCGCAGGGTGGCGTTGCCGGAGGCCGAGACGCCGTCGTACTGGCCGGTCTGCATCAGCGACACCATCTCATCGGAGGTGCCCGCGATCTTGGCATTGGTGACGCAACCGGTCTGCTGCTGGAACGGGGTGACCCAGTCCACGGTCTTGTCGTTGGACCCATTCTCGGCATACCCCGCCCACACGATGATGCTCAGGGCGCCTTCACCCTTGCCGATGCTGGCCGGGCCTGTGTTGGCCGGCGTGGTGGCGGCACCGCCGCCGCCGCCGCAGGCTGCGATCAGCGCCACGCTGAGCGCAGCGATCACGGATGGACCGGCTCTCCTGGTCATGCAGTTGCCTCCCCGGGGACGTGAACGGTTGGACGCTGCCTGGAGCTGAGCGTGCTGGTGTGCGCCCAGGCGAGACGAACCTGGCGGCCGGCCATGGCGCGGACCTCGGTCGACGACGACGCCAGGTTTTGCTGGACGACGAGCATCGTGCCGGCACCGCCGATGTCGACGATGTAGCGCGTCTCGGCACCCATGTAGATGACGTCGCGGACCACGCCGGCCACGCTGTGGTCGGTGGCGGCAGGCTGCTCCTGCGGGTGCAGGATGCGGATCCTCTCCGGCCGGACCGCACGGTGCTGCGCGTCACCGAAGACGGCGCGCGCGAGCTCACCATCGAGCTTGTTCGAGGTGCCCACGAAATCGGCTACGAACGTTGTCGCCGGTGACTCGTAAATCTCGTCGGGCGTGCCGACCTGTTCGACGCTGCCCGCATTGAAGACGGCGATGCGGTTGCTCATGGCGAGGGCTTCCTGCTGATCATGAGTCACGAAGATGAACGTGATGCCGACGCGGCGCTGGATCTCCTTGAGCTCGACCTGCATCTCCTCGCGGAGCTTGCGGTCGAGCGCGCCCAGCGGTTCGTCCAGCAGCAGCACCCGCGGACGGTTGACGAGGGCGCGGGCCAGGGCCACCCGCTGTCTCTGCCCGCCACTGAGCTGGGACGGCCGGCGCTCGCCGTAGCCGTCCAGCCGCACGGTGTGCAGCGCCTCATCGACGCGCGCGCTGCGTTCCCGGCGGCCAACGCGACGCACCATCAGCCCGTAGCCCACGTTCTGCGCCACTGTCATGTGCGGGAACAAGGCGTAGTCCTGAAACACGGTGTTGACGTCGCGATCGAAGGGCGGCAGGTCGGTGACATCCTCGCCGTAGAGCCGGATCCGGCCGCGCGTGGGGCGCTCGAACCCGGCGATCAGCCGCAGCGTCGTGGTCTTGCCGGACCCGGAGGGGCCGAGAAGGGAGAAGAACTCGCCATCGGCGATGTCGAGCGAGATCCCGGCAACAGCGGCCATGCTGCCGAAGGTCTTCTCCACCCCGTCGAGACGTACGGCCACGCCGCCCTGGGGGCGAACCGCCGTTCGCGCCTCGTCGACACCGGCCACGGCCAATACCTGTTCCCTCTCAGCAACGGCGGAACACCCCGCGACCCTACCACTCAGAAGTGCCGGGTGTGCGGCAGCCTTTGCGAATGTTCTGTAAGGCTATGGGCGCCGCAGGTCGAGCACGGGGATGGTTGCAGAACCTCGCGGTTTGCCGGGGAGCTGATCCCGCCTCGACTCAGGGTGTCGTGGTCGGCGACGGCGCCTGTTGCGCGTCATCCGCGGGCGGTCGTGTCGCGGACCTGGCCATCACGCGCAGCCCCCGCCTGGCGCGAGGATCCGCGGGCAGCGGGGCGGCGCGTCGGTTCAAGCGGGTGACGGTCAGAACCAGGGTCGGAACCGACACCGCCATCACGCCGAGCCCGATGAAGAACGCCTGCGCCGAGCCGATGTGACCGACGAGAAAGGCGAAGTTCATCCCGAAGAACCCGGTGAGGAACGTGAGCGGGAGGAAGATGGTGGCGACCACGGTCAGCCGTCGAGTCTGCTCGCCGAGCCGGTTGGAGACCGAGGTCAGGTACGCGTCGAGGCTGCTGCTCACCAGGTCGCGGAATGAGTCCACCTGCTCGGCGATGCGCACGGTGTGGTCGTAGACGTCGCGGAGAAACAGCTGCGTGTCGGTGCCGATCCGTGGGGTGCGTGGAGAGGTGATCGACTGCAGAAGGTCGCGCTGCGGGCCGGTGACACGGCGCAGCGTCAGCAGGTCGCGCTTGAGGCCGAAGATGGTGCGCAGCGTCTCGCGGTCGGGGTTCTCGAGAACCGCATCCTCGACGGCATCGATGTTGGCGCCGATGTGATCGAGCAGCGGAAAGACGGAGTCGACCAGGCTGTCGCAGATCCGGTAGAACATCATGTCGGCAGAGGGGCCACACAGCTCGGGGCGCTTGTCGAGCTGCGTCTCAAGCGTCTCGATGGCCGGCATGCGATCGGTGGTCACCGTCACCAGGTAGCTGTCGCCGATGAGGAAGTGGACCTCTGCGAGGGCGATGCTGCCGTCGGGGAGCGCCAGCGCCCCGAAGAGCACGACGAACAGCTGGTCACCGTAGTCGTCGAGCTTGGGTCGCTGGTTGCTGTTGCGCAGGTCCTCGACCGCCAGCGGATGGATGTGGAATCGCGCCGCGAGCGCCTCGACCTCGTCGTCGTCTGGCACGTCGCAGTGAACCCACAGCACCTGGCCCGGACGGGTCTTTACGGCGGCCAGGTCGGCGACCCCGTGAACGTCGTCGAGAAGGTGGCCGTCGAGGCGGACGCGAATCACAGTGCTGACGATGCTACCGGGGCGCCGCCGGCCGGGGGCACGCGGAGACTGAACCGCTACCTGGACCTGGCCGCGACCAGCCGGCCGAACCGCTAGTGCAGTGGAAGGGGAATA
>QHBU01000213.1 GCA_003244045.1 Candidatus Aeolococcus gillhamiae
GAGAGGACGACGTTGCCGTCCTCGTTCTCGGGCTGGACGACGTACACCTTGACCTGGTCGCCAGGGTTGAGCACCACGGGCGCCTCACCGCGGGCGCTCAGCTCGCGGTTGGAGATCACCCCCTCGGACTTGGCGCCGATGTCCACCAGCACCTCGTCAGGGTCGACCCGTACCACGGTGCCGTCGACGATGTCGCCGTGCGCGAGCGCGCGGATGACATGCTCCTCCTCGGCGAGGAGCTGCTCCATGGTGATCTCTTCGTCTGGGACCAGGGTCGCGGTCAAACTTCTCCTTTGGTATCTCCCAGCGGCACCGCGGTAGAGACACGACGGCGTCCGACGGGTCGCCGGGTCACCTGCGGTTCAGCCATGCCGGTGGAAACGATGCGGCGGAGCCGCGGAACGATCGCGTTGATGGCTCAGACGGGCAAGCGCCCGTGCCGGGTGCGAACTCGCTAAGTGTAGCGGACGGGCGTGACCGAGATCGAGCAGGGCAGCCGGGGAGAGGATGTCGGCGATTCGTTGCGTGGCGGTATCCGGGTGGCGACGTGCGGGGGCGTGGTCCGTAGCACCCGCGATGCCACCCTGCTGGAGCGATGCGAGTGACCATCACCTGTGAAGACTGCGGCGAACGCCATCGGCTCGAGCGACAGATCTCCGAGCCCGGGCCAATCTGGATCGTGTGCCACGCTTGCGAGCTCCCGCTCCAGGCGGTGCTCGACGGGCCGGTACCCGCGCCGGCCCAGACCCACGCGGTCTGGTCGGACATCCTCGACCTCAGTCCCGGCGTCCGCCCCGCGGCCTAGTCGCCGGGCGGCGCCGACCGATCGCCTGAGCGAGGTCGGCACCGGTGCCGCCGGCGCGGCGCCACTCATCGCATACGTTCGCTAGCATCGAGTCCTCCATGCATGCGACCCGCTCAGGGCTGTCCTGGTGACCAGCCGTCGCGTCGGGCTCGTCGTCGACACCGGGGCAGCGCTCGAGCAGCGCATCGACGGGGGACGCGCCGTCGTCGCGATGCACGTCGACATCGGCGGCGCGAGCATCGACAACAGCGCCGACGGTGAGGTCTACGTGCGCCTGCGCCGCGGGGAGAAGGCCACCACGTCCACCCCGAGCCCGGGCGAATACCTCGCCGCCTTCGAACAGCTCACCGGCGTCGAGGCGATTGTCTGTCTCACCATCCCGGCGCGCTGGAGCGGGACGTTCGCAAGTGCCACTGTCGCGGCCGGCATGTTCCGCGACTGTCGCGACGTCCCCACCGTGGACGTGGTCGAGACGCCCACGGCGGCCGTGGCGTACGGCCTCGTGGCACGGATCGCTGACGCGCTCGGCGCTGCGGGCGCTGACCGTGACGCCGTGCTGGCCCGCGTGCGCAGCGCATGCGACGAGGTGCGCATGTACGGGGCCCTCGAAACGCTGGAGTACGTCGCACGCAGCGGACGCGTGCCGGCGCTGGTGGCCGGGGTCTCCGACGCGCTCCACGTGCGCCCCGTCTTCGAGATGCACGGCGGCGGCACCGGCCGCGTCGCTCTGGCGCGCACCGACGCCGGGGTGCTGCGCGCGCTGGAGCGGGTTGCCCGCGAACGCCTCGAGCCGGGGCGCCCGCATTGGCTGATGCTGTTTCACGCCGACGCCGCCGAGCGCGCCGTCGAGTTGCGCGAACGGTTGCTGGCTGTGTGCGACGTCGCCAGCGATGAGACGGTGGCCCTGGCGCCGGTGATCGGCGTCTACACCGGCCCCGGGGCGGTGGGTTTCGCGGCCCTCCCCGTGCATGCGACGGACCCACCCGCGGTCACGCAATGAGTCACCCGGTCACCGCCGTCGCCATGGTGGTGCTGGTGAGCGCCTACCTGATCGGCTCAGCGCCGGTCGCGTGGCTGCTGGGACGCTGGCGACACCTCGAGCTCCGCGACGTCGGCTCGGGCAACCCCGGGACCAGCAACCTGTTCCGCAATGCCGGCGCAGGCGCGGCTGTGCTGTCGGGGCCGCTGCAGTTCGCCCAGGGCGTCCTCCCGGTGGTGATCGCCCGCGCTGTGGGCGGCGACAACACCTTCATCGAGATCGCGGCGATCTGCGCGGTCGCCGGCAATGGCTGGCCGATCTGGTTCCGCTTCAACGGCCAGCGCTGCATCGCGGTGGCGACTGGGGCGGCAGCCGCGATCAACCCCGTGCTGCTGGTGGTGCTGCTCATCTGTTTCGCGGCCGGCGCGCTCACCCATGCCATCGCGCTGGGGGTGCTAGCCGGCTTCTCCATCTTGCCGGTGGCGGCGGCATGGATCGGGGGCCGCGGCCTGGCGCTGATGTGCGCGGCGCTGCTCCTCATGGTGGTGCTGCGCCGCCTCGAGGGCCTGTCCGCCGACATGCGCCGCGCGTCGTCGGAGCCGGAACGGAGGATCCTGCTGCGCCGGCTCTTCCTCGACGAACGTCCCGGGCAGGTCCTCGTGGGACCCCGAGACGGGCCTGAGCCGGCCGATCACGGTGTCTGACCATCACCCCGTACCAGAACGGGAAGCTCCGGGCCACGCCGATGGAGCGCGTCTACAGCTGACCGACCTCGAGCAAAGCAAGTTCGTCAACTGGAACACGCGGACCGGTGGAGAACTTCTCGAGGTCCGTGCACGCCGGTCCGTTCGAGTCGGCGCTCATGGCCATGCAGGGGACGCCAACTGGCGCCTGGTCTCAGTGCACGACGCCGTCAACGGCTAGGTCCGTCCGCCTCGCCGAGTGCGCTCGCGGGGCTCATACACTTGGACTCGTGGAGCCGCTGCGATGCCGGGCGATCAGGCAATGAGCTCGCGGACGGCGTCTCCGACGCCGCCGGGGTGCGCGCCGCGAACCCGGCGCCAGCGCATCTTCAGCCGGCGGCACATCCCCATGGTGCTGGCGCTCGCGGTCCTGGGCTCGCTGATCGTGGCCAGCAATCCCAGCCAGGTGGGGACCGCCATCGAGCGCTTCCACGTTCGCGACATCCCCATCATCGTGGGACTCTCACTCGGCTACTACGTGCTCCAGGGCGTGCGCTGGTGGACCCTGCTGCGGATCATCACCACCAGGCCTCCATTGGGCGAGACGGTATTGATGACACTGACCGGACAGGCGACCGCGCTGCTGCCGCTCGGCGAGCTGACCCGCGCGATCCTGCTGGCGCGCGTGCGCGACATCGCCGTCGGATCCGCCATCGCCGCGGTGACCGTGCAGGAGCTGCTGTACTCGGCGTTGTTGATCTCCGCTGCGCTCCCCGGGTCGAGCCGGTACTACTTCGCGAGAGCAGGAGTTGCCGCCGCGCTGGGCGGCACGGTGCTGGTGGTGGCGGTGCTGACGGTGCAACCTGTGTTCCGCCTGGTGCGACGGGGCGTCGCGCGGGCTCCGCTGCTGCGCCGGATGATGGTTTCGATCGACCAGCTCCAGGCCGACACCGTGGTCCTCTTCCAGAACTGGCGGACCTACGTGTGGTTGTGGATCAGCGCGGTGCAGGCGGTGATGGCCGTCAGTCTCTTCTACTTCGTGGTCAACGCGATCGCGCCTGGCCGCGTGGACTGGGTGACGGCGGCATTCATCTACTCGATCAGCAATGTCGCCTCGGCGATCACGCTCTCGCCGGGAAGCCTGGGCGCCTTCGAGGCCACGACCGCCGGCCTGCTGGTCGCCGCGGGCGGGCTGCCGTTCGGGGTGGCTACCGCGGCGGCGGTGGTGCACCGGCTTGCCGACAAGGGGTTGAGCGCGATCGTCGGCATGTCGCTCTTCGGCTACGTCCGCGCCCACCATCGGCTGCGCGGAATCTCCCTCTTCGATCTTCGTGACACGCAGACCGTGCAGCGAGTGCCACTCACCGATGACCGCTGAGCAGCGCCCGCTCCGCGTGGCCTTCTTCGGCCACGCAGAAGGGCTGCGCGGCGACGGCCTGTCCACCTACAGCCGTGAGCTGGTCCGTGCCCTGCGTGCCCACGGCGCGGAGGTGCGCTTCTTTGCGCACCATGAGGATGGCGAGGTGGTCCCGGTCGATCGCGGGGACGCGGTGCTGCTCCGCGCCTGGCACTTCAAGACGGTGACCATCCCGCGGCCCGGTGCGATGCGAACCATCACTGCTGCGCTGGAGCAGTTCCACCCCGACGTAGTGCACATCTCCTGGAGCTTCTCGCTCCACGACGGCGCCATCGCTCGCGCGGCACACCGCCTGCGCGCAGCGTGCGTGGCCACGTTCCACCTGCCTCACGGACCCGCGGGGACGTCGCGGGGGCGCGTGCTGTACGGTCTCTACCGATATCACAGGACGCGCATGGGTCATGTCGACCGCTGCATCGCGCTCAGCACCGAGCAGCGTGACCTGCTGGTACGCGCCGGCTACCCGGCCGCGCAGATCGCGGTCATCCCCAACGGCGTCGACACCGCGGCGATCACCCCCGGACCGTCAGAGTTGCACGCCGAGCTCACGGCCGCCGTCGTCGTCCTCTACATCGGTCGGCTCGATCCCGAGAAGCGAGTTCCCGCGCTCGTCGAGAGCTTCCTGTCCCTCGATCTTCCCGCCGACCACGTTCTCTGTATCGCCGGGGACGGCATCCAGCGCGGCCGCCTGCGCACCCTGGCGAGCCGCCACCCCACCGTGCGCCTGGTCGGGCTGGTCTCCAGCGAGCGCGCGCTGACGCTGCTGCGCGGCTGCGATGTCTTCGTGCTCCCCTCCACGGCCGAGGGGCTGTCGCTGTCCCTGCTCGAGGCGATGGCGGCGGGGTGCGCCATCGTGGCCACCGACGCCGGTGAGGACGGTCGTGCGCTGCAGGGCGCGGGCATGGTCATCCCCACCCACCCGCTGCGACCGGCGCTCGATCATGCCTTCCGTCGCCTGATCTCGGACCCGGAGTTGCGCGATCGTCTCGGCCACGCCGCCCGAGAACGAGCGGTCACCTCGTACGCGATGGCGCAGAACGCAGAACGCGTGCTCGGCGCGTACACGGAGGCGCGCCGTTCGGGGCACGCGGCTCCGGGCACGGCGACTCCGGCCGCGCTACGCTAGCAAGGTGACCACGGCCACCCCCGTCCCGGTCGAAGCCCCGGTTCGCGAGGAGAAGACCGTCCGTGAGCCGGGCTGGATCGTGATCGTCTGGAACGACCCGATCACGCTGATGAGTTACGTGGTCCTGGTGCTGCGCAAGCTCTTCGGGTACGACCATGTCACCGCCACCACGCTGATGCTCCAGGTGCACGAGGAGGGCAAGGCGGTGGTCGCCACCCAGCCCCGCGAGCAGGCCGAGGTCTCGGTGGCCCGTCTGCACGCCTTCGGGCTCCAGGCAACGCTCGCGCGGCTCTGAGGGGCCGGCCCAGGTGGCGTCGGTCCTGAAGCGGCGTGGCCGCATCCAGGTGCGGCTCGATGAGCCCGAGCGGACCGCGATCCTCGACATCCTGGAGCGCCTGCGGGCGCACCTGAGCCGCGCGCTGGCGACTACGCCGCGAGCCTACGAGGACGACACCAAGCAGGCGGAGTACGACCGCTGGGTGCGCCCCGAGATCGAGCGCGGCTATGAAGCCGACCTCGACGTCATCCGGGATGCGCTGCGCTCAGGTGACGAGCTGCTCGTCCTCACCGAGGTGCAGGTGTTTGCCTGGCTGCGCGCCTTCAACCAGCTGCGCCTGGCAGCCGGCTCGCTGCTGGGGATCACCGAGGACGGCTGGGAGACGGCGGCGACCGACGAGCTGCGGGCTCAACCGGAGTTCGGCATGCTCATGGCGCTCGGCTGGCTCCAGGAGGAGCTGGTGGCCGCGTTGGAGAGCTGACCCCGGTCGTCTAGTAGCGCGTCACCTTCATTGAGAAGTCGAGCGCGGTGGCGCTGTGGGTCAGCGCCCCGACCGAGATGTAGTCAGCGCCGGCGAGCGCATACGCACGAGCATTGCTCACCTGCACCCCGCCGCTGATCTCGACCTCGGCGCGTCGGCGGATGATCTGCATTGCCTCGCGCACCTGGCCGGGCGCGAAGTTGTCGAGCAGGATGCGCGGAGCCTTGTCGGCCAGCGCCTGCTCGAGCTCCTGGATGTTGCTGACCTCGACGTTGATGTCGGTGTCCGAGTACGCCTTGCGCACGGCCCGCAACGCGGGGGTGATCCCACCGACGAGGGCGAGGTGCGTGTCCTTGATGAGCACCGCGTCGTACAGGCCCATGCGGTGGTTGACCGCGCCGCCGATGCGGGTGGCGTACTTCTCGAGCCCGCGCAGGCCCGGCGTGGTCTTGCGAGTGTCGAGGATCTTGGTCCGGGTGCCGTCGACCGCCTTGACGTAGCGCGCGGTCATCGTGGCCACGCCGCTGAGGTGCTGTAGGAAGTTCAGCGCCACCCGCTCGGCCTTGAGCATCCCGCGGGCCGGTCCGGAGATGCGCGCCACGATCTGGTCCTCCTGGACCTTCTCACCATCCCTGGTCTTGGGGTCGAACCTGATGCGGTCGTCGATCAGGGCGAAGACGCGTGCGGCAACGCTCAACCCGGCGATGACGCCATCCTCCTTGCAGACGATCTTCCCCCGGCACGTCATGTCGCCGGGGATGACGGCTTCGGTGGTGACGTCGCCGGGGCCGATGTCCTCGCCGAGGGCGGCGTGGATCAGCGGATCCAGGTTCTCGGATGCCAGCGCGTCAGTGATCGGCTGCAACGTTGCGGTCATGAGTGGTGGCTCCCCTCGTGGTGTGCATGACGGTCACGCCATGCCATTGGTGACTGGTGTCAGGGTGGTCGTCGCGGTAGTGCGCTCCGCGGGACTCCTCGCGGTACAAGGCAGCGTTGGCGATGCAATATGCGGCCACGGCTGAGAGGTGCGCGCTGCGGCCGCTGAGGCTTCCAATCGGAGTGGCGACGATGTCGTCCAACTCACCAAGCGCGGCGCGCAGCCCCTTACCGTGGCGCACTACGCCGCAGTCACGTCCCATGACGCGAGCGATCCGCGAGCGCGCCTCCGCAGCCGGGGGGTCCTCGAGCGGAGCCGAACCGACGTCTGCCACCGGCAACGCCGAGGGTGCCACCTCTGCAAGACCGCGGAGCGCCGCCTCCATCGTCCGTGGACCAAAGACGGCACCCTCGAGCAGCGAGTTGCTGGCTAGGCGGTTGGCACCGTGAACACCCGTGGATGCCACCTCACCGCACGCGTAGAGGCCAGGAACCGACGTGGCACCATCGATGTCAGTTCGTATCCCGCCGATCATGTAGTGCGCCGCGGGAGCAATGGGAATCGGGGTTGCGGTGATGTCGATGCCATGGTCGATGCAACGAGCCGCAATGGCTGGGAAGCGCACTGCTGTATCCCCACCGACCGGCCGGCAATCGAGGAGCACCGACTTCTCGCCAGTTCTGGCCAGCTCCTGCCAGATCGTGCGGGCGACGATGTCGCGCGGAGCCAGTTCGCCCCGGGGGTCGGTGTCGAGGAGGAAGCGCCGCCCCGCTCGATCAGTGACAACGGCACCGGCACCGCGCAATGCCTCGCTGATGAGGAACGCGGGGCTGCCAGAAATTGCGAGCACCGTGGGGTGGAACTGGACGA
>QHBU01000214.1 GCA_003244045.1 Candidatus Aeolococcus gillhamiae
GTAGTTGCCCAGTTGAATTGAAGTGCTGCTGGACTGTACGCCATCCGGCGGGCCAGCGAAAGCCCAACTACCCGAGCCAGCTCAGGACTCTTGCCCACGCCGGCGAGTCCGGGGTGATCACTGTCATGTGGTCGACGCCCGCCAGCATCTCCAGCTGCGCTTCGTCGCCAGCGGCCGCCGCCTGCTCCGCGTACCAGCGGCTCATCTCCGGGGGGACGATGTAATCGGCTTCACCGTGAACCACGAGCTGGGGCACGCCGAGCGGAAGCTGTGCCACGGGCGACGCCAGGACGTAGCGGTCAGGGTGCTGGGCGGGGGTGCCGCCGAGGAGCTGGCGCACCGCGGAGCCGCCGACGCCGTGGTCGGCAGCGTGGACCAGGTCGAGCACGCCGGCCAGCGACACCGCACCGCTCACCGCTGTCCGGGGGCTGGCGCCGGGGGAGCCTGCTGGAAGACGGTGGCGGGCGGCGACCCAAAGGGCCAGATGGCCGCCCGCCGAGTGCCCGATGGCGACGACCCGGTCGAGGTGGAGGTGGGGCTGCTCGGCCAGGGCGTCTACCGCCGACGCCACGTCGTGGAAGGTGGCCGGCCACCCACCGCCCAACCCGAGGCGCCGGTACTCGACGTTCCATGCTGCCCATCCCCGGCCCGCCAAGTCGGCACACAACCGGTTCATCAGCCGGCGCCCGTAGAGCGCCTGCCAGAACCCGCCGTGAACGAGCACGGCCACAGGGTGTTCGCCCCTGCCCCCCGGCAGCCAAAGGTCAGCTACCTGGCTGTGGTGCGTGCCATAGCGGACGGCGACCCTGCTGGTGTTCCGGCGCGTGAAACAGCGTCGATGGTAGCGGGGTGGGCCGAGCAGTTGAAGGTCTGTTGGACTGTAGGTTGGTGGGGTCGCTCGAGAGGAGGGTCTTGGCCGCAGAGGAACCGATCGACTGGTGCCGGGCGCTGAGTCTCGACCCCGCCGACGTGCCGCAGCTCCTGGTGCTCGAAGGGTCGTGGTGGCAGCGCGAGCGCACCGCCCAGCGCCTGGCCTGCTTGGACGACGTGCGGGAGCTGGCCTTCCCCGAGTACCACCTGGGTCGGCGGCCGGCCGACGGCCTGGCCGTGGTCTACTCGTGCGTGTACGGCGCCCCCCGGGCGGTGGAGCCGGTGCACGTGTTCGGCTCGTTGAGCACACCGACAGTTGTGCAGATCGGCTCGTGCGGCTCACTGCAACCCCACGTGCACACCGGCGACGTGGTGCTGGCCGAGACTGCGGCCATAGGTGAGGGGGCGTCTCAGTACTACGGCGGCGACGGCACCTCATCGGCCACATTCGAGCTGGTCGACCGGGCCGAGAAGGCCTTGGCCGAGCGGGGCCTGCGGGTGCATCGGGGCCCCCTCGTCACCACCTCGGCGCTGTTCGCCCAGCCGCCCGAGCGGGTGGCGGCCTGGTCGAAGGCCGGCTATCTGGGCGTTGACATGGAGACCTCGGCCGTGTTCAGCGCGGCCCGCTTCTTCTCCATGGCCGCGGTGTCGGTGCTGTTCGTGTGGGATGAGCTGCTGGCCGGGCGCAGCTTCTTGCACCCCTACACCGAGGCCGAGCAATCAGCCCAGGCCCGGGCCAACGCCGCCTTGATGAACCTCGCCCTCGCCCTGGCGCCGATCCGGGCTGCGGCCCCCAGCGAGCGGTGACCACGGTGGGCCGGTTGTGCAACTTCGTGGGCGGGGAACCTAGGGAACCGCTCGACGCGGCCCGGGCCAGCGCCATCGTCGACCCGTCCACCGGCGACGCCTACGGCGACGCGCCGGTGTCGGGGCCAGCCGACCTCGATGTTGCCTTCACCGCCGCGTCGGCCGCGCTGGAAGGGTGGCGCGACCTCACGCCGTCCCAGCGCAGCTTGGCCATGATGCGCATAGCCGACGCCGTGGAGGCCAGGGC
>QHBU01000215.1 GCA_003244045.1 Candidatus Aeolococcus gillhamiae
AACCGCCTGTGGGGCGCTGAGCGTATCCGCGGCGAGCTGGACCGGTTGCTGGTGCTGGAACGACCCGCCCCCGGCCTGTGGTTCATGGTGGAGACCGGCCTGGCCGCCCAGTTCCTGCCCGAGCTTCCCGCGCTCGCCCTCGAGCAGGATCCCGTGCAACGGCACAAGGACGTGTTGGCCCATACCATCGCGGTGGTGGAGAAGACCAGTCCCGACAAGGTCCTGCGATTGGCTGCCCTGCTCCATGACATCGGCAAGCCCAAGACCCGGTCCTTCGGGCCCTCCGGCGTCTCGTTCCACCACCACGAGGTGGTCGGGGCGCGGATGGCCGAAGAGCGTATGCGAGCACTGCGCTACCCCGTCGAGGAGATCGCTGCAGTGCGCCGCCTGGTCGCGCTCCATCTGCGGTTCCATGGTTACGGTGACGAGGCATGGTCGGACTCGGCCGTGCGCCGCTACGCCCGCGACGCCGGGCTGCTGCTCGACAAGCTCAACGAGCTGACCCGCTGCGATTGCACGACCCGCAACCGGGCCAAGGCGGCCATGCTGGCCGCACGCATGGGCGACCTCGAACGGCGGATCGCCGAGCTCCGCCAACGCGAGGAGCTCGACGCACTTCGCCCCGACCTCGACGGGAAGCAGATCATGGCTCACCTGGGGATCGGGCCGGGGCGGGCCGTGGGCGAGGCCCGTGACTTCCTGCTCGAGCTGCGCCTGGAGGAGGGACCGTTGGGTGAGGAAGAGGCCGCCCGCCGCCTCGACCAGTGGTGGGCGCAGCGCCACTGACCGAACGGCGGCCGGAGGCCTCGCCGTCGGGCGATGGGAACGGCCGGCGGAGCCGGCTCCGGTTCCTGGGTGCCCGCCCGCAGGGCGGGCGGCTACTCCTTGCGGGCCCGCATTATCAGCGTGCGGGGGACGAGCGCGGTGGCCCCATCAGTCACCCGTCCACCCCTCTGCGGCTCGGGCTCGACGACCGTGTCGACGCGGAAGTTGGCGCGGGTGAGACCGGTGAACAGACCGGCGACGGTTTGGTGGTAGGCGAAGAACGGCGGACGGTCGGCGTGCAGGTTGATGGGGCTGGAGTTGAAGTACGACCGGCGCACTACAAGAGGTTCGACGGCACTCCCTTCGGCCATTCCCGGGTCTTCGTCGGCGGTGCTCTGGTCCAGCAGCATGTCGTAGGCGGGGTGCGAGATGGAGAAGACGAACGGGCAGCCCACCTTGAGCACCCGGTGCACCTGGCGGAAGACGCGGTCGACGTCTTCGACCAGGCCCAGGGCGTACACCGAGAAGACGACATCGACGGTGTCGGCGCGGGAGAAGGCCAGGTCGGCCAGGTCACCCTCGTGGAACTCGACCCGGACGCCTGCCCGCTCGGCCAGGCGACGGGCAGCGGCGAGGTTCTCGGGGGAGAAGTCGAGCCCGATGGGTCGTGCTCCCTGGCGGGCCAGCGCGACCGATCCCGCTCCCGACCCGCACCCGAGCTCGAGCACCCGCTTGTCGGCCACATGGCCGAGGAGGCGTAGCTCGGCCTCGGTGGCCCCCTCCGGCCCGTAGCGTACGACGTCGGCCGCGGCGGGGTCGGTGACGGCTTGACGGTTCCATGACAACGCGCCAGACATGTCCATCCGAGCGTCAAGCCCCCGCGATGAAGTCCTCGACCAGGCGGTAAGCCTCGTCGTCGTGGTACTGCACGGGCGGCGACTTCATGAAGTAGCCCGATGGCCCCAGCAGGGGACCGCCGATGCCCCGGTCGAGGGCGAGGCGGGCGCAACGCACGGCGTCGATGATCACGCCGGCGGAGTTGGGCGAGTCCCACACCTCGAGCTTGAGCTCAACGTTGAGGGGGACGTCGCCGAAGTTGCGTCCCTCGAGGCGGATGTAGGCCCACTTGCGATCTTCCAGCCAGGGCACGTGGTCGCTGGGGCCTATGTGGACGTCGTCGGCGGCGATTCCGTTCTCTACCTGGCTGGTTACCGACTGCGTCTTGCTGATCTTCTTGGACT
>QHBU01000216.1 GCA_003244045.1 Candidatus Aeolococcus gillhamiae
TGCCGCCGATGGCGGCGTCGACCTGGCCCAGCAGGGTGGTGGCCACGTTCACAACGGCTACGCCGCGGTGGAACAGGGCGGCAGCGAGGCCGGCGGTATCAGTGACCATACCGCCGCCCACCGCCACCACCACGTCGGCCCGCGTCAGGCCGAAACGGGCGAAGCCCCGGCACAGGTCTTCCACCGTCTCCAGGCACTTGGCTGCCTCGCCGTCGCTCACCATGAAGGTCTCCTGCTCGACGCCGGCGTCGACCCTCACGCCGACCGTTGGCGAGGTGACGATGGCTGCCCGCCGGGCGCCCACGGGCAGCACCTCCAGTAGCCGATGGCGGGCGCCAGGGCCGACGAGCACCGGATAGGAGCGGTTCCCCAGGTCGACGGTCACCCGGGCCAGGCCACCGTCGTCGGTGATCGTCGGGGTGGGTGGTGACCCAAGCTCTTCGAGGCCAGCATCCACCCGGTCGGCCACGGCTTCGGCGTCTAGCTCGTCGATGTCGACGACGAGATCTGCCACCTCGCCGTAGAGGGGGGCACGCTCGGTGGCGAGCCGGGCCAGCACCCCGGCGGCGTCGCCGTCGAGCAGGGGACGATGGGTGCCGGCCTTGACCCGGCCGGCAAGGGTCTGGGGCTGGGCCCGCAGCCACACCACCGGCCCCGCTTCCTCGAGGCGCTTGCGGTTGGCGGCGTCGAGCACCACGCCGCCAGCGGCAGCCACCACGCAGGGGTTGGGAGCGGCCAGCGCCTCGGCCAGCACCTCGGCCTCCAGGCGCCGAAACGCAGGTTCGCCCTCGGTGGCCCAGATCTGGGCCACCGTGTGCCCGGTGCGAGCCTGGATCTCGGCGTCGCTGTCGAAGAGATCCCATCCCCGCCGCCGGGCCAGAGCCTGTCCCACCGTGGTCTTGCCCGCGCCCATCATCCCCACCAAGACGATGCGCGCCGGGTTAGAGGGAGCGAAGGTAGCCATCGCGGTTGCGGACCGTCTCGGCCACCGAGTCGCCACCGAACTTGCGCAGCGCTTCGGAGGCGAGTACCAGCGCCATCTCGGTCTCCGCCACCACGCCCATGGCTGGCACCGCGGTGACGTCGGTACGCTCCTTGAACGAGACCACCTCCTCCTTGGTCTCGACGTCGACGGTCTTGAGCACAGGGCGGTTGAGGGTGGACAGGGGCTTCATGGCGGCACGGGCCACCACCAGTCCTCCGGTGCTCATGCCCCCTTCTATGCCGCCGGCCAGGGTGGAGCCCCGCCGGTAGACGCCGTCGGCCGCGTCCCACTGGATGGGGTCGTGGGCTTGGGAGCCCCGCCGCCCCGCAACCTCGAAGCCGTCGCCGATCTCCACGCCCTTCACCGCCGGGATGCTCAGCAGGGCCTGGGCCAGCAAGCCGTCGAGGCGACGGTCCCAGTGCACGTGGCTGCCCAGGCCGACGGGCACCCCGTAGCCGAGCACTTCGACCACACCGCCCAGCGAGTCGCCGTCGCGCGCCGCCGCCTTGATCTCGGCCACCATGGCGTCGGTGGCGTCGGCGTGGAAGCAGCGCACCTCCGACGCGTCGACGGTGTCGAGGTCGCCTGGCGCGGGCCGCTCCGCCAACTTGGACACCACCGGCCCCAGCGCCACCACGTGGGACACCACTGCCATGTCGAGCTGGGCGAGCAGGGCCTTGGCCACCGCCCCTGCCGCCACGCGGGCCGCGGTCTCGCGCGCCGATGCCCGCTCCAGCACGTCACGAGCGTCGTCGAAGCCGTACTTCTGCATGCCGGCCAGGTCGGCGTGGCCAGGGCGGGGACGGGTGAGGGGCTTGTCGGTGCGGCCCGGGGCGGGGTCCATCTCCTGTTCCCACCTAGGCCACTCGGTGTTGGCGATGGTTATCGCCACCGGTGAACCCAGCGTGCGCCCGTGGCGGACGCCGCCGAGCAGGGTGAGCTCGTCGCGCTCGAATCGCATCCGGGGGCCCCGGCCGTAACCCAGGCGCCGCCGGGCCAGCTCACGCCCGATGTCGTCGAGGGTGATCTCCAGCCCCGCGGGCAGCCCCTCGACGGTGACCACCAGTGCCCTCCCGTGGGACTCGCCGGCGGTCAAGAAGCGCAGCATCAGCCAAATCTACCGGCCGGTTCCGGCTGCAAGGATCTCTTCCACGAAGAACCGGGCCGCGGCGTCGAGTCGGTCACCGAACACATCCTCGGCAACGGCCAGCACCTCGGCCACCGCGGCGGCGATGCGGTAGATGGCCATCTTGGGCTCGAACACGGCGTCGATGTCCCGGGTGACGCGTCGGGGAGCGTAGGTCAAGGCGATGGCGGCACCACCTACCACGTACATCTCGCCCTGAAGCCCCTCGGCATGGAGTCGCCGCCCGAGGGCGGTCAAGGCGGCGATGATCTGTTGGCGGTCCATCTAGCGACGCTGGAGCGAGCCCGACGAGATCATGATCCCCCGTCTGCGGAACGCTGCGGGGGACTCGGCGATGGCCATCGCCCGGAAGCCGGGGACCTCGCTCACGAACCAGAGGCGGTCGAGGAACCGTTCCGCATTGCAGGTCCACGACGGCCGCTCGACACCGTGGCGGACGGCGAGGTGCTCGCC
>QHBU01000217.1 GCA_003244045.1 Candidatus Aeolococcus gillhamiae
CTCGACTCCTTCGACGAGCTCGACCGCCTCGAGCGCCTCCACTCCGCCGACGGCATCACCGCCGAGGTGCTCATCCGGGTCACACCCGGTGTCGAGGCCCACACCCACGAGTACGTGATGACGGGCCAGGTCGACTCCAAGTTCGGCTTCGGCCTGGCCTGCGGCGACGCCGCCCGGGCGGTCGAGCGGGTGGCGGGGTCACCGGCAACCGAGGTCGTCGGGCTCCACTGCCACATCGGCAGCCAGATCTTCCTGTCCCACTCCTTTGCCAAGGCGGTGGAGACGATGGCCGACTTCGTCCGTCCCCTCGGCCTTCCCGAGCTGTGCGTGGGCGGGGGCCTCGGCGTGCCCTACGTGGCCGGCGAGCAGGCGCCCTCGATCTCCGAGTGGGCGACCGTCGTGCACGACGCCTGCCGGCGAGCCGGCATAGATGCCCGGGTCACCGCCGAGCCCGGCAGGTCGATCGTCGCCACCGCCGGCCTCACCCTGTACCGGGTCGGCACGATCAAAGAGATCGCCGGCGTGCGCACCTACGTGTCGGTCGACGGGGGCATGAGCGACAACCCCCGGCCCGTGCTCTATGGCAGCGGCTACGAGGCGTTCCTGCCCCGGGCCGCGGGGGCCGAGCGGCCCCGGGTCGCCACCGTGGTGGGCAAGCACTGCGAGTCGGGCGACTTGGTGGTGCGCGATGCCCATCTCCCGGCCGACGTGGCCGTGGGCGACGTCTTGTGCACGCCGGTCACCGGCGCCTACGGCCATTCCATGGCGTCCAACTACAACAAGGTCACCCGCCCCGCGGTGGTCTTCGTGGCCGACGGCCGAGCCCGCGTGGTGGTCCGCCGCGAGTCCCTCGACGACCTCCTGGGCCTCGACGAGGTCTGAATCGTTCTGCGCGCGTTTTCTAACCCCCACGGTTGGAGAGCGCGCAAAGAACGGCGGGGGCGGGGCAGCCGGTACGGTTGACCGGTGGACCGTGACGTCGTGCGAGTGGGCCTATTGGGTTGCGGCACCGTGGGCGCCGCCCTGGTACAGCTCATTGCCGAGCACGGCGACACCATCGCGGCGCGCTCGGGGGTGCGGCTCGAGGTGGCCCGGGTGGCGGTGTCCGACACCGGCCGGCAGCGCCCTGTCACCTTCGCCGACGGGGTGCTGAGCGACGGCGCCGCCGCGGTGGTGGCGTCGCCCGAAGTCGACGTGGTGGTGGAGGTCATGGGCGGCATCGAGCCTGCCCGCGATCTCATCCGCACTGCCCTGGAGGCGGGCAAGCCGGTGGTCACCGCCAACAAGGAGGTTCTGGCCACGGCGGGCGCCGAGCTGGTGGAGGTGGCGGCCAAGGCCGGCGTCGACCTCCTCTACGAGGCGGCGGTGGCGGGCGCCATCCCCATCCTGCGGCCCCTGCGGGAGTCGTTGGCCGGCGACCGCCTCCGCCGGGTGATGGGCATCGTGAACGGCACCACCAACTTCATCCTGACCCGCATGAGCGAGAGCGGCCGCTCGTTCGCCGACGCGCTCGGGGAGGCCCAGGCCCTCGGCTATGCCGAGCGCGACCCCACCGCCGACGTGGAGGGCTACGACGCCGCCGCCAAAGCGGCCATCCTGGCCAATGTGGCCTTCGGGGCCCGAGTCGTGGCCGGCGACGTGTACCGCGAGGGCATCAGCGCCATCACCGCCGCCGACATCGCCGTGGCCAAACGCCTGGGCTTCGTGATCAAGCTCCTGGCGCTCGTCCAACACGACGACGGTCCCGAGCCGACGATCGCAGTGCGGGTCCACCCGGCCATGGTCCGAGCCGACCACCCGCTGGCCGCGGTGCGGGACTCGTTCAATGCCGTGTTCATCGAGGGCGCCGCCGTGGGCGAACTGATGCTGCTCGGCCGCGGTGCCGGCGGGATGCCCACCGCCAGCGCCGTGCTCGGCGACCTCGT
>QHBU01000218.1 GCA_003244045.1 Candidatus Aeolococcus gillhamiae
CACGACCCGGATCCGGCTCATGACCGGCGCCGTCATCCCGGCCTTCACTCACCCGCTGCAGCTGGCCGGGCGCCTGGCCATGCTCGACAACCTGTCCCATGGTCGTCTCGACGCCGGCTTCGGACGCGCCTTTCTCCCTCAAGAGTTCGAGGCGTTCGAGGTGCCCATAGACCAGAGCCGCAGCCGCTTCATCGAGGGGGTCGAGGCCGTCCGTCAACTCTTGACCGGCGAGGAGCTGACGTGGTCGGGCGCTCACCATCGCTTCGGACCCCTCTCCATGCTGCCGCCCCCCGTTCAGAAGCCGCACCCGCCCATCTGGGTGGCGGCCACGCTCACGGCCGAGTCCTTCACCTGGGCGGGCCGGCAGGGCTATCACCTCATGACGGTCCCCCACGCCTCCAGCCGAGAGAACATCCAGCGTCTGCTGGGCCTCTACCGCCAGGCATGGCGGGCCGGCGGTCACGAGGCGGGTCGGGAGCGCATCCAGATCAGCTACCAGTGCCTGGTGGCGGAGGATGGTGACGAAGCCCGGGCCAGGGCCCGCCCCTACTTCGAGTCCTACTCCCGAACCCTCAAGGACGCGGTGTCGCGCCCGACAAGCCTGAGCCCCTACCCCGGCTATGAGGGCCTGGCCGCAGCGCTGGATTCGAACACCTTCGACCGGGCCGTGGCCAAGACCACCGTCCTGGTGGGGAGCCCGGCCGACGTCATCGCCCAGTTGCGCCAGGTCCAGGCCTGGTATGGCGACGTCGAGGTCAGCCTGCAGGTCAACTTCGCGACCTTGGGCATGGAGGATGCCTCTCGCACCGTCACCCTGCTGGCCGACGAGGCGATGCCCTTCCTGTGACGCCTCGGGTCGGGGGCCCCATCCGGGGTTGCGGCCACGCCCTGGCCCCCGAAGAGGCGCTTGACTAGATCGGTTGCGGTCGATGGCCCGGGCACAGGCCTGACGGAAGCACGTCGGCCGGGGCGCCGCCTTTGGTCAGGTTGAACTGCACCGCCAGTCCCAGTGTCCCGGCGACGGCCATGGGCCGTGCCCGTGAGGAGGAGCGTCCGGCAGACGTTGCCTGACGAGGTCGCTGACGGCGACGCGGTAACGGATCGACGTCTCAAGGTCGCCGTGGGCCAGGCCGGCGAGATGGTGGCCGAACTGAGCCGCAAGCGGCCGGTCCAGACCGTAGTGACGCTCCAGGAGAATGCGTGTCGAGTCGTCGCGGACATAGGCCGATGCGGTGGGCTCGTCGAGCGCCGAGATCGGGTCACCCGGCATGAGCCGCGGCGGCCAGAAGTTGACCGACACCAGAGGAACACCGTGACGAGATAGGAGATGGCCAACCCGGACTTGAGATCGCCGGCGACTGCCAGGTGGCAACGGAATGTAGGGCGCACCGTTGCGTCGAAGTCGTCGCTTGGGGATCGGATAGGGTCATCGGGTCGCTACAGCTTGATTGGGTTGGCGCACGGGGGACTGGCGCGTCACAGGCAAGGCTTCGGTTGGTGGCGGCCCTGACCCGGTCGACGAGGAGGCACCTGGCTGAAGGTCATCGACGACGCAGGACTGGAGCCCGCCGTGGACCGCCGGTGCCAGCGGGCTCAACCCGAACCAGCGGGAGAACGCCCGGACCAGGGGAGTCGCGCCGTCGATGCGGACCAGCTCGTCACAGATCGCCTCGCTGAGCGTTAGCCGCCCGAGCCACACCCGGTACAGGTCGGCGAGCTCGGCGGTGACGGAGATGTCGAGCTCGAAACCAGGATCGTGACGGCACACCGACACGTCGCCGGGCTGAAGGACCAGCCACCACCAGCGCTTGCGGGTGCTCCCGAGATCGAAGCGCACGATCACCCGGTGGTCGGGAAGCAGATCCC
Organism: Candidatus Aeolococcus gillhamiae; assembly: GCA_003244045.1. GTDB lineage: Bacteria > Chloroflexota > Dormibacteria > Aeolococcales > Aeolococcaceae > Aeolococcus > Aeolococcus gillhamiae. The sequence goes on from QHBU01000218.1 coordinate 1,867, forward strand.
TCTTCACGCCCCGGGCAATCCAGCCCATGAGCACCTCGGGCTTCAGCTCGTCGGGCTCGGGGTCACCGAAGGCCCGGCGGGCGGCCCACTCGCCCAGGGCCATGACGACGGGCCGCAATTCCTCACCGGCGGGGGTCAGGTGGTAGTCGGCGGTCCTGCCGTCGGAGCGGACTCGGCGCTCGACCACGTTCGCCCGCTCCAGACGGCGCAGCCTCTCGACCAGCAGCGAGCGCGAGATTCCGGGCAGTCCCCGTTGGATGTCACTGAAGCGGTGGACTCCGGCGAGCATCTCGCGAAGGATCAGCGGGGTCCATCGGTCGGCAAAGATCTCCGCTCCCTTAGCGACCGGGCAGTACTGGCCATAGGAGTTCACCACACCACTGTCCCACGGACGTACCGACAACCGTGGTCCGATTTTTGTACCTCCCGGCCCGGGTGGCTCGTCGTAGTGTACCTCTCGCAACGATGGTCCGAAGAGCGACGACGCTCGGCGAGCGGGGTTCACGGTTACAGCCCGACCCGCCGATGGCAATATCCACGCGGCGGCTGTCCAGGCGGTTAGCCAGAGGGGTGGGGCATGAGACGACCGGCGAGAACACTGATCACCCTCTTGGCCATGGCGGTGGTGGCCACCGCGTGCTCGAGCGCCAAGAAGCCCGTTACGGACGGCAGCTCCAAGGGCGGCGCGCCCGTCAAGGGCGGTGCGCTGGTCGTCGGGCTGAGCTCGCTGCCCGCTCAGGGCAGCCTCAACCCGGCGGTGAACACCCAGGGAGGGATGCAGCAGGCGGCGGGCCTGTTGTTCAACGGGCTGGTCGAGATCGACGACCACGCCAACCCCGTGCCCGAGCTGGCGACCAAGTGGAACATCGCCGATGGCGGCCGTACCTATGGGCTCACCCTCCGCGACGGCGTCAAGTTCCACGACGGCACACTCCTGACCGCCGCCGACGTCAAGTGGACCTACGAGGCGGCGTTGCTGCGCAACCACGCCCGTACCCAGTCGTCTATCGGCCCGGCGTTGGCCCAGCCGTGCACCAAGGCCCCTGATCCTCCGAGCTGCCCGTCCATCGAGGCCACCGAGGCATCAAGCGGCCAGCCCGCAAAGGTCGTTTTCCGCTTCGCCCAGCCTTACGCTCCCCTCCTGCAGCAGCTCACCCACACCGACGGCACCATCCTCCCGAAGCACATCTGGGACGGCAAGCCCCCTCCCACCGCCGCCCAACCCTGGCCCCAGGGCCAAGACCCCGTAGGAACCGGGCCGTTCAAGTTCGCCTCCCAGGACGCCACCCAGATCGTCTTCGACCGCAACCCCGACTACTTCCGCTCCCCCGAGCCCTATCTCGACCGCGTGGTGCAGCGAGCCATCCCCACCCCAGCCGCCCAGGTCCAGGCTCTCGGCGCCGGGGAGATCGACTGGCTCTGGGGCGTGAACGGCCAGGACCTGCCCCGCTTGCGGTCGAACCCCAACGTCGAGGTGGTCACCGGTTCCCAGAGCGCGGGCGGTTCCACCAACTGCGTGCTGAAGCTGGTGTTCAACCTGTGGGAGCGGGCAGCTAAGCCCGCCCAGGTGAGCGCTGGCGGTGTCGGCCCCAACGCCATCCTGGGCGACGTGCGCGTGCGCCAGGCCATCGCCCACAGCCTCAAGACCGACGAGTACGTGCAAAAGGTGCTGCAGAACGACGGGGGACGCCTGGCCACCGGCCCCATCTCGTCGCAGATGGGCTGGGCCCATGCTGATGACCCGATCCGCGGCTTCGACCAGGGCCAGGCTGCCCGCCTTCTCGACGAGGCGGGTTGGACAAGTCCGGGGCCGGGCCAAACCAGGGCCAAGGACGGCAAGCCCTTGGAGATCGACATGTCGTACTTCGCCGGCCAGGAGGCCAACCTGGCCACCAAGATCCAACAGGACCTGGCCCCTGTCGGGGTCAAGGTCGACCTCAAGCAGGTCGATGCCGCAGGTAAGAACTCCCTGTACTCGAGCCGCGACTTCGACACCATGGTCGTCTCCAACTGCCAGGCCACCGACCCCGCGATCGGGGTGCAGCGCTTCTACGTCTCCAGCGCCATCACCGGTGCCCCCTTCACCAACGGGGCCGGCTACAAGAACGCCGACGTCGACCGGGCCTTCACCCAGGCCGCCCAGGAGCTCGACCAGTCGAAGCGGGGGACGCTGTACCGCCAGGCTCAGGACCAGATGGCCAAGGACCTGCCGTACCTGTGGATCCTGGAGACAGTGGCGAACCGGGCCCGTACCAAGGCCTGCCAGGGCCTGCTGGCCTATTCGGGCCACTTTGCCGAGACCGCCTACTGCCGGCGCTGATCGGCTAGGGCGGCCGCTGGCACTGCCCGCCGGCGCGGAGTTACGGGATCGCGCCCAGTGATCGCCTTCGCCCTGCGACGCCTGGGCCGGGCCGTGCCGGCACTGGCCACCATCGTGGTGGTCACGTTCGTGCTGATCCAGGCTGCCCCCGGCAGTGCCGCCGACGTGCTGGCCGGCAGCGGCGGGGACCAGTCCACCGTGGAGTACCTGCGCACCTACCTGCAGCTCGACCGCCCGCTGTGGCGACAGCTGCTGGCCTACGTGGGCCACCTGGCACGCGGCGACCTGGGCCGCTCCTTCGTGCAGGGAGGCACCCCGGTGAGCCGGCTCATCGGCGATCGGCTCCCGGCCACGCTGCTTCTGATGGGCAGCGCCCTTGTCATCTCGAGCCTGGTCGGGGTGCTGCTCGGAGCGTGGCCCAGCCGCAAACCCTACGGCCGGTTCGACCTCGCCCTCAGCACCACCTCCATCGTCGCCTACGCCGTCCCCGTCTTCTGGTCCGGCCAGCTGGCCCTGTTGGTCTTCGCATTCCACCTCGGCTGGTTCCCGATCCAGGGGATGACCGACGCCCGTCAATCGCTGTCCGGCATCTCTCACGGCTGGGACGTAGCCCGGCACCTGGTGTTGCCCGCGATCGTGCTGGCCGCTTCGGAGCTGGCTCTGGTGAGCCGGGTCACCCGCAGTGGGCTGCTAGGGGAGAGGCCCAAGGACTACCTGCGCACCGCCCGCGCCAAAGGGGTCTCCGAGAGGAGGGTTATGTTCGCCCACGCCCTCCCCAACGCCCTGTTGCCCGTAGTCACCGTCGTGGGCAACCGCGTGGGTTTCATCTTCACCGGGGCGGTCATCACCGAGAGCGTCTTCGGTTGGCCGGGCCTGGGGACCCTCGTCGTCAACGCCGCCCAATCACGTGACCGCCCCGTGCTGTTGGGAATCGTGATCCTGGTGTCGGTCGCCGTCGTGGTGGCCAACCTCGTGACCGACCTCGTCTATGCCTGGATCGATCCCCGCATCCGTTACGCCTGACGCTCAGGTGCCTGCGATGGTGTCGCTCGAGGGACGGCCGCGGGCCGCGATCGGACGACGCCTGGTGCGCACACCGGCCGGCGTCGTCGGCCTAGCCGTCATCACCCTCGTCAGCCTCGTGGCTCTCTTCTCCAACGCGATCGCCCCCGGCA
>QHBU01000219.1 GCA_003244045.1 Candidatus Aeolococcus gillhamiae
GCCACCGCCACCGCCACCGCCAACCCGACCCAGCCCCAGATCGACGGCTACACCGCCGGCCGCTGGGCCATCGACCCCGTCCACTCCGACCTGTCCTTCACCGCCCGCCACATGATGGTGAGTAAGGTGCGCGGCCACTTCCGCGACTTCGACGGTGAGGTCGTGCTCGCCGAGAATCCGCTCGAGTCGACGGTCACCGCGAACATCCGCGTGGCCTCGGTCGACACCAACCAGGAGTTCCGCGACAACCACATCCGCTCCGGTGACTTCTTCAACGCCGAGACGTACCCGACGGCGACCTATCGCTCAACCGGCGTTCGTGTCGACGACGACGAGTTCATCATCGACGGCGAGCTGACCCTCCGCGGCGTGACCCGCTCGGTGCCACTGGCGGTCGAGCTCAACGGCTTCGGGCCGGACCCGCAGGCCGAGGGCGGTCGCCGAGCCGGCTTCACGGCCCGCGGCAAGATCAACCGCAAGGACTTCGACGTCAACTTCGGTGGTGTGATGAACGGCGTCACCGTGGTCAGTGACCAGATCGAGCTCACCTTCGAGGTCGAGACGATCCTCCCGCCTCAGGCCTGATCCGACACTCCCCTCACTGGGGCCGGCGACAGACTGCTGTCGCCGGCCCATTTCATGCTCGGCGCATGGTCCAGCAGACGGCGGCACTCATCGATCGACCCCCGCCCGGGCACTACCGGGAGCGGCTCAGCACCGTGCTCGAATGCATCCCGGTCGCCGAAGAGCAGCCCTGGCCGCGCTGGCGATTGGCGTCCGCCCCACGTCGAGTGACGGTCCGCTCAAGCCGCCACCCGACCGGCCAGCTGCCCCTACCGTTGGAGGCCGGCGACGGCGCTCCCCTTCGCCCTAGGGTATGACGTTCATCGCCGTGAGGATTCGCGCCGCCAGCTCAGCGTCGCCGTCCACGACCACCTCGCCGCAGTCGATCGCGGTGGCCCCGTCGCGGCGACCCGAGGCCACGCGCATGAACACGACGGGGGAGGCGCGAAGGTGCAGCGTCGCCTTCCCCGCCGCAGGATCCGCGGGCACGCCTCGCCCCGCCTGCACACTGGCCGCGGTGCGACGTGGCAGCGGCGGTCCTATGTCGAGCGCGACGCAGGTTCCTTCGGTGGCGCCGCCCTTGGCCAGCCCGCGCGGCAGCAGCATGAGCATCTCGTCGAGCACCCGGCGCCCGGACGGCGTGTCGACGGCGGCGTCTTGGTCAAGACCCAGGGCCTCTCCGATGTCGAGCTCGTGCACCACGTAGTCCCACAGCCGGATGGCGATGAAGTCACCCTGCCCGACCACGCCACCGCGCGGGGAGGGCACCTCGTCGGCCAGCGCCGCCTCGTCGAGGTTGCGGAGCTGCTCGAGACGGAGCCCTGTGGTCTCGCGGAACTCGGCGAGCACGTCGGCGCCCGACCAGGAGCGCCGGCGATCGACCATGCGCTCGTTGAGGTGACCGAGGGGATTGCGGACGTGCGCGATGGCCGCCGGCTCGTGGGCGGGCTCATCAAGACCGAGGAGCATGGACTCGAGGGAGCCGAGGTGGCCGACGACATCCTTGACGTCCCACGCCGGCAGGGCGGTGGGCCGGTGCCAGCCGGCTTCGTCGAGCCCGGCGCACATGGCGTCGATGCGCGCACAGCACGCGGCGATGGCGTCGATGGTGGGCGCCTGGCTGTTGGCCACGGCGCAGCCTAGCGCAGCTCCACCACCGTCGAGGATGCCGAGTCCGACGACCGAGCCGGGTGCGGGATCATGAGCGACATGGAGCCCCTCTCCCTCTTCTCGCCGTCCGCGCAGACGTGGTTCGGGGACGCGCTCGGCGATCCCACCGAGGTGCAGGCGCGCGGGTGGCCGGAGATCGCCGCCGGCCGTCATGCGCTGCTCTGCGCGCCCACAGGCAGCGGCAAGACGCTGGCCGCCTTCCTGTGGTTCGTCGACAGCCTCGGGCGCTCACCCGTCCCCACCGAGGGGCAGCGCTGCCGGGTGCTGTACATCTCCCCGCTCAAGGCGTTGACCGTCGATGTCGAGCGCAACCTGCGCGCGCCGCTGCGCGGCATCGCGCTGGAGGCAGAGCGCCGCGCCGAGAGCTTCCGCGAGGCACGCGCGGCGGTGCGCAGCGGCGACAGTACGTCCGCGGAGCGGCGGGACCTCGTGCGCCACCCGCCCGACATCCTCATCACCACGCCCGAATCACTGTTCCTGATGCTCACCAGCGCGGCGCGCGAGACGCTGCGCAGCGTCACCACGGTGATCGTCGACGAGATCCACGCGCTCGCCGGCACCAAGCGAGGCGCGCACCTCGCGGTCAGCCTGGAGCGACTCTGCGCGCTGACCGACAGCGACCCGCAGCGCATCGGCCTGTCCGCAACGCAGCGCCCTCTCAGCGAGGTCGCACGGTTCCTGGGGGGCACCGGGCGCGACGTGGCCATCGTCGACGCCGGCGTGCGCAAGCCGATGGAGCTGACCATCGAGGTCCCGGTCGATGACATGACCGACCTCGACCGCGGCGCTGAGCGTGGTGGCGATGTCTCGACCCCGCAGGCACCGCGCCGCAGCATATGGCCGGCGGTGACGCCGCGGCTCCTCGAGCTGATCCGCGCTCATCGCTCCACCATCGTCTTCGTCAACTCGCGCCGTCTTGCCGAGCGGCTCAGCGGACAGCTGAACGACCTGGCCGGCGAGGACCTGGTGCGCGCCCATCACGGCTCGATCGCGCGCGAGCAGCGCACGGTGGTCGAGGAGATGCTCAAGGAGGGCCGGCTGCCGGCGATCATCGCCACCAGCTCGCTGGAGCTCGGCATTGACATGGGCGCGGTGGACCTCGTCGTCCAGGTCGGCTCGCCGTTGACAGTCGCGTCCGGCCTGCAGCGCATCGGCCGCGCCGGGCACAGCGTCGGCGTCGCCTCGCGCGGAACCATCTTCCCCACCCATCGCGGTGACCTGTTGGAGGCGGCGACCATTGCCGAGCGCATGCTCGATGGCGCCATCGAGGAGACGCGCGTTCCGCGCAACCCGCTCGACATCCTCGCCCAGCAGATCGTCGCCATGGCGGCGCTCGACACCTGGGATGTCGGCGAGCTGCGGCGCACCATCGTGCGCGCGTATCCTTTCGCCGACCTCGGCACGCGCGCGTTCGAGGCAACGCTCGACATGCTCGACGGCCGCTATCCGTCGGAGGAGTTCGGCGAGCTGCGCGCGCGCATCGTCTGGGACCGGCTCGCGGGCACGGTGCGCGGCCGAGCCGGCGCGCAGCGCCTGGCAGTCACTAGCGGCGGCACCATCCCCGACCGCGGCCTGTACAGCGTCAACATCTTCGAGGACGGCCGTCGCGTCGGCGAGCTCGACGAAGAGATGGTGTACGAGCTCCGCCCCGGCGAGGTGTTCATCCTCGGCGCCACCAGCTGGCGCTGCGTCGACATCACGCCGCAGCAGGTGCTCGTCCTGCCGGCGCCGGGAGAGCCGGGGAAGATCGCCTTCTGGCACGGCGACTCGCTGTCCCGTCCGGCCGAGCTGGGTCGGGGCCTGGGCGAGCTGACGCGGGAGCTGCGCTCGCTGCCGGCGGAGGCGGCGGAGCGGCGGCTGATGGAGCGCGCCGGCTTCGACGACCGTGCCGCCCGCAACCTGGTCGCCTACCTCGACGACCAGGCGGCCGCCACCGGAGCGGTCCCCGACGACCGGACGGTGGTGATCGAACGCTTCCGGGACGAGGTGGGGGACTGGCGGATCTGCGTGCTGACTCCGTTCGGGGGCCGGGTGCACGCGCCCTGGGCGCTGGCGCTGCAGGCGCGGCTGACCGAGAAGTTGGGCATCGAGGTCCAGTCGATGTACACCGACGACGGGCTCGCCCTCAGGCTGCCGGACGCCGACCGGCCGGTGGAAGCGGAGGAGCTGACCCTGGAGCCCGAGGAGGTGGGGGACCTCATCAGCGCCCAGCTGCCGGGCTCGGCCATGTTCGCCACCCGCTTCAGAGAGAACGCCGCCCGGGCGCTCCTGCTGCCCAAGCGCCGGCCCGGCCAGCGGACCCCGCTCTGGCAGCAGCGCCAGCGCTCGGCCAACCTGCTCCAGGTCGCCGGGGGCTACGCCGACTTCCCCATCCTCGCCGAGACCTATCGCGAGTGCCTCGCGGACGTCTTCGACCTCGACTCGCTCAAGGAGGTGCTGGCCGGCATCCGCTCCCGTCAGGTTCGCGTCGTCTCGGTCGAGACCGAGCGGGCCTCGCCCTTCGCGGCCTCGCTGCTCTTCGACTACGTCGGGCAGTTCATCTACGAGGGTGACGCGCCTCTCGCCGAGCGCCGGGCGCAGGCCCTGACGCTGGATCGGGAGCTGCTCTCGGAGCTGCTCGGGACGGAGGAGCTCCGAGAGCTGCTCGACCCTGCAGCCCTGGCCGAGCTGGAGCTCGAGCTGCAGGTCCTGAAGCCCGAGCGCTGGCCGCGAGACTCCGACGAGGCGCACGACCTGCTCGCCAGGCTGGGAGACCTCTCCGCTGAGGAGGTGGCGGCGCGGGGTGTGCAGCCCGAGTGGCTGGCCGCCCTCGACTCCGAGAGGCGCGCCTGCCGGGTCAGGATCAGGCGCGGCGAGTGCTGGATAGCGGCCGAAGACGTCGGACGCTATCGGGACGCCCTCGGAATGGCACCTCCGCCGGGATTACCGGAGGTGTTCCTGGAGTCCGTGGCCGAGCCGCTGGAGTCGCTGCTGCGGCGCTGGGCCCGCACCCACGTTCCCTTCCTGGCCGGCGACGCCGCGGCTCGCTGGGGCCTTTCCGCCGAGCGGGTCGACGAGTCGCTGCGCCGGCTGGTGAGGCGCGGAGAGCTGCTCGAGGGCAGCTTCCGGCATGGTGTGGCCCAGCGCGAGTACTGCCACCCGGACGTGCTGCGGTCCCTGCGCCGACGTTCGCTCGCCGCGCTGCGGCGGGAGGTAGAGCCGGTCACCGCCGACGTCCTGGCCCGCTTCCTGCCCGCCTGGCACGGCATCGACATGGAGGTGTCCGGCCTGGACCGTCCACCAAGCGGCGCGCGCGGCCGCGGCGCCAGGCCGGCCGAGGGTCGCCCGGCGTCTCCGGACCGGCTGCTGGAGTGCGTCTTCGCGCTCCAGGGGCTGGCCCTCCCCGCCTCGGTGATCGAGCGCGACGTGCTGCGGGCGCGGATACCGGGGTACCGGCCGGCGCTGCTCGACGAGCTGGTGTCGATGGGAGAGGTGGTCTGGGTCGGCCGTGGTCCCCTCGGCCCGGGCGACGGCCGCATCGCGCTCTACCTGCGCGCGGACGCCCCTCGACTTCTGGCTGAGGCGCTGGAGCCGCCGGCAGGCGAGCTGCACGACAAGATCCGGGCTCACCTGGGACGGCGGGGGGCCAGCTTCTTCCGCGACCTCTACGGGGCCGCCGGCGGTGGCGACCAGGACGCCATCCTCGACGCGCTATGGGACATGGTCTGGGCGGGTGAGGTGACCAACGACACCTTNNATCGCCTTCTGGCACGGCGACTCAGTGGGCCGCCCCTTCGAGGTCGGCGCCGCGGTGGGCGCGCTGGTCCGCGAGCTGCGCGCCGCGGGCGAGCCGGCCGCGCTGGAGCGGCTGCGCTCGCGGGCGGGACTCGACGAGCGCGCCGCGCGCAACCTCGTCGCCCACCTCGCCGACCAGGCCGCGGCCACCGGCGCCGTGCCCGACGACCGCACCGTGGTGGTGGAGCGGTTTCGCGACCAGCTCGGCGACTGGCGGGTGTGCGTGCTGACACCGTTTGGTGCGCGGGTGCACGCGCCCTGGTCGTTGGTCGCTGCGCAGCGCCTGCGCGACGTGGTCGGCTCCGACGTGCAGGCCATCCACAGCGATGACGGGTTCGCGCTGCGCATCGCCGAAGTGGATCGCCTCCCGGACATGGCCGGTCTCTTCCTCGATCCCGACACCGTCGTTGCCGAGGTGACCGAGCAGCTCGAGGGGAGCTCGATGTTCGCGTCGCGCTTCCGCGAGAACGCTGCGCGTGCATTGCTTCTGCCGCGGCGCCGTCCCGGACAGCGCACCCCGTTGTGGCAGCAACGCCAGCGCAGCGCCGGCCTTCTCCAGATCGTCTCACGCCACCCGTCGTTTCCCATCCTCGTCGAGACGTACCGCGAATGCCTGCGCGACGTCTTCGACCTCGATGCCCTCGCGGGGATCATGCGCGCGGTACGCGCCCGCCAGGTCCGCGTGGTCGAGGTGGAGACCGCACAACCGTCGCCGGTGGCGTCGTCGCTCCTCTTCGAGTACATCGCCAAGTACATGTACGACGGCGACGCCCCGCTCGCCGAACGGCGCGCCCACGCGCTCAGCCTCGACCGCGAGCTGCTCGCCGAACTCCTCGGCAGCGACGATCTCCGTGAGCTGCTCGATCCCAACGCCATCGATGCCACCGAGCTGGAGCTGCAGCGGCTCGACGAGACGCTGCACCCGCGCGACGCCGACGGCGCGCTTGACGTCATGCGCCTGGTCGGCGACCTCTCGGACGAGGAGGCGGCGGCGCGCGGCATCACCGCGGTGTGGCGCGACGAGCTCCTGGGGACGCGGCGCGTGGTCCGCGTTCGGCTGGCCGGGGAGCAGCGCGTCATTGCGGCGGACGACGCGGGACGCTACCGGGACGCTCTCGGTGTGGCGCTGCCCCCCGGCCTCGCCGCCGCCCACCTGGGGCTGACCGCCGACGCTCTGAGCGCCCTGGTGCGCCGCTACGCCAGGACCCACGTGCCCTTCGTGGCCGCCGACGTGGCGATGCGCTGGGCACTCCCGGTCGGGGGCGTCACCGAGATCCTCACCACGCTGACCCGCGATGGCGACATCATCGCCGGCCACTTCCGCCCCGGCGGGGGCGACCGGGAGTACTGCCATCCCGAGGTGTTGCAGCGGCTGCGGCGGCGCTCGCTGGCTGCGCTGCGCCGCGAGGTCGAGGCCGTGCCCGCCCAGACGCTGGCGCGGTTCCTGCCCGCCTGGCAGGGCGTCGGCTCGGACGCCCGCGGTCCGGACCGGCTCATGGAGGTGATCACGCAGCTCCAGGGGATGGCGGTTGCGCTCTCCGTGCTCGAGCGCGACATCCTGCCCGCGCGGATGGCCTACGACGGCCGGCTTCTCGACGAGCTGATCGCCGCCGGCGAGGTGGTCTGGCAGGGGAGGGGCGCGATGGGTCGCGACGACGGCCGCATCGCGCTGTTCCTTCGCAGCGACGCCGGACGCCTGCTGGCGCCGCCGAGCGATCCACCGCAGAGCGATGTGCATGCGGCCATCCGTACCCGCCTGCGCGAGCGCGGAGCCACCTTCGCGCGCGATCTGCTCGACGCCTGCCCCGGGGTGCCGCTCGACGAGGTCGTCGACGCCCTGTACGACCTCGTCTGGGCCGGCGAGGTGACCAACGACACCATCCAGCCGCTGCGGTTTCTGGGCCCAGTGCGCCGTCACCCGCGCCGCCCGCTGATGCGCCTGGTGCCGCCCCGGGCGCAGGGCCGTTGGTCGCTGGTCGCGTCCTCGCGAGAGGAGCTTGCGGGCGCAACCGAGCGCGGTGTCGCACTGGCCCAAACCCTTCTGCAACGCCACGGGGTGGTGACGCGCGAAGCGGTGGCGGCGGAGAACGTCCCCGGCGGCTTCGCAGCGCTGTACCCGGTGTTGCGCGCGATGGAGGAGTCCGGAAGGATCCGCCGCGGCTATTTCGTGGAGGGATGCGGGGCCGCTCAGTTCGCGCTCGCGGGCGCGGTCGACGGGCTGCGTTCGCAGCGCGCACCGGTCGCGACCACCGTGCTGCTCGCGGCGATTGATCCCGCCAACCCGTACGGCGCAGTGCTGCCCTGGCCCAAGCTCGCCGGACGTGCCGCCCGCGCCTCCGGGTCATTCGTGGTGATGCACGGCGGTGAGCTGCGCCTCTACATCGAACGTGGCGGGCGCTCGATGCTCACGTGCGGCGAGGTGGGCGAGCATGACCTCGAGGCTCTCTCGACGGTGGCTGCGCGCATCGGCCGCATCGACCTGCAGAGCATCGACGGCGAACCCGCCGCCGCGCACCCGCTGGCGCCGACGCTGCGCGAGGCGGGGTTCGTACCCAGCCCGCGCGGGCTTGTCGTGTACCCGCAGCGCCAAGGGGCGGCGCACGCAAGAGCAGATGGCCGAGGGTGACACTATCTGGCGTGCGGCGGCGACGCTGCAGCGACGCCTCGCCGGGCGCCGTGTCTGTGCCGCTCGGCCGGCGGCGCTGTCGCGCCTGACAGGACGGACGCTCCTGCGGGTCGAACCGGTCGGCAAGCACCTCTACATGTACTTCTCCGACGGGGTCGTGCTGCACTCGCACATGCGCATGACCGGCGCGTGGCACCTCTACAACGACGGGCAGGCGCGCAGGCGGGCCGCGCACCTCGCCACCGCGGAGCTCGACTTCGATGACGTGCAAGCGGTGCTCTTCGCGGCGCCGGTCTGCGAGCTGATCCGCGCGGCCGCGGTCGGCAGCGGGCTCGGCCCCGACATCCTCGGCGCCCACTTCGACGCCGGTGATCTGGTGGCGCCGGCGCGCGCGTCGGCCCACTGAACCATCGCCGAGGTGCTGCTCGATCAGAGGGTGTGTGCGGGCATCGGCAACATCTATCGCTGCGACGCGCTCTGGCACGAGCGCGTCGACCCGCTGACCGCACCGAACGACCTCGACGACGCCGTCGTGAGACGCGTGTACGGACGAGCGCGCGACCTGATGCGACGCGCGGCGGTCGCCGACGGCTTCCGCTCACCCAAGGCCGTGCACGGTCGCGCCGGCCGGCCGTGCACGAGGTGTGGGACGCTGGTCCGGGCCGCGCCGCTGGGCCGGCCGTCGCGAATCCTCTACTGGTGCCCGTCGTGCCAGCTCGGTGCCGGGACGCGCTCAGACCGCGGTGGGCAGCACCCACTGAGTGATCGCTATCCACTGCAGCAGCGCGGCAGCCAGCACCAGAGTGTGGAAGATCTCGTGGAAGCCGAACGTGCGCGGCCATGGGTTGGGTCGCTGGAAGGCGTAGATGAACGCCCCGGCGACGTACACCGCTCCCCCGAGCGCGAGCAGCCCCACGCCGACCGGGCCCAGGTTGGCGACCAGTCGGGGAAGCAGCACCACGCCGAAACCACCCACCGCCAGGTAGGGGCCTACCTCGACCGCCACTGGGGCGTTCGTCCACAGCGTCGTCAGCAGGCTGCCGAGCAGCGCGCCTCCCCAGACCACGGCGAGCGTCGCGGTGCTCAGCCAGCCGGACAGGGCGATGGTGGCAATGGGGGTGAAGGTCCCGGCGATCAGCAGGAAGATGGTGGCGTGGTCGAGACGGCGCAGCCAGGCCCGCGCCCTCGCCGACCAGCGCCCGCGGTGGTAGAGAGCGCTCACCCCCAGACACGCACTCAGTGTCGCCGCGTACACGGCCGTCGCGGCCCGTGCCGTCCCCGCCGGCGCGTGGAGGATGGCCCAGCCGCCGCCGAATAAGGACACCGGGAAGGCCAGCTCATGGAGCACGCCGCGCAGCCGCGGCCTGACGAAGGCCACCGCCGCGCGGGCGGCATCGGTGACCTCGTCGACCGCATCCCCCAGCGGCGTGCTGCTGCTCACGCAACGCACTGTACCCCCGGCCTTCCGGGGGTACGGTGCGCTTTCGGACACAGATGGGGTTGCCCCGCCCTCGCGGGACGGTTGCCGCGCGGCGACCGGCCTAGTGGATGACGGTAACCGCGACAGCGATGATCGCCCCGGCGCTGACCAGCACGACGCCGGCGTAGATCGCCAGGTTCATCAGCGGCAAGCGCTCCTTGACTTGCTGGAGCGCCGGCCCCCACAGGGTCTGGGGAAGACGGTCGCGGATGTCGTAGAGGATCGAGAACTGGCGGTCACCGAACATCCGCAAGGGGATCCGCACATGTCCGTTGGTGGCGTTGAAGCCGCCGGGGAGCCGCATCGGGGAGGTGGTCTGCTGCGCCCCGTCCATGGTCAGGCAAAGACCGGCGTCGCGACGGTAGACGAGGCCTGTGACCTGGTCCCAGCCGGCCGTGAGGTGATGCTTGCCGCGCTCGAAGGTGACCCCGTCGTGGGTCATGTTGAGGCTGCCTTTGAGCGTGACCGCGGGGACCAGCAGCAGCCCCAGGGTGGCGATCACGAAGGCGACGACCGTGATCGAGGTGGGGGTCAGGTTGCCGAACCAGTTGACCACCACGTCGTAGTCGCCGAGGAGCTCGGCGACGGCGAGGCCAATGAAGGCCAGGGTGATCAGCGGAAGCACGGCCCAGATCGCGAATGGATTGCGCGAGACGGCGTACCCGCGGGTGGGGTACGTGAGCCGCAATCGACCGTTGATCGAGCGGGTGACCGGAGCGGTCGTGGGCGTCTGGACGGGGGCGATGGTGGCCATGAGGGCGATCCTCCCTGCGTGTGGGTTGGCCCCCGTTGATTCTGTGATACCACAACTGTCGCGACTTGTGAAGCGGAAGGAGCAATTGATGCGGGTCCTTGACGGCTTATTCGCGCCGGATCACCATGGACCAGAGCCCGTTCCGCCAGGAGGAGATAGATGTTCCGCCGCCGTTCCAGCCCCAAGGTCGAGGAGGCTGCGCCACCGCCGGCCGGCAGAGAACGCTGCGCGGCGGGGGGCTGCCGGCGCCTCGACGGCACCCAGTGCAGCTACGTCGACAAGCGCTCACGACGGTGCCCCACGGCCTGGTGCCCCAACCACGTCGCCGACGTCGCCGGGTTTCCGTACTGCCGACGCCACGCGTCCACGATGAGCGCGATCGAGGGCGGGGAGGTGGTCGCCGGGCTCCCCGACCTTGACAACCGCGCTCCCTCATTGGTCGGCTGGATCTCCCGCGAGCTCGACGAACCGATCCGCGACGTGCTCACCCGGGTGGCCCCGCCGAGCGGTGCGAGGCTGGTCACCGACCCGGTCCGGTTGATCATCACCCCCGGAGGCAGCACCCGCCGCTGGGCCAAGACCTGGAAGATCGTCGACAGCACCTCCGTCCTCAACCGCGTCTCGATCGAGGTCGACGAGGTCGATGACTGCCACGTGAGCGCTCGGGTGGACACGGAGCTGATCGGCCGCGGTCTGCCGCCCTGGATCGGCAACCGCCAGGCCGGCAGGCAGGTGGATCCCCAGGTCGACGCCGCCGAGCGGGCCGAGTTCGCCGCCGCGATGGCCCGGTCGATCGAGCTGGTGGTGACCGGTGAAGAGGTCGCATTCGGCCATTGAGCGACGTCGCCATCGGCTGGAGCGAGGCGGCCGGCGAGCGTGAGGATCGGGTCACGGTGGTGCGCGCCGCCTGGCGCGCGGCGTACGCGCACATCTTCTCCCGGGCGGAGATCGAGGGGATCTTCGACGGCACGCTCGAGGGCCGGGGCAGCTGGGTCGACGCCCGCCTGGCGCCGGCCGGCACCCTGGCGGCGCGACGCGGCGGCCGGATCATCGGGCTGGCCGGGCTCGGCCTGCTCCGCGGTGGCGCCGGCGAGCTGGCCGCCTTCTACGTGGCGCCGGAGCACCAGGGCCGGGGCGTGGGGTCGGCCCTGTGGCAGCGGTCGCTGGCCGAGCTGCGCCTGCGGGGCTGTGCGCGAATGGAGGTGTGGACGCTGGTGCAGGCGAGCGCCCGCCGCTTCTACGAGGCGCGCGGCTGTATCGCCTTCGGCGGGGGCAGATTCACTGTAGGGGGCCATGGGGAGCCCACCGTCGGCTACGCCCTGGACATCTCCGACGAGCCGGTGCGAGCCCTCTCGGAGTCGATCCCCACCCTGTAGCCGATCCGCTGGATCTCCTTGGACGCGGTCGGGTCGGGGAGCGCGTAGCCGTCGAAGAGGGTCGCCGGGATCTCCTGCCAGACCACCCTGCGCTCGGCGCGAGCGCGGTTGAACGAGTGGCGGACGTGGTCGAGACGGAGCAGAACCATGGCGGCGATGGCGCTGACCAGGGGCACGAGCGCGATCTTGAGACCGGCCGCGGTGTACAGCCCGCTGGCTGCGATCGCCACGCCTTCGACGAGCAGGATCACGCGCCGGCTGCCAGCGCGAAGACGTCCCAGGCGGAAAACGAGCGCGCCCTCGAAGACGGCGGCGGCGATCACCCAGAGCGCGGCGCCGCTCCATGTCGCGGCCCCGGGCAGCACGAGATGACCGAGGCCGGGAACAGCGAGGGCGGTGGGGACGGCGGACGAACCGGCGAGAAGCACCAGCCCGACTCCGAAGGTGATCCGGAAGAGCAGGCAGAGTTGAGCGACGCGCACCGCTGCGGGCGGGACGAACCTGCGTCGCGGCGCGCGCGGTGCGCCAAGCGGACGAATAGCCGGTGGGATCGACCTGTTCACTGCATTCGCAGCCTAGATGCACGAACCGCGGCCGTCGTGGCGAGTGTGTGACGTCCGGTTCACGAGACGCCCATCGCGCCCGGCGAACGCCACCGTTTCGTGACCTGCACCACGAGATGTTACGTTGGCCTCGCGATGGCAGAGCAGATGCACGCGGTCAACAGCGCCGGCTTCGCGGCGCCGGCAGGGCTCAATGCTCTCCCGGTGGTCCTTGCACCGGTCGCCGGCACGCTTCACGTGCTCCTGGTCCGGCGCGAAGAGGAGCCGCACGCCGGGATGTGGTCACTTCCCGGCGGCTTCATGAGCGGCGACGAGCGGCCCGAGGAGACAGCGCAGCGCAAGCTCACCGAGAAGACCGGTGTCGGCGCCGTCTACATGGAGCAGCTGCAGACCTACGGGGATCCCGCCCGCGATCCGCGCGGATGGATCCCGTCGGTGGCCTACCTTGGCCTCATCGACGCCGCCGTACTCCGCGAGGAGGAGTCGGCTGCTCGATGGTTTCCCGTCGACGCGCTCCCGCGGCTGGCCTTCGATCACGCCGCCGTGATCGCCGACGGCGTCGAGCGGCTGCGCGGCAAGGTGTGGTGGTCGAACATCGCTGTCGGGCTCCTCCCCGAGCGCTTCACGATGCCCCAGGCGCGGCGGGTGTTCGAAGCGATCAGCGGGGTGACCTACGAACCGTCCAACTTCCGCCGCGGTCTGGAGCAGTCCGGGCTGGTGCGCCCCACCGGCCGCGTCGTCAAGAACGGACCCGGGCGTCCGGCCGCCCTGTACGAGTTCGCCGATCGTCAGCCGGCGTGGAGCACACGTCGCTCGCGCGTCCCGGCCACCGTGCGAACCCGAGGCGGCGCCTGACCAGCGGTTAGGTTTTCGGCCGTTCCTCGAGCGTGGCGTGCAGCG
The DNA here is from genome assembly GCA_003244045.1 of Candidatus Aeolococcus gillhamiae. Classification (GTDB taxonomy): domain Bacteria; phylum Chloroflexota; class Dormibacteria; order Aeolococcales; family Aeolococcaceae; genus Aeolococcus; species Aeolococcus gillhamiae. The sequence continues at coordinate 13,208 of QHBU01000219.1, forward strand.
TCAACGTCTGCGTGCCTCGCCGCACCGTGCAGGTGATCGTGTCGCCGACTTTGTGCGGCTGGATGAGCCCGCCGAGGGTCTGGCCCTTGTCCAGGGCGACGCCGTCGATGGCCACGAGGATGTCGTTGGGCTGAAAGGCCGCCTGAGCTGCCGGCGTTCCCGGGCTCACGGTGCGGACGAGGACGCCGGGGCCGCTGAACGGCGTGCCCTGCTCGATCGCCTGGATGCTCGTGTAGTAGCCGACCCCGAGGAAGGGGTGCTGCACCTTCTTGTGCGCGATCAGCGTCTCGGCGACGTATCGCGCCAGGTCGGCGGGGATGCTGAAGCCGATGTTGGTCGCGTTCCCGGCGGTGGCGACGTTGACGCCGACGACGTTGCCGGCGGTGTCGGCGAGCGGGCCGCCGCTGTTGCCGGGGTTGATCGAGGCGTCGGTCTGGAGCACGTCCTCGAGCGTCTCTGACGACGAGCCGGCCTGGCCGCTGGCGGTGATGGTGCGGTGCAGCGCGCTGATCACACCGACGGTCACCGAGCCCTGGTCGCCGAGCGGCGAACCGATGGCGATCACCGGCTGGCCGGCGGTGAGGCTCTGTGAGGTTCCGAACGTCGCCTGGGGCAGCCCGGTGCTCGGCACGCTGACGACCGCGATGTCGTCGAGGCTGTCCGCGCCCACAAGCTTGGCGGCGAACTGCTGGCCGTCGGGCATGACCACGTGCAGGCTGGTGGCCCCGGAGACGACGTGGTTGTTGGTCACGAGGTAGCTCAGCGAGGAATCCTTGGCGATCACGAAGCCGCTGCCGAGTCCCGACGAGCCGGTGAGGGTGGCGATGATGGTGCCCACGGCCGGGCCGAGCCGGTTGGCGACGTCGACGGCAGCGACGGTGGGCACCTTCGCCGGGCTTCCGTTGACCTGCACCTCGGCCACGCTGGCGCCGCCGCGGTCGTGCAGGGCGGCAAAAGCGACCCCTGCGCCGATGAGCAGGCCGACCAGCAGCAGTGCGATCGAGCCGAGCCAGCCGCGGCGGCGCGACGGCGATGCGGTGGGGGGGGCCCCAAACTCGGCCTGGCCGTACGCGTAGGCCGGCGCCTGAGCGCGCCAACCGGAGGGCGGGGGTGGTGGCGCAGGCGGGAACAATCCCTCAATCTCGTCGATGGCGCCTATTGTGGCCCGCGCATGCCGGCCAGCGCCCTCTCGATCGGGACACAATGACCCGCCTCGTGTGCGCGCTCGGACCTGACTCCGCGGGAACACTGCTGCACCGCTTCATCGAGTCGTCGGCGTCGCGGCTCGATGTCGCTGTGTACGAGGCCGGACCGAGCTACGGCTGGATCTTTCCGCGCGCGGTGGAGCGCGGCGTGCGCGTGCGCTTGCTTCTCGACGGCCACACCGGTGCCAACCGCGGATGTCTCGACGCGCTGCGCGCGGCCGCCGAGCGCGGCGTTATCGTTCCCTGCCGGCTGCGCCGCCACCAGGGCATGCGCGAAGCGCACTGGAAGCTGCTCGTCGCCGACAGCGATCGACTCGCCGTCGGCACCGGCAACCTGATCCAGCGGGACGCGCCCGCCGATCGCCATGGCAGGCTGCCCCCGGACGCGGCTCCGCTGGCCGGGACCCGGGAGTGGTGGGTCTTCGTCGACGGAGCTCCCACCCTGGCGGCGACCGCGCGGTCGAGGATCGGCGCGGTCTGGCGAGAGGGGGCGCCCCCCCCGCCGGTCTGGGCGGTCGAGCACGTCGCGGAGGTGCCCCCCGTGGGCACACCACACCCGGCCGTAGCTCCGCTGGAGGTGGAGGTGTCGCCGCGCCGTCTGCAGCTGACCACCGACGCTCGAGCGGTGCGCACCGCCATCGAGAGCCTGCTCGAGCCGCCCAGTCGCAGGTGCCTGATCACCGTCCCCTACGTCCACACCTGGGCCCACGAGGTGCGCCCGCTGCTGCAGCGTTGTATGGAGCTGAGCGCCCAGGGCGCCGACGTGCGGCTGCTCCTTGGGAGCGTGCCGGCGGACGGCGACGTCGCCGCGCTGCGCGATCGCGGCCTGCGCACCCGTGTCATGGACCCGCAGCGGTGCACGACCGGTCACGCCAAGGGGATGGTGGTCGACCGCGCCACCCTGGTGATGTCCTCGAACTGGAGCGCCGCCGGCCTGGGGACGTCTCTCGAAGCCGCGTTGCGCATCGATCACGCTGCCGCCAGCGACTACTTCGCCGACGCCTTCGAACGCGATTGGGCGGTGGCCGATCCCGCCTGGAACGGCCGAGGTTGAAGCCACCGCGCCCGGGTATCCTCGTTTGGTGACCAGCGCTCCTGACCCCGCGCCCGAACAGGAGCAAACCCGGCTCCCTGTCGTGCCCCTGCGCGACAACGTGGTCTTCCCGCACCAGCTGGCCCCCCTGGCCGCCGGCCGGCCCCGCTCAGTCGCAGGGCTGCAGGCCGCGGTCAACGCGGACGCCCGGGTCATCCTGGCCGTCCAGCGGGACGCCGAGCCGGACGATGTGGGCTTCGACGACCTGCACGAGATCGCCGTGGTGGCCACGGTGGGCGCCCTACGTCTCATCCCCGGCGCGGGTGCGCATGCGTTGGTCGAAGGACAGCAACGGGTGCGGCTGCGCAGCTTTGACACCGACGGTGAGCACTGGTCGGCGGCATACGACCTCGTCGAGGACATCGAGGTCACCGGCACGGAAGCGGACGCGCTGGCCGGCAGCGTCCGCCAGCTCTACGCGGATTACGTCACCGCCGGCGGGCAGGTCTCACCGGAGGTCGCCGCGGCGATGGCGCGCGCCACCGAGGCCGCCCGCGTCGCGGACATCGCCTCGGCCGCGCCCGACCTGACCGTCGTGGAGCGCGTCGAGCTGCTCCAGGCGCTGGACGTCGTCGAGCGCCTCCGCCGGCTGGCGCCGTTGCTCGGCAGGCAGGTCGAGGTGGCGTCGATGCGCACCCGCATCCACGAGGATGTGCAGCGCACCATCAACAAGTCGCAGCGCGAGCACATCCTTCGCGAGCAGCTGCGCGCGGTGCGCAAGGAGCTCGCCGAGCTCGACGGTGAGGGCGACGAGGGAGAAGACCTGGTCGCGCGCATCGAGGCGCTGGGCATGCCGGCTGACGTGAAGGCGCGCGCTCTCAAGGAGGTGTCGCGCCTCGAGCAGATCCCCGGCGCGTCGCCGGAGATGGGCATGGTGCGCACCTGGGTCGACTGGCTCCTCGACCTCCCCTGGGGAGAGCGACCCGTCGAGCACATCGACATCGAACGCGCCGCTGCCATCCTCGACGAGGACCACTACGGGCTGGCCAAGGTGAAGGACCGCATCCTCGAGTGGATGGCGGTTCGCGACCGCGCCCAGCGCCGCGCCGCCGCGCTGGCGGCAGCTGCGGAGGTGGACGCGCCGGCGTCCGTCACCAACGATGCTCAGAGAGGGTCCGCTGAGGTGCCGGTGGAGGAGACCGCGGCCGATCCGATGGTCGAGGCCACCACCCGACCGCGGCGGGTCCTACAGACACCGATCCTCTGCCTCGTCGGCCCCCCCGGTGTCGGCAAGACGTCGCTCGGTCGGAGCATCGCTCGCGCCATGGGCCGCCGGTTCGTACGCCTGTCGCTCGGTGGGATCCGCGACGAGGCCGAGATCCG
>QHBU01000220.1:0-5496 GCA_003244045.1 Candidatus Aeolococcus gillhamiae
GCGACAGGGAGTGCGTCGCCTGCTCGGAGGTACCGAAGAGGGCCATCCACCCGTGCAGGAGGATGTAGTACAGCGGCGGCGACCCGTCCCGGGCCAGCAGGCGGGGGATGTCGCTCAGGCGGTGCGAGGCCACGCCGATGGTGGTGCCCTCGTCGATCCACAGCCAGCTGCCCAGGTCGGCGACCCGCAGGCCGAAGGACGCGGCCACCACCACGGCGAGCAGACCGGCCGTGGCCAGCGCCGTGTGCGGTGCCGGTCGCGGCCCGGTGCCCGAATGGTCGATCGCCGCAGCGGGCACGGGGGCGTCCCAGGGCGACTCCGCTTCCGGGTGTGCCTTGGTGTCCTGCTCAGGCCCTGGGCTGCGACGCACGATCTTCCCCAATCCGTCGCCGCCGGTGAACCCGGATGACGAACCCGCTGATGTTCATCGGCGAAGCCGCTGTCGCGTTGGCTCGGACCTCGTCACGACGTCGTTCGACGACCTCGAATCGCAGATCGCCCAACCACGGGCATCGTCGCCGATGTCCGCGCCCATCGTCAAAATGATCCGTCGCTGCGGACCTCTTCGAGCTAACTCGCGTTAGTAGCTGAGTTCTTTGCCACTTTGACCCTTACCCCGGAGACCCCCATCTGCGGGGCACCGACCTTGAGCACCCGGCACCCACCGAACACCGTTGGTGGCACGCCGTGCCCTGAGCTCAGGAGACCGCTGGCGGGCCCATCATCACAACCTCACCCGAACTGCCGTCGACTCGTACCCGGGCGCCGTCGGGTATGCGCCGGGTGGAGTCGCCAGCACCCACGACGGCGGGAATGCCGTACTCGCGGGCGACGATGGCGGCGTGGGAGAGGATGCCGCCCCGCTCGGTGACGACGGCGCCCACCAGGGGAAGCACGATGTTGAAGGCGGGACTGATGGCCTCGGTCACGAGCACGTCGCCACGACGGACGCTCCCGATTCCCGCCGCGCCGTGCACCACCCGGGCCTTGCCCTCGTACACGCCCGGGCTGGCACCCACGCCGTGCACTGCCGAGCTCGCCACCGCCTCGTCGCCGTCGTCGTCATCGTCGCCCTCCATGGCGGCCAGGTAGGTGCGGAAAGCGGCCTCGGTTCGAGCGGCACCAGCCGGCAACCAGTCGAGAGGTAGTGGCGTTCGCGACGAGTGCCCCAGCACAGGCGGCACCGACGTGGGGTCGGCGGTCCTGCGGTGCCGCGCCCGTTGGGCGAGCTTCCCGGCGGCCGGACCGTTGCGTCCGCAGAGCAGCGAGCGCATCTCGTCGTAAGAGGCCTCCACCAGGTCCCCAGGAGCTTGGAGCAGCCCCCGTTCGGCCAGGCGGGCACCCGCAGCCAGGATGGCGCGCCGCATCAGGCCGTTGGCCCATACGTCGCAGTACAGCGCCCGCTCGTCGCGCAGGCGGTGCACCAGGCGGGCCTCAGCGAGCGCGTCGTCGAACGCGCCACGCTCCGCGGCCGGCACTGCGAGGCGCAGCTCGGTGGCCTTGTCGGCGGCCTCGTCATCGCCATCCTCGCCGGTGCCTCGGGCCACCGCTTCGCGCAGGGACTCCACGACCAGCTCGGGTAGCTCGATCAACGAGGGATCGTCCACATCGAAGCCGTTGCCCGCCGACCAGTGGCCGACCACGTCGAGGTAGGCGGACGTGGCCTGCCCCGCCCCCGACCGGGAACGAAGTGACCCCAGCACGTCGCGGGCGTCGGCGGACTGCAACGCCGAGATGCTGTCGGCGTCGCCACGGATGGCCGCGGCGGCCCGGGCCAGCTCTGTGGCGGCCCCCACGGCCAACGGGCCCGCCCCCTGCAGCAGGCCCAGAACCTCGATCGCAGGGGCGCCCGACCAGCCGCGGCAGCGCAACAGGAGCTCGCCCACCGGCAGTACCGGCGTGACGTCGAAGCGGTGGTGGGTGCGGATGGACACCGCCAGGTTGTTCCGGCACTGGTCGAGGTGGGACAGCAGCCCATCGTCATCGAGCTGGGTCGTCTGCACGCTCTGGCCCCGTCGATGGCTATCGACCAACGCCGGCTTGAGGTGCTCGTCCCACAGCACCAGGTCGTGGCGCCACACCTTGTCAGCGAAGACCCGCTCGCTGCGGGCCAGGCGGTCGGCGAGGTCGGGGGAAGAGCGAACCAGGTCGTCCCAGCTGCCGCGGGTGAGCGCACCGGCGTCGCCCACGGCGGCAACGGGCCGGGCCGACAGGTAGGCCCAACCGTTGACGAACGCCCACTCGATGTGGTCGAAGAGCAGCCCGTAGGGGGCAGTGCCCTCGGCAAAGCCCTCCTTGGAGGGGCCCGGGAACAGCTCGGCCGTGAACCGGGTAGCCGGTCTGGGGAAGTGGCCGGTGTCGAGGCTCCACTGCCCGGGGCCCGGGGCCGCGAAGGCCGCGAAGGCCGCTGTCACCTCCGTCACGGTCCCTCCCCTCGCCGGCGGCGACGTTACCAGTACCTTGACGGAGTGGGACCAGGCCAGGCGGGCGAAACGGGCGGTGACGTCGCGCTGGTGGCGGCGACCGACGCCTCGGCGTTCGGGGCCAAGGCAGCCAACCTGGCACGGGCGTCGGTAGCCGGCCTGAGCGTGCCCGACGGGGTGGCGCTGTCATGGTCCCTCGTCGACTCGGTTGCCGATGGCCACCAGGACGCAGCCGTGGCGGTTGCCACCCGTTGCCGTCGCCTGCAGGCGCCGCTCGTCGTGCGCTCGTCCGGCGTGGGGGAGGACTCCGCCGCCGCCAGCTTCGCGGGCCAGCACCTCAGCGTGCTCAACGTGGGCGCCGACGGGGTAGTCGACGCGGTGGGAGCGGTGTGGCACTCGGCCCGGACGGAGGCGGCACTGTCATACCGCCGGCGTCTCGGCCTGCCCAGCCCGCCCCGTATGGGCGTGGTCGTGCAGTGCCTCGTCGACGCCGACGTGGCCGGGGTGGCCTTCGACGCCAACCCGGTCACCGGGGCCGACGAGGTGGTGGTAGAGGCCGCGTGGGGCCTGGGGCAGAGCGTGGTGGCGGGCACCGTCGCCCCTGACTTCTTCCGGATGTCGCCGACGGGCCAGGTGTTCGAGCGCCGCCCAGGCCACAAAGAGGTGGAGTTGCGGCCAGCACCGGACGGCGGCACGGTCGACATCCCGCTGCCGGCCGAAAAGGCGTTGGCCCCTGCCCTGGACGACAACGACCTCAGCCGCTTGGCGCGTCTGGTGCTGCGGTGCCGTTCGGTCTTCGGCGGCTCACAGGACCTGGAGTGGGCATTGGCCGACGGCACGCTGTGGTTGCTCCAACGGCGGCCCCGCACCGCTGTCGCCTAGGCGCTGACCGCTCGCTCCCGGATCAGGCCCACCACCAGGTCGCGCATCGAGAAGACGCCTACCAAAGAGCCTTCGTCGTCGGCTACGACGAGATGGCGGAAGCCCTTCTCCCGCATGACCCGGGCGGCCTCGTCGACCTCCATGGTGGGGCTCACCGGGCGCAGGTTCCTCATGACGAAGTTCCCGACAGTGATCGACGACGCGTCGATGCCCTGGGCGATGGCCCGCAGGGCGTCGCGGTCGGTGATTATGCCGGTGGGCTTGCCGTCGGTTACCACCACCGCCGAGCCGACCCCCCGCTCGATCATCCATACCGCGGCGTCGTGGAGGCTGTCACCGGGTTCCACGGTGAGCACTGCCCGCGTGATGAGCGGCCCGATCTCCATCGCTTCCTCCTCTGGACGGCGATCCGGCACTGTAGCCACCAAGGAGCCGCCGGCGACGACCCAGGTGGCCCGGGCCGAATGTCGGTAGCCGCCGAAGCGTCGGTAGCATCGCCAGCCATGACGCTCCTGCACCGTGTGCTGTACCCCGAGCCGATGCTCTCCCTCGACGAGTACCTGGCGCGCGGCGGGGGCAAGGGAGTCACCGCCGCCCGGGCCATGGATCCTCTGGCGATCATCGATCGAGTGGCGGCATCAGGGCTGCGAGGGCGAGGTGGGGCGGGGTTCCCGACCGGGCGCAAGTGGCAGACGGTGGCCGAGAACCGCTCGCCGGTGGCACCTTCGACGGTCATCGTCAACGCCGCCGAGGGCGAGCCCGGCACCTTCAAGGACCGCAGCATCTTGCGCCGCAACCCCTACCTGGTGGTCGAGGGCGCCATCATCGCCGCCCTGGCGGTTGGGGCCGACCTGGCCATCGTGGCCACCAAGCAGTCCTTCGGCGGCGAGGTCGACCGGCTCCGCGACGCCATGGAGGAGATGGAGGACGCCGGGCTCAACGAGGGTGTCGGGCTGGCCGTGTTCGAGGGCCCCGACGAGTACCTCTACGGCGAGGAGAGCGCCCTGCTGGAGAGCGTCGACGGCCGGTGGCCCTTCCCCCGGGTGGTGCCCACCTTCAGGCGTGGCGTGTACGCCGGCGCCGACCCCGACGTCCCCGAGGGCCCGGCCCTGGTCAACAACACCGAGACCCTCGCCAACATCCCCCGGATACTCATCCGGGGCCCGGAATGGTTCCGCGGCGTGGGCACCGAGGCGTCGCCGGGCACGATCGTGTGCACGGTCACCGGCTATACCCGCCAGCACGGCGTCGGCGAGGTGCGCATGGGCACGCCGCTGGGCGAGGTGATCGAGGCCATCGGCGGCGGTCCGCGGCCCGGCCGTTCGGTGAAGGCGGTGATGTCGGGCGTCGCTACCGGCGTCATCACCGCCGACCGCCTCGATACACCGGTGAGCTACGAAGGCCTGGCCGCCATCGGCAGTGGCTTGGGATCGGCGGGCTTCATCGTGCTCGACGACAGCGTCGACATGGCCGCGGTGGCAGCAGGGGTGGCCCGTTTCCTGGCGGTGGAGTCGTGCGGGCAGTGCTCGCCGTGCAAGCTCGACGGCGCCACCCTCGCCACCGCCCTGGCCACGGTAGCCACCTCCGAGGCCCGAGACCACGACTACGGCGTGATCCGCAAGCGCCTGGCAACCGTCGCTGACCGGTCTAGGTGCTTCCTCGCCACCCAGCAGCAGGTGTCGGTGGGCAGCATCGTCGAGCGCTTCGCCGACGAGATCGAGGCCCATGTGCGGGGGGGTGCCGACCCCGTCGAGCCCGAGCTGATCGCCGAGCTGGTCGACATCCGAGGCGGTCGGGCCATCCTCGATGAGCGCCACCGCGCAAAGCAGCTCGACTGGTCGTTCAACGAGCGCGACTCGGGCACCGTGCCCGTGGAGCGGTACCAGAAAGTCGCCCCCCCGTGGCTGCGCTGAGCAAGCCTCGGGGTGGATTCCAGCTGGGCGGGAAACTACGGTCGCGGTGTGCCCATCGGCGTGGTCATCGGCCTGTGCTCGGCCATCCTCACCGCCCTCGTCACCGAGATCTACTGCCATCGTTGCCTTGCTCACCGCGCCTTCGGGGTGCACCCCGCCCTAGCCTCGTTCTTCGACACCTACTTCAGGGTGATCGTGTGGACCGATCCGGAATCGTGGGCCGCCGTCCACCGCCTGCACCACCGCTACGCCGACACGCCGCTCGATCCTCACTCGCC
>QHBU01000220.1:5520-5825 GCA_003244045.1 Candidatus Aeolococcus gillhamiae
AGCGCCGGCCGCTCGCCATCCTGGCCGGTTCCCCGTACCTGTTCGCCGTGGCCAGGCGGCGCCTACCGCCGGGCCCGCCCGCCGGGGTGAGGATCTGGGCCGTACGTGGTCTCGTCGCTGTCTTCTACTTCGTCACGTTCGGGCTGGCTCAAGAGCTGACGATGCTGGTCGTGCACCTGGTCTTCTACCTGGGCATCATGGGCATGGTCAACACCGTGGGGCACCTCCACGGGCGCAAGCCCCATCCGGACGCTGCGGGCTATGACTTGGCCTGGCTAGCCATCCCGCTGCTGGGCCACGGCTAC
>QHBU01000221.1 GCA_003244045.1 Candidatus Aeolococcus gillhamiae
TCTACGAGGGCGCGCCCACGCCGATCACTGCCTTCTTGTCGGTGGCGTCCAAGACGGGCGGCTTCGTGGCCCTGTTCCAGTTGATCTACGTGGGCTTCCTCGGGCGCTCCGACGTGTGGGCACCCCTGTTCTGGATCCTCGCCGCCCTCTCCATGACCGTCGGCAACCTCATCGCCCTGCGCCAGACCAACATCGTGCGCCTGCTGGCCTACTCGTCGATCGCCCAGGCCGGCTACATCCTGGTGCCGTTCGCGGTGGCGGGCGCCTCGGCCCGCGCCGCCCACACCGCCATCACCGCATCGATCGTCTACCTGCTCGTCTACGCGGCCATGAACCTGGGTGCGTTCTCGATCGTGATGGCAGTGGCCCGCAAGACCCGCTCGGGGGAGATCGCGTCCTACGGCGGACTCTTCGAGTACGCCCCCGGCTTGGCGGTGCTGATGACCATCTTCATGTTCTCGCTGGCCGGCATACCCCCGCTGGCGGGGGCCTGGGCCAAGATCTTCGTGTTCCGGGCCGTCCTCGACGCCGGTACGCCCTGGGCCGTCGCGCTTGGGGTCATCGCCGCCGTCAACTCGGTGATCGCCCTCTTCTACTACTCGTCGATCGCCCGCCAGATGTGGATGAACCCGGTACCCGACGAGGACCGCACCCCCATCGCCGTGCCTCCTCCCCTGGTGGCGGCCCTGGGCATCACCGTGTCGGTGGTGCTGGCCATCGGAATTTATCCGCAGGCCTTCGCCCACCTTGGCGACGTGGCCCAGCTGATCAGGTAGCCGTCGCCCGCGAAATGGGTCCCTCCACGGGCCAATTGCGCGAGTCCGGGAGTGCTGATGGGGGCTGAGATCGAGGCGCTGGTCGCCGAGCGGGTGCGGCGTTCGGGGCCGTTGCCGTTCGACGAGGTGATGGAGCTGGCGCTCTATCACCCTGTCCACGGCTTCTACGGCCAGGGTCATGGGGCCGGCCGGGGCGGGCGCGACTTCATCACCAGCCCGGAAGTGGGCGCGCTGTTCGGTGCGGTGGTGGCCCGTGCCCTCGACGGGTGGTGGCGCGACCTCAGCGCCCCCGACCCCTTCGTGGTGGTGGAGGCCGGCGCCGGAGCGGGCATGCTGGCTGCGTCGGTGCTGGCCGCCCGACCCGCCTGTGCGTCCGCCCTGCGGTACGTGCTGGTGGAGCGCTCGGAGGCCCTCCGCCGGCTCCAGTTGGCGCGCCTGGCCCTGGAGCCCTCCTCCCTCGTGCTCGGCCCGGCACTGGGTGCCGATCCCGACGAGCCCTCTGCGTACGAAGGGCCACTGGTCACCAACCTCTGCGACCTCCCCGTGGGGCCCTTCGTGGGGGTGGTGCTGGCCAACGAGCTGCTCGACAACCTCCCCTTCCGCCTCGTCGAGCGCGGCAGCGGGCAGTGGGACGAGGTGCGGGTCGGGCGCAACCTGGGCGAGGTGCTGGTGCCGGCCGCGCCCGACCTGGCCGCCGAAGCCGACCGCCTGGCCCCCGATGCCCCCGACGGGGGGCGGATTCCCATCCAACGGGCCTCAGGGAGGTGGTTGCGAGCCGCCACCGCGTCCCTGCGCCGGGGCCGGGTGGTGGTGTTCGACTACGCCAACACCACCGCGG
>QHBU01000222.1 GCA_003244045.1 Candidatus Aeolococcus gillhamiae
ACTGTAGGAGAGCAGTTACACCGTTGTAGTTACAGACCCGCGGTTCACAACTTGAGCTCAACTGACGGGCGGAGGTGGTGTTGGCGGCTGGATTGAATGATCATGGTTCGGCGGGGCTGGGTGTCGATGGTTCGGCACGAGCGATGTGCATCTCCGGCGTCGCTGGCCATGCGACGCCGGATCGGCATTGCTGTCACTCGTTGCGGGTGAGCTCGGCGGCGGCCTTTTTGGCGCAGCTGTCGTCGACGAGGGCTTTGCCCTCGGCGGCGGCGGCGATGAGGGCGGCGATCGCGGCGTTGTTGAGCTGGCGGGGCAGGCCGTTGGCGACGCGGTGGAGTCGGGCGACGGCGTCATCCGCGATGAGCGGATCGGTGCGCCCGGCCAGGGCCAGGTGGTGGCCCAGGTAGGTGGCGGACTCGGCCAGGTCCATGGGTTTGATTGTGTAGCGGGTGGCGATGCGCTGATCGAGGGCGGCGAAGACGCCCATGCGCAACTGCCGGCTGAGGGTGGGCTGGCCGACCAGAATGCCGGCGAAGGGACTGGCGGAGTCCATTTCAGCGTTGGTGAGCAGGCGGATCTCCTCGAGCTGGGCTGGGGTCAAGAGGTGGGCTTCATCGATGATGATCACGACACGGCGATGACGTTCGGCCTCTTCGGCGGCGAGGAGACTGGCGGCTTGGGCCATGACCTCGGCCTTGTGAAAGCGAGGCGCGGCGCCGAGCGCGGAGACGATCGTGACGTAGAGACCGCGGGTCCCGAATGCCGGGTTGGGGATGTAGACCACGAGGTGGGCGGCGGGGTCGAGCCCGGCCACCGCGGCGCGAACGGCTGCGGTCTTGCCCGCTCCGACGTCGCCGGTGAGCACGCCGAGGGCGGACTCTGCGACGCAGAAGCCGATGCGGGCGACGGCTTCGGCGTGTCCGGGCCGGGCGTAGAGATCTTTGGCGGCGATGGTCTTGGAGAACGGGGTGCGGGCGAACCCGAAGTGCGCGGCCCACGGCGCCGGGCTCACGACGCGCTCGCGGTGTCGTCGGTGTCGGTGTCGGTGTCGCCGAGGTCGAACAAGCCGAGTTGGTCGCCGGGGTCGGTGAGATCGCGGAAGGCGATCGGCCCCGACGTGGTGGCCTCATGCGCGGCTTGGACCATGCCCAGGTAGTCAACCCCGGTGGGAGGGGCGGGGTCGCGGCGGGCTTGAGGGACAGCGGGGTGGACGTGACGGCCCAACACGAAGGGGGTGGCGACCCCGGCGGGACGGCCATCGGAGATGACGTCGAGTCGGGTGAGGTCCTCGGGGTCGTAGCGCAGCTCGACTCGCCGGCCGACCAGAGCGGGGTCGACGGTGTAGCGGTTCCCGGCCAGCGACACGGTGGCGGTGGCGGTCACCTTGCGCAGGGCCGACCAGCGGAAGGCGTCAGCCATCACTGCGCGCTCGGGGGCCCGGGGCGGGCCGCCGGCCAAGAACCGCGCAATAGGGGTCTGGTCGGTCTCGGCGTGGACCCGGGTGT
>QHBU01000223.1 GCA_003244045.1 Candidatus Aeolococcus gillhamiae
ACGATGGTCTACGTGCTCGACGAGGATCGTCGCCAACAGGTGATGGAGCGGGCGCTGAAGGCATCCCGCGCCGCGCGCGGCGTCGACCAGGTACGCGCCGGGGTCGGAGACCACCGGCATGCCGCCGTCGGTGCAGTAGGCGACATCACCCGACTCCAGGGCATCCAGCACCTGCTTCGTACGGTTCCGCTCCACGTCCGCATAGACCGCCAGGAGTGGCTTGCGCAACTCCAAATGCGTCAGCAACGCGCGCGTCCGCCGGGGCTCCTCAGCCGCCACCAACGCCACCTCCCTCAGCACCCGCCGCGCCCGCGGCGTCAGATCCTCAAGGTTCCCAATCGGCGTCCCCACCACAAAAAGCGTTCCCATCCGCAGCCCTAAGCAGCGCGGGCGATCAACGGTCGAGACGAAGGAGAGATCGAGGACCGGAACGAGCGTACACAAAGTACGTGAGTGAGGACCGCAGAAGGGGCGCAGCCCCGTGCTCGACGCTCGTCTCGGCCGTTCAGCGCCCGTGCCTCAAGAGCCCCAGTCGCGGGGGTAGCGGAAGTCCCGGTCTATGGTCCGCATCGACAACTTGGCGATAACCGGGAGCCGGCGCTTGTACTGGTTGACCCGCACCCGCCGCAGCACCGCGTCGACAAATGCCGCGTCGTGGCCCTTCTCGACGAGCTCTGCGCGGCCCATGCGGCGGTCCACCGCGTGGTACAGGAGGCGGTCCACCTGCGCGTAGGCGAAACCCAGCTCCTGCTCGTCCGACTGGCCCTCCCAGAGGTCTGCGGAGGGAGGCTTGCGAACCACGGCATCTGGCAGGTCGACATGCGCCGCGAGCTGCCACAGCTGTGACTTGTAGAGGTCGCCGACCGGGTTGAGCGCCGATGCCATGTCTCCGAAAATCGTCCCGTAGCCCAGGAGCAACTCGGTCTTGTTGCTGGTTCCCAGGACCAGGGAGTTGTCGCGCGCGGACAGGTCGTAGAGGATGGTCATGCGTTCGCGGGCCATCTTGTTCCCCCGCCGGGTGTCGCCGGCATCCGGGAATCGGTCGAAATAAACGTCGACCTGGGGGGTGATGTCGATCACCTCATGGTGCATGCCGAGTGTCCTGGCAACCGTCGTCGCGTCCGCCAGGCTGGCCGGGTTGCTGAGCCGGTAGGGGGACGTTACCCCGGTCACGTTCTGTGGTCCAAGGGCCTCGACCGCCAGGGCCGCGACCAGCGCCGAGTCCACCCCGCCCGACAGACCCAGGACCACGCGGCTGAATCCCACCCGGCCGGTCTCGTTGCGCAGAAAGCCGATGAGGATGCTGCGGACCAGGGGCAGGTTGAGGGCCAGCTCGCTGGTGTCGAGGGGCTCGGCGGATGCCGGCTCAGAAGGGGCCGGCGGTGCGTTCATCCCAGATCCTCTCCAGCTCGCGAAGGGTGAAGTCCACCTTCTCGTCGCGCAGCAACGGCGTGATCACCCGCTGCCGCTCCACCTCGCGGGCGTCGATGTCCGCGTAGACCAGCTGGTGGCCCTGCGGCATCGGTTCGCCGTGCCTGATCTCGGTCCCCGCCGCTGCCGCCACG
>QHBU01000224.1 GCA_003244045.1 Candidatus Aeolococcus gillhamiae
GCCTTTAGGCCGGGGTTGATTACTTGCTCTCCAGTGCCTCGACGATCGCGCGCGCGATCGCCAGGCTCCTCACTATGCCCCATCGCCGCGTCAGCGCATCCAGGGCCGTCGTAGCGTCGGCGTCGAGCCGCAACGTCATGCGGGTCCCGAGGCGGTCAGCCTCGGGTATGGTCGGCCCGGAGCGGCTCTTGCACTCGGGGGTGGGCTTGCGGCGGGGCATTACGATGCGCATCTGTCTATCTCTCCTGCCCGGCTCCAGCGCCGAGGCATGCCCCCGATCGCTCGGAGGCATGCGCTCGATACGTGAGCTACAGATCGTGCGCGGGCAGCGCAGCGATGCACTCCGCTCCGAGCTGATCGTCACCGAGCACGCCGGCCACGCGACGGATCGCGCGCACCGTATCGTCGCCCCCGGCTAGCAGCCACCCTGCGAACGTCTCGCGGAATCCGGCGTATTGCCCGCCGTTGCCGGCCTCGTGTGAGCCGTACACGATGCGGCGGCCGTCGGCGTGCTCACGCACGCGGATCCGCCACTCGTTGTTAGCCTGGCACTCCACCGCGCCGTCGTGCCGGCGCGCCTCGGCGATCACGGGCCACTGCGCTGGGTCGATCCGCACGGGAGCGGATTCCGACAGCGTGATCTCGATCTTCTTCTCGGTGCTCATGGTGGTCATGGTGGTGGTTCCTTCTCGCGGCTCAGATGCCGCCTCCGCGCCCCCGTAGGAGCGCGACGGCGATACCTCAGCCCATTGACGCGCAGTCGCTACAGTGACCCTGGCGAGGCGCATGGGGGTTGTCGGAGCCCCAGCCCTCGCACCTCGTGTACGAGCGACGGCGGTAGGTGCTCGTGATGCGAGCCGGAGCCGAGGCGACGACGCGGGCGCCAGGCGCCGTGCTGCACGCCACGTGGCGCGCCTTCTCGCCCCTGCTCCACTCGACCTTGCTCCCGACGTCGATGCGAGAGGAGCAGCAGGGGCAAACCGAGGCGAATTTGGCGGTGATGATCATGGCAGACTCCGTGGTGGTTGGCCGGTGGTGGTGGTTGGCCGGTGGGGCGGGGCGTTCCCTGCTCCCCACAACAATCAATCTATCCGCTGGGTGCCCAGCGCGCAAGTGCCTCCTGTCGATTTCTCGAAAATAGTCACGGGAGGCCTGTTTTGCTGCGCTTTTCTCAGGCGTAGTCACCGCCCCTCCCTTGCGCGCAGCTCTTGAAGCTCCGCGATCATGTTGTCCTTCGTGACGATCTGGCTCTTGAGGTCGTGAATGACGTCGAGCGCGTCGGCGAGCTGCGAGCGCACCATCGAGAGCGCCCGCGACGCCGCCGCGTTGGCTGCCTCGATGGCCTTGGCGATCTCGACGGCATTGTCGAGATGCGCCCTGAGCGAGAGTGCGCTCACGTGACCTCCAGCCGTGCGTCGGTGCACTGGAGGACTTCCTTCGCGTGCTCGTCGCACATCCAGACCGTCACGGGGCCAAGGTCGTCCGACCACCACGTCGCGCCCGCTCCGCACGATGGCGCAGACGCGGTGAACGTCGCCGTAGGGTACTCGGCGATCTCGCATCGATGAGGGCGGCTCACGCGTCACCTCGCAGAAATGCCTCAATCTCCGCGAGCTTCTCTGCGACGTGCCCGAGTGAGCCGGCGTGCGACCAGTCAACCGTCTCGCGATGCGTCGTGATCTCGTTCTCGATACGGTCGCGAATGCTCACGAGGAGCCGATCTATCATCTCCGCGTTCTCCGCGAGGGCGGTCGCAGCCGTGCGCGCTCGGCCGGCTTGGGTGGAGTGGTCGGCCTGGGATTCGGTGCGGCTCATCTAGGATCAGTATTAGTGATTCACCTTGAATGCGCAAGCGCCATGTTTGAAATAATCGATAATTCCAAA
>QHBU01000225.1:0-358 GCA_003244045.1 Candidatus Aeolococcus gillhamiae
CAGTTCGTCGGCAGCGGCGCGACGATCTCGGTGAGGTCGCCATGGGACGGCGCCGAGCTCGGCCTGGTGCCGAAGTGCGGCCCCCAAGACGTGAACCGGGCGGTGGCCGCGGCCAAGGCGGCCCACGACCGCGGCCCCCTCCCGCCCTGGCGGCGAGCCGAGATCCTCGCCAAGGCCGCCCGGCTACTCGACGAGCGAGCCGAAGACTTCGCCCGTATGATCGCCGCCGAGGCGGCCAAGCCCCTGAAGACGGCCCGCATCGAGGCCCGCCGTGCCGTTTCCACCCTCACCTTCTCGGCGGTGGCGGCCCGCACTCTCTGCGGCGAGATGGTCCCCGTCGACGCCGCCCAAGCCGGCG
>QHBU01000225.1:456-3234 GCA_003244045.1 Candidatus Aeolococcus gillhamiae
GCCATCGCCGCCGGCTGCCCGGTGGTGCTGAAGCCGGCGAGCGCCACTCCCCTCACGGCCATCGCCCTGGCCGAGCTGCTCCTCGACGAGTGCGGGCTGCCCGCCGGCCACCTCAACGTGGTCACCGGCAGTGGTGCCACCATCGGCAATACCCTGGTCGACCACCCCGACGTGGCCTACGTCAGCTTCACAGGGTCAGGTGACGTGGGATGGGCCATCGCCGAGCGGGCGTCGCGCACCAAGGTGGCCCTCGAGCTCGGTAACTCCTCGCCCGTGGTGATCGACGCCGACGGCGACTGGGAGCGGGCTGCCGGCACCATCTCGGTAGCCGGATTCAGCCACGCCGGCCAGTCGTGCGTGTCCACCCAACGGGTGTACGTGCACTCGTCGGTGGCCGACGACTTCTGCGCCGCCCTGGCCAAGACGGTCGGTGCCCTGCGGGTGGGCGATCCCCTTGACGCCGACACCGACGTCTCCGCCCTCATCACCAGCGACGACCGCGACCGGGTGAAGGCCTGGGTCGACGAGGCGGTGGCCCAGGGGGCGAGAGTGGTAGCCGGCGGCGAGATCGTCGACGGCGTCCTGGCCCCCACGGTGCTGGCCGACGTGACCCCCGACATGCGGGTGTGCCGCGATGAGGTCTTCGGGCCGGTGGTAGCGGTGCAGGCGGTGGCCGACGTCGACGAGGGCCTGGCCCTGGCCGACGACACCCGCTACGGCCTGCAGGCCGGCATCTACACGGCACGCATCGACACCGCCCTGCAGGCCGCCCACCGCCTGCACTTTGGCGCGGTGATGATCAACGAGGTGCCCACCTGGCGCGCCGACCTGATGCCTTACGGCGGTGTGCGGGACAGCGGCAACACCAAGGAAGGCCCCGCCTACGCGGTGCGGGAGATGACCGAGGAGCGCCTGGTCGTCATCCAACCGTGACGGCCGCCCGCGGGTGGGTCGAGCCCCCGGTCCTTGCCCCCATGCTAGCGGGGTCGACGGGGATGCCCGCCGCTTCCCACGGGTGGGTGTTCGAGCCCAAGTGGGACGGCATTCGCGGCATGAGCCGGGTTTGGGACGGCCGGGTCACCGTGAGTAGCCGGTTGGGCAACGACGTCACGGCCGCCTACCCCGAGCTGGCCGCGCTGGGCGCTGCCCTCGACGGCAGGGCGGCCGTGCTTGACGGCGAGATTGTGGCTTTCGACGACCGAGGGCGGCCGAGCTTCGAGCAGCTGCAACGCCGCATGCACGTCCGCAACCCCGGCCGCCCGCTCGTGGCCGACGTGCCAGTCCTCTACGTGGTCTTCGACCTGCTGTGGCTCGACGGGCGCCTCCTCACCGGCGAGACGTTCACTGAGCGGCGTCGACGCCTCGAAGACCTCGACCCCAAGGGGCCGTCGTGGCAGATCTCCCATCTGCTGGGCGACCCGCCCGACGACGACCTGCTGGCCGCCTGCCGTCAGATCGGCCTCGAAGGCTATATGGGCAAGCTGGCGTCGTCGGCCTACGCGGTGGGCAAGCGCTCCAAGGCGTGGACCAAGGTCAAGTGCGTTCGCAGGCGGGAGCTGGTGATCGGCGGCTGGACCGAAGGAGCAGGTGGTCGGTCGGGCCAGATCGGCTCGCTCGCCGTCGGCTGGGTCGACCCCGAGGCGCCCGCGCCACCCGGTCACCCCTTCGCCCTCCGCTATTGCGGCCAGGTCGGGTCGGGGCTCAACGAGCTGCTGCTCCGACGCCTGACCTCGGCCTTCGCCGACCTGGCGAGCGAGACGAGCCCTTTCGTGCCCCCTCCGCCTGTGCCCGCCGGGGTCCACTTCGTGCGCCCCGCCTCCGTCGTCGAGGTCATGTTCAACGAGGTGACAACGGCCGGGGTTCTCCGCCAGCCGTCAGTGAAGGGCCTGCGTGACGACGTCGACCCCGCGACCGTCGGGTGGACCGAAGAGCTGTCGTGAAGGTGCCAAGAGTCGGAGGCCCTGGTCGAGCAGCCGGCGCAGCGTGACGGCGCCGTCGGCCAGAGCCACGACCTGGGCACCAGGGCCGACGAGGGCCAGGACCGCGCCACGGTCGGACAGCACCGCCGATGGCGGACCGGTGGCCTCCCATCGGGGGTCAACCATCACGACCGAGCCGAGTGCCCGGCTGCCCCCGCTGACGGCGGGACCGGCCCAGCCAGCCGACTCGCCCTCGACTCGCGCCATTACCCCGCAGAGGGGGCTCTATCGCGGGCGGCCCTACGCACGACGTAGAGGACGGCCGACACCGCGAACGCCAGGCCGCTCAGGCCCAGCCAGCGCCCGAGGTAGACGCTGGTGTCGAGGCCGCTGGCGAAGTGGTAGGTACGCTGCGAGTGCCCGGTGATCAGCGGCCAGAACATCAACAGGAGCAGCCCCGACATGGCGGCGGGCAGGCGCACGTAGTTGACCGCTGGAGTCGGCGCGTCTCCCCGTCGGTGGGCCAGCGCACCCACGCCGCGGTCGGCCAGGGCATGCAGGGGGTAGAGGACGAGGTCGTGGGCGACGACAGCGCCCACGAACCAGCCCAGCATGCGCAGGGGCAGCGGGCCGCGCCGGGCCTGCACGACCACATATCCGACCAGGCCGAAGCTGGCCAAGAGCGACAGCAGGTGCAGGGGGCCGGCGCCGTATCGCGCCCGGAGGCGACGCGCCATCGTCAGTACCTCAGCTCGATCTGGTTGACCCACTTGGTGTTGTGGACGCCCGGTAGGGCAGGCACGATGACCCGGGCTGGGAACCCATGGTCGAACGACAGGTCGGCGCCGTTGACCCGCAG
>QHBU01000226.1 GCA_003244045.1 Candidatus Aeolococcus gillhamiae
CTCCGACGTGGACCTGTTGGTGGTCGCCGAACCCCTCCCGTTCGGCCGCCTGGCCCGCATGGCCGAGTTCGACGGCGTGGAGCGCCTGGCTGCACCGGCCTTCGACGGCGCGAGCCGCCAAGGCGTCACCACCCGGCTGTCGCCCATCGTGCGCACGATCGGGGAGCTGCGCCGAAGCGGCTTCCTTCTCTTCGACATCGCCTGCGACGGCGAGGTCCACCACGATCCCGGTGGGACGGTGGCCGGCTACCTCGCCGAAGTCCGCTCGGGCCTGGAAGCCAGAGGTGCCCGCCGCCACAGCGCCTCCGGTGCCCGTTGCTGGGTGCTCGATCCCACCGTGGNNCTGATGACCGGCGACCAACTGGCCCGCAGCTACCTGGCCAAGGCCGGCGTCCGCCGCCGCGTGCTCGAGGTGCTGATGGACCAGGGCGCCTACTCCGACGTAGTGCGCGAGGCCCAGGAGCTGGTGGAGCTGGCCCTGAAGGCCGCCCTGCGGGCGATCGGCGTCGACCCTCCCAAATGGCACGACGTCGGCCCCGTGCTGGTCGAGCATGCTGGGTCGTTCCCGGAGCCCTTCGCCGCCGCGCTGCCGCGCCTGGCCGAGGTCTCCCGGTGGTTGCGCCGGGAGCGGGAGTTCGCCTTCTACGGCGACGTCGACGTCATCCCCACCGAGTCGTACGGACCGGCTGATGGCAAGCGCGCCCAGGTCGACGCCCTTGCCGTGTACGAAGCAGTATCGAGCCTCGTGGCCCATCGGCCCACCTAGGCTTCGGGCTGGCCGCCGGCGCCAGCGTTA
Source organism: Candidatus Aeolococcus gillhamiae (assembly GCA_003244045.1). Classification (GTDB taxonomy): domain Bacteria; phylum Chloroflexota; class Dormibacteria; order Aeolococcales; family Aeolococcaceae; genus Aeolococcus; species Aeolococcus gillhamiae. The sequence continues at coordinate 797 of QHBU01000226.1, forward strand.
CAGCTGGCCGCGGTCGGCGCCACCGGGATAGGCGGCGTTGTGCACGTTTACGTAGAACGCCCCTGGGTCGTGGGCGATCTCGCTCACCACAGAGGAGTCGGCGTGGGCGCACCCGGCTGAGAAACCGCTTTGGCCCGGGGCCTTGAGGGTAACGACGACCGGCCCGGCCACGCCTGGAGCGCCGCGGTGGATGTGGGCGGCGGTGGCCGGAAGGTCGATGCCCTCGACGTGGAGCACGTAGCAGATCAGCCCGACCTGGGGAACGGGGATGACCCGGGCGTAGCCCGAGGCACCCGCGGGGCCGGGCACCGGCACCTCTTGGCTTCCGCTGAGCTGGGCAGTGACGACATGGGAAACCGTCTGGGCGCTGGCCGCGGTAGTCGTGGCAGCTGCGCCGACGGCCCACAGCGTGGAGGCGGCGAGAAGGGTCAGGGCTAGGCGGCGGCGCATGGTGGATCCTCCGAGATCGTTGGAAGTGGCCGGCGCCGACACTACCCGCCCCCGGTCAGCCCAGGGCCGCGGCCAGGCGGTCGGAGGTGGCGGCGTCGTCGGCGAGAACCAGGTCGACCCGAGTCCCGCTGGCCACGACGCGGCCACTGCCTCCCGAGCCCGTGAAGCGCCCCCCCACCACCGACTTCGACTTCGACCATCCGGGCGCCCACCGGGCGAGGGCGGCGGCAAGGCGGGTGGCCGCCGCCTCGGAGTCGGACTGCCAACGGTCCACCAGGCCGCGCGCCGAACCACACCGCACGGCCTCGAAGGCGTCGCCGTTCCACCCTGCGGCAGCGCCCTCGGCGGCGGGCCGGTCGATCTGGCTGGCCAACAGCTCGGCCATCTTGAACTCGCCCAGGGTGTTGCGCCGCTCCACCTGGCAGCCCGTGGGAGGGCCAACGTCGACCAGGCCGGGTGGCGACCATCCCTGGGCTGCGGCGTACAGCTCGGGATGCAGGATCTGCTCGGTCGAAGTCGGCGGCCGCCGGTAGGCATCGTCGACACCGGCAAAGCCGCGCCCGACGGTCTGGGACTTCACGAAGTCGAGGCCCTGGGTGTAGGGGAAGTACAGGTAGTCGAGCAGGAACTTCGGGGTCCGGGCCACCTTGGCCGCGGCGCCGTCGTCACCGCCCAGCCCGCCCAGGGCGTAGGTGAGCTGCTCCTCGTCGGTGAGGTACTTGTCGGCGAAGCGAGCCTCGAGGAGCTTGGCGTCGCCCTCGATGAGAGAGTCGAAGGCATCGAGCTCCTCCTGACGGTCGGCGTCGTCGAGGGCCTTGGTCTTGGCACCGAAGTCGAACCACTGGTCGGTCAGGGCGTGGTCGAGCTCGTGGGCGAGGGTGACCTTGGTGGCACCGTCGACCTGGCCGCCGCTATCGCCCACCACCAGCTGTTTGGTCTCGGGGTCGTAGAAGCCGAGGACCAGCCCCGAGAAGAGGTCCTCCACCGTCTTGGCATAGTCGGTGTCCGTAGGGATGAGGTGGAGCACCTTGTAGGCCTCACCGTCACCGGCCAGGCGGTCGGGCTTGGCGTCGCGCTCGGTGCCGGCCTTGAACCGCCGGGCCAGCTCGTCCTTCGAGACCACGGCGACGGCCAGCGGTGCCTTCCAAGCCAGGCCCCGCAGCTCGGCGACCTGGGCCTTGATCGTTGTGATGTAGGCCGGCTCGGGGGGAAGCACCTTGGTCGTGGTAGTGCTCGACGACCCGGTGGGCCGGGAAGCGGTGGGAGCCGGACGAGCCGGCGTCGCACGGACCTGAGAGGCGCGGCGCCGAACGGCGGTGGCCATGCCTGCGGCCAGGACCATCACCACCAGGGCGCCCACCACCGCGGTGGCGCTGCGGGACCGGGTCGCGGGCATGGTCAATCGCAGGTCCTCAGGCTCGTCAGGGTAGTCAGGCACCAGCCCTACGGACCTGCGGCTCGCCCTCGTCGCTTGTTGACCTCGACAAGGATGTGGCTGCCTATCATCGGGTAGTGGTATCGCCGGTGCCAGCCGAAGAGGCGCTTGAGCGCGTCGATCCCGAAAGGCGTCGTTGGGTGGAGCAGTTCCGCGACGAGGCGAGGTCGAGGTTCGGGCCCAGGATCCGCGACCTCCGCTTGTTCGGCTCCGTGGTTCGAGGCGACGCCAGCGAGGAATCTGATGTCGACGTCCTCGTGTTGGTCGACGACCTCGACGTCGCGATCGAACGAGAGATCTCCGACCTGGCCCACTTCATCAGCCCATGGCTGGCGCCGGTAATCATCGGCTTCGACGCCTACCACGCCCCGATTTCACGGGCCTCGGGGTTCTACGAGGAGCTGCGCCGGGAGTCGGTCCGGCTGTGACGCCCGGCCAGGGGGAACGAGCCCGACAAGACCTGGCCCTGGCCCACCAGGCACTGGGTGGCACTCGCCTGCTCCTTGATGCGGGTGCTCTCGAAGATGCCGCCAGCCGGGCCTACTACGCAGCGTTCCACGCCAGCCGGGCAGCGCTCACCGTGGTCGGGCGACATGCCAAGACCCACAGCGGCCAGATCACCTTGTTCGTCGAGGTTTATGGTACCGCCCCGGTGCTCGGCCGGCTGCAAACTATGCGGGCAGCCGCCGACTACGGGTCCGAACGGTTGCGTCGTACAGGCCAAGATCTGGCCGCCGCCATAGCCGATGCCGATGCCTTCGTGGCGCGATGCCAGAGCATCGTCGACCAGGCCCTGGCCGCCGGATGCCTGAACAGCCGCTATCCTTTCGACAGCTCGTCGAGGTGGGTGCTGACTGGCACGGGCCAGTCGACTTCGATGGCCGGGCCTTCGGCGTAGACCTGGTAGGCGTCGCCTTCCAGCCGCAGGCAGGTGATACGCCCGGCGAGGGGGTCGACGATCCAGTAGGCGGGGATGCCCGCCTCGGCGTAAGCCGCCCGCTTGGTGACCCGGTCGTGGGTACGTGAGCCTGCTGACACGATCTCCACCGCGAGGAGCACGGGCAGGTACAGGCGCTCCAAGGTGACGCTCCCGGTGGGCACCACCACCAGATCGGGCTCCACCCGCTGGCCGCCGGGCAGGTCGAGGTCGGTGGGGGCGTAGAACACCTCGTGGCCCGGCGGGCAGGCGTCGTCGAGCAACCGGAACAGCACCCGAGACATGCGCTGGTGCGGGGTAAACGGGGCCGGGGTCACGATGATCGCTCCTCCGAGGAGCTCGTAGCGGCGGCCGTCGTCGGGCATGGCCTCGAGATCGGCGATCGTCAGCCCCTCTTGGTGGGCGGTGGTGACCGACACGGCCGCCATGTTACCGCTCGTCCTCGAGGCGCTCCCGGACGACATCGACCAACTCGGCGATCGGGACCCTGTCCTGGGCCAGGCTGTCACGGTCGCGGATGGTGACGGCACGGTCATCGAGGCTGTCGAAGTCGACGGTGACGCAGAACGG
>QHBU01000227.1 GCA_003244045.1 Candidatus Aeolococcus gillhamiae
GCGTCGACCGGTTGAACTCACCGGAAATTCCTTTAGAAACCTGTTAGCGCCGCCGCCTGCGCGCGCCACAGTAGGCGTGGTCACCACGCCTGTCAATTGTGGGGGGGCGCCACGCGCGAGTCTGAGGACGTTCTAAGAAGGATCGGAGGCTCATCTGAGACGGCGGTTGCAAGCTGATGCCAGTCGAACCGAAACAGATGCGGTACCGACGTCAATCAGTCAGGGAGAACCGCCATGACCACAGGATGGCTGATCGTCAACATCGTCCTCATCGGAGTCGTCGCCGCGATCGTGACGATTCCCGCACTGCTCATTCCCAACATCCTCCACCGCCAGACACTGCTGGAGAACCGCGAGGCGAAGCCGGAGAGGCGCGAGACGCAGCCGCAGCGCGCACAGCGGTCGCCGGCACAGCGGCAGGACGCGTCCACTCGTCAGACGGCGTCCACCCACGGCCGGTCCACCGGACAGCCCCGCCAGGTCGCCCGACCGCCTCGCAACCCCTCGGAGGCCGCGCCCGGAGTCACCTCCACTGACATCCGGCTGGCGCGGCCTCGCTGCGCGCCTTACGGCGCAGCGCGCGGCGCGCGCGCCCGCCACGCACGCCCGCAGCGCGCGTGCGCACCACGCACGCCCGTAGCGCGCGTGCGCATGCACAGCTTCCATGCACAACACACACGTGCATGTCAGGCGACCACGCAGCAGCTGCCTAAACACGGACAACGCGCGGACAATACGCCTTACCACCAAAGGGCTTTCGACGCGCATACCGCTTGAAGTCGGCGCGCCGTTCGGCTACGATGAGCAGCATGTTGGCGACCGTTGAGAGCGGCATTGAGCACCTGACCCAGGCGGTCAACGGCCTCGCCGTGGAGTCGATCGACAACCTCACCGGCCACGCCCTCGGCGATGACCTGGTCGCCATCCGGCGGCAGATCGATCGCCTCGAGGCGGAGTTCGTCCGCCGCGTCCATCGCTTTGACCGCGACAACGGTGCGCTGGCCGAGGGCGCAGCCAGCACCGTGTCGTGGCTGCGCGGTACGTGCGGCCTCACCAGCAGCGCGGCGACCGATCGCGTCCGCATGGGGCGCATGCTCAACGAGCTCCCTATGACCATGGAGAGCTTTCGCGAAGGCCGCGCCCCCTTCACCAATGTCTCGCTCATCGCACGGCTCGCTGACGACATTGGCGTCGAGCCGACACGCACTGTCGAGCGAACGCTGGTTGACGCCGCCGAGAAGGTCGACGCCGGGCGGATGTGGTACCTCACCTCGTACACGCGTCAGCGTCTTGACGCCGACGGCGCGCTCGATCGCGACAATCGCGACCACGAGCGCCGCTGGTTCGCGTGCGACCAGACATTCGGCGGCGTGTTCATTCTCCGCGGCGAGTTGGACGCCGAGGGCGGCGCCATCGTCAAGACTGCGCTGGACGCCCTGACTCCGCCAACAGGTCCGGATGATCTGCGCAAGACCTCCCAGCGCCGTGCCGACGCCCTCGTCGAGCTCGCTGCGCGCCAGTTGAAGAGCGGCAACCTCCCCGAGACCCACGGCCAGCGTCCACATCTGACCCTCACCACCACTCTCGAGACGCTGCGGCGCGATGACGGAGCGCAGCCTGCGGAGCTGGCGAAGGTGGGCCCCATCCACGCCGAGGCGGCGCGCCGCATCGCCTGCGACGCGGTCCGGACCATCGCGACGGCCGCCGCGAGCACCGATGCCGCCCCCGCGGATGCCGCCACCACCGCCAACGGCGCCGTGCTCTCAGTCGGCCGCGCCAGCCGCACCATTCCGGCTCCGATCCGCACAGCGCTTGTCCGGCGCGACAAGGGCTGCCGCTTTCCCGGATGCGATCGCCCTCCAGAATGGACGGACGGTCACCACATCAAGCACTGGGCGGACGGTGGCGAGACGTCGCTGAGGAACCTGGTACTTCTCTGCCGCCGCCATCACCGCATGGTTCACGAGCGCGGTTGGGTGCTTCGCCTCGAGCCCGATGGAAGCGTGGCGGTCGAGGAACCGCGTGGCCGGCCGGCCCTGGTCAGGCGCCTGTAGCTGAGTTCCGCCGAGCCGGTCACGGCCAAACCCCGCCGCCCGATAAACTCGGCCGTGAATGGGTGACCTGCGCTACGCCGACGCCGGGGTCGACATCGACGCGGGCAATCGCGCGATTGACCTCATCCGCAAGGCGGTGGGCAGCACCCACACCCCCTCGGTCCTCGGCGGGATCGGCGCCTTCAGCGGCCTCTTCGAGCTCGACGTCAGCCGCTGGAAGCGCCCTGTCCTCGTCTCGAGCACCGACTCGGTGGGCACCAAGGTGAAGGTCGCCATCGCCACCAACCGCCACCGCGGCATCGGCATCGACCTGGTCAACCACTGCGTCAACGACATCCTCTGTTGCGGCGCCCAGCCGCTCTTCTTTTTGGACTACTACGCGACCGGCAAGCTGGTGCCGGAGCAGCTCGCCGAGCTCGTCGACGGCGTCGCCGCGGCGTGTCGCGACACCGGCTGCGCCCTGGTGGGAGGGGAGACCGCGGAGATGCCCGGGGTCTACGCCCTCGCCGACTACGATATCGCCGGCTTCATCGTCGGCGCCGTCGAGCGCGACGGTATCGTCGACGGCTCCCGCGTCGAGGCGGGCGACGTGCTCCTGGCCATGCCGAGCAGTGGCCTGCACACCAACGGGTATTCGCTGGTGCGGCACATCGTGCTCACGCGCGAGCTCGACTGGAACGCCGCGCTCCCCGGCACCGACGCTCCGCTCGCCGACCTCCTCCTCGAGCCGCATCGCAGCTACCTGCACGCCATCAACGATCTGCGTCAGTCCGTCGACGTGCGCGCCATGGCGCATATCACCGGCGGCGGCCTCATCGAGAACGTCCCCCGGGTGCTCCCCGCCGGCCTCAGCGCGGTCATCGACCGCTCCACCTGGCAGGTGCCCGCGCTCTTCTCCGCGATCGAGCGTGCCGGTGGCGTCATGCAGGAGGAGATGTGGCGCACCTTCAACATGGGCGTCGGCATGGTCATCGCTGTGCCTCGCCAGCAGGCGGGCGCAGTGACCAGCGCCGCGGGCATCCCGGTGTGGCGCATCGGCGAGGTGGTCGAGTCGACCGGTGGGGAGCGCGTTCGCCTGCAATGAGCGCCTCCACCCGCGTCGCAGTCTTGGCGTCGGGAACCGGAAGTAACCTCACCGCACTGCTCGACGTCGCGCAGACGCCGGCATTTCCCGCGCAGATCGTGCTGGTAGTCAGCAACCGCAGCCAATGCGGGGCGCTCGACATCGCCCGCGCGCGCGGCGTGCAGGCGGTATCCCTACCCGTCAAGGAGTACGGCGGCGACGCCACCGCCCGCGACCGCGCCATCCTCGACACGCTGCGCACCGCGCGCATCGAGCTCATCGTCTGCGCCGGCTACGACCGCGTGCTCAGCGACGACGTCCTCGCCGCCTACCCCGACGCCATCCTCAACATCCATCCGTCGCTGCTGCCGGCGTTCGGCGGTGGCATGGACGCTGTCGAGCAGGCCCTCGCCGCGGGCGTCAAGGTCACCGGGTGCACCGTCCACCTGCTGAAAGCCGGCGCGGTCGACGCCGGACCGATCGTGCTCCAAGCCGCTGTCCCGGTCGAGGCGGACGACGACGCTGACACTCTTCGCGCGCGCATCCACGAACAGGAGTGGCGCGTGCTCCCCGAGGCTGTCGCGCTCTGGGCCACCGGACGGCTCCAGGTCAACGGCTCCAAGGTACGCATCCTCGCCCAGCCGCGCCAGCGCGAGGGCGTCCGCTAGATGCGCGCGCTGCTCGGTGTCGCCGACCGCACCGGGCTCGTCGAGTTCGCGCACGGGCTGCGTGAGTGCGACGTCGACATCGTCGCCACCGATGGCACCCGCCGCGCGCTGCACGAGGCCGGCATCGAGGCGACAGCCGTGAGCGATGTCACCGGCTTCCCCGAAATGCTCGATGGCCGCGTCAAGACGCTCCACCCCGCCATCCACGCGGGTATCCTCGCCCGCCGCGACCTCCCCGAGCACATGGCCAAGCTCGCCGAGCACGGTTTCACCGCGATCGACATCGTGGTCATCACCCTCTACCCGTTCGTGGAGACAGTCGCGCGCGGCGCCGACCGTGCCACCACCATCGAGAACATCGACATCGGCGGCCCCACCATGATCCGTGCCGCCTCCAAGAACAGCGCATCGGTGGCCGTGGTGATCGAGCCGTCGCAGTACGACGAGTTGCTCGCCGAGCTGCGCGAGCATCGCGAGATCTCCCAGCCGACGCGCGATCGCCTCGCCGCGCGCGCCTTCGCACACACGGCCGCCTACGACACCGCCGTCGCCGCGTACCTCGCCGCTGAGCTCGACGACCGCGAATCGACCGCGCCCGAATACACCATCGGTGGCCGCCTTATCGCCGAGCTGCGCTACGGCGAGAACCCCCACCAGCGCGGCGCGCTCTACGCCACCCCCGGCGCGCCGGGCGGCCTCGCGCACGCGCGCCAGCTCCAGGGGTCCGCGCTGAGCTTCACCAACTGGCTCGACGTCGACGCCGCCCGCCGCCTCGTCTGCGATTTCAGCGAGCCCGCCGCGGCGATCATCAAGCACACCAACCCCTGCGGCTTTGCGGTGGGCAGTGACGCCGCCGACGCCTACCGTCGCGCGTTCGAGTGCGACCCGCGCTCAGCCTTCGGCGGCATCGTCGCGCTCAACCGCCCGCTCGACGAGGCGACCGCCGAGGAGCTCGCCAAGACCTTCCTCGAGGCCGTCATCGTGCCCGCGATCACACCCCAAGCAGAGGCACGGCTCGCCAGAAAGGAGCGCCTGCGCGTCCTCGTCGTCGAGCGTCCCTCGTGCGCCGCGCAGCTCGACGTTCGCAGCGTCGACGGCGGCCTGCTGGTGCAGACAGTCGACCATGTCAGCACCGACCGCGCCGCCATGTCCGTCCCGACCCAGCGCCAACCCGATGAGGCGCAGTGGCGCGACCTGCTCGTCGCCTGGACGGTGTGCCGGCACGTCAAGTCGAACGCCATCGTGATCGTCAGCGATGGCATGGCGGTCGGAGTCGGCGCCGGCCAGATGTCGCGAGTCGAGGCCGCCGAGCTGGCCGTGCACCGCGCTGGCGACCGGGCGTCGGGCGCGGTGGCCGCGTCGGACGCCTTCTTCCCGATGCCCGACGGCGTCGAGACCCTCGGCAAGGCGGGCATCGCTGCCGTCATCCAGCCGGGCGGTTCGAAGAAGGACCCTGAGGTCACCGCCGCCGCCGACGCCCTCAGCATGGCCATGGTGCACGCCGGGGCGCGCCACTTCCGCCACTAGAGCGGCGGTCCGGCACGGGCCGGCAGGGCCACGATCGTGCGCACGCACGAGAGCGCGCCCACGCACGCACGAGAGCGCGCCCACGCACGCACGAGAGCGCGCCCGCGGCCCACGAATGCGCAACCCGCACGCCAGAACGCCCACCTTTGAACAACTGTTATCGACGGCGTTCGGCGCCTACTTCCGCTTTCGCCGACCCCCACGACGCCGCTAGAGCGCGCGCCAGCCCGCCCTCAGCGCACCAGGACCCCGCCGATGACCACCGCGGCGGGCTGCCGCACCACCTCCGGATCATCACGCGGATCGGCCTCGTACGTCACCACCGACGCCGGCGCCACCTCCGCGTCGGCGCCTAGAAACCGCATCGCCGATGCGGTCGCCGCCCGCAACGCATCGCCCGGCGCCACCCCACATTCCACCAGCAAGGCGATCTCGCGCGGAATCGTCCCCACCACGTCGCTCCCGGTCAGCACCGGCACACCACGCGCAATCGCATACGGCAACAGATGCGTGAAGCGCTCACGTCGGTCGGCGACAACGCGCAACCGCTCCGGCGGAGCATCGGGGGCCGCCGACAGCACCGCGCACAGCGTCGGCGTCCACGCCGTTCCACGCGCCGCCATCTCGTCGACGGTGGCCTCGTCGAGCGCTGTGCCGTGCTCGATCGAGTCGATGCCGAGCGACACCAGCGCACTCGCCAGCGGCGTGGTGACGTGTGCGGCGACACGTCCGCCCGCGCCGTGAACAGCGTCGATGAGGCGTCGCACAACATCCAGGTCGTACGTCTGCTCTGGCGCAGCGCCCGGCCCCAGCGCGCGCGCCGCCGCGGAGGGGAAATCAGCCACCAGCTTCGCCCAGGTCGCTCCCGCAGCGAGGTCCCCGAGCGCCACCTCGACGACGTCGTCCGCCTCGACAGGAAGGTGCACGCCCTCGAAGTACATCCCTGGCGGAGCCAAATGACGCCCCGCTGCGACAACGAAGGGCCGCCCCGCGGTGCGCGGAAGCGAGAGCACAACGTCCGGCGCCCCGCCGGCATCGCGGACGATCGCGACGCCATCGCGCGCGTAGCGTTCGCGATGAGCCTCTGCGCCGCTGCGGTCGACGAATACCAGCGCGCCGTCACCGTCGGAGAAGCTCACATGACTGTGGGCGTCGACCAGTCCAGGCAGCGCGAAGCGTCCGGGCAGCGCCACCGCATCGGGCACACGTTGTTCCGTCCAACCGGACGACGTCAGCCAGCGACTCCCCGGCTCGGTGCCGTCCGGCAGCATGACAGCGTCCACCAGCCAGTCAGTCACTCCGAACGGTCCACCGTCACCATTCTCAGCCGGATCCGCTCACGCGCCGCCGAAGGCCGCCTTCTCCTGCCGCAATCCCTCGCCTGCCAGGTCCATGAACCCGTACGTCCCCTCGTCGAGCAGCTCGCGCGCCGCTCGCGTCAGCGCCCCGAACGCCACATGGCTGAAGGCACCGCCCACCGAGATGCGCGCCACACCGGCCTCAGCCACCACGGCCACCGACGGCGAGCCGGGCAGCGTCAGCACATTGACCGGCCGGTCGACCGACTCGACCACCCGCCGCACGTCCTCGATGCCGTGCACCCCGGGCGCGTACAGCACATGGGCGCCGGCCTCCTGGTACGCCTGGAGCCGGGCGATGGTGTCGTCGAGATCAGGATTGCCCCTGATGAGGTTCTCCGCGCGAGCGGTGAGGACCAGCCCCGGCTGAACCTCGGCCGCCTCCACGGCGGCGATCACCCGCTCGACGGCCAGCCCGCGCTCGAGGATGTGGCCACCCGCAGTCCGCGAGTAGTCCTCGATCGAACAGCCGGCCAGACCCGCCGCGACCGCCGCCCTCACCGTCGCGTACACGCCGTCCGGGTCCTCCGCGAAGCCGTTCTCGAGGTCCGCGGAGACCGGCACGTCGACGGCTGCCACGATCGCCGCGGCGTGGGCGAGCACGTCATCCCGGCCGATCGAACCATCCTGCTTGCCCAGGGTCGCGGCGAAGCCGCTGCTGGTCGTGGCCAGCGCCCGGAAGCCGATCGACGCCAGCACCCGGGCGGAGCCGACGTCCCAGGGGTTGGGCATCAGCAGTGGCCGGCCGGCGACGTGCATCCCCAGGAAGTCGCTCATCCGCGCCACAGGCCGATCTTCAGGAACGCCGCCGCTCATAGGTCTCGTGATCATCGCGAAAGCGCCGTCGTCGGAGTCGTCACCTTCACGACAGGTGACAGATGGAATGCTCCGCCTGCACGCGATGCTTATCCGGCAATAACCAACCCGTCCCCGCGACGGTTCAACCAGCCAGACAGGAACAACCAGGAATGTCCGCCCAATTCGCCGCCACCCCCATCAACCCCGACCTCATCGCCCGCGCCGGGCGGGAGATCTGGGATCGCCGGATCGCGTCGCTGCGACGTCGCGTGGACGGTTCGCGGATCCGTCGGCGCATCAAGGCCATCGACTCGCTCATCAACCAGCTCGAGGAGCGCCACCTCACAGGCGAGCGCTCCTTCGACCGGCCGCTCCGCCTGCGCCTCTCCCGCCTCGAGGACGAGGTCGGCGTGCCGCTCCCTCGCAAGGCGATCCGCGCGCGCAACACCGTACGCCTCCACGCCGCCCTGCTCGACTGGCAGGAGCAGCTTCTCGACTCGATGGTCCCCGAGCGCCAGCACTTCCCCGACGCTCACGACAACGACTGGGCCACCCCACACCCCGTCGGCTGGTAACAGTCCCGCCCCGACCACCGGTTGGCCTCTCTGAGCAGTTGCGTCTCGCCTCAGCGAGAGAGTAGGAATACACCGTGAGCCGCATCAACGACGTGGGCGGGATGATCGGCTTCGCCGACATCGTCGAGGACCCCGACGAGCCAGCCTTCCACGCCGATTGGGAGGCGCACGTCTTCGCGATGAACCGGGCATTGATCGGCAGGGGCGTGTACAACCTGGACGAGTTCCGGGACGCGATCGAACGCATGCCGCCGGAGGCCTACCTGGCAGCCTCCTATTACGAGCGCTGGTTCACTGCGATCACCACCCTGCTTGCCGAGAAGGGCCTGGCCACAACCGAGGAGCTCGCGGGTGCCTGACCGCTTCGCTCCGGGTGAGCTTGTGCGGACGCGCACCCTCGACCCGCCGGGGCACACCCGCCTCCCGAGATACGCCCGTGGCGCGGTGGGCGAGATCATCGAATGCGCCGGCCATCACCCTCTTGCCGACGAGCGGGCCCGCGGCCTGCAGGGCCGGCCGCAACCTGTGTACCACGTGCGTTTCGAGGCTGTGGTCCTGTTCGGCGCCGGCGATCATGCGGTCACGGTCGAGCTCTGGGAGGACTATCTGGAGCCGACGACGACCCACCAGCGAGATACCGGGGCGTGAGCGGCGATCACAGCAGCACGGCCATCTCCGAGCGTGTCCGGCGTGTCGAGGCCCTGCTCGAAGAGCGCGGCATGGTCACCCGCGCTGACATCGACGGCCGCATCGACGAGTTCCTGAGGGGTGCCACCCCCGCCAACGGCGCCCGGATCATTGCGCGAGCGTGGGTCGACCCGGCGTTCAAGGAGCGGCTGCTGAACGATGCCAATGCGGCGATCCAGGAGCTGGGCTTCACCATGTCCGGCGGCATCCAGGAGCAGCGCCTGAAGGTTGTCGCCAACTCTGAGGCCGAGCACAACGTCGTCGTCTGTACGCTCTGCTCCTGCTACCCGATCGCGCTCCTCGGTCCCTCACCAGGTTGGTACAAGAGCGAGGCGTACCGCTCCCGGGTGGTCCGCGAACCGCGCGCCCTGCTCCGCGAATTCGGATTGGAGCTGCCCGCGGACACCCGAATCAGCGTGTGGGACGCCAGCGCCGAATCACGCTACATGGTGGTCCCGCAGCGCCCACCGGCAGCACAGCGAATGTCCGAAGCAAAGCTCGCCACCCTGGTGACCCGCAAGGGTTTGATCGGCACCGCGGCACTCTGACCGCAAGCCGACTCCCGGCCGCGCTTCGCTCCCCTTAGCCGCGATTCGCCTTCGCTGCCTTGGCCTGGTCCTCGACGCAATACCGCGCCGCCGGCATGGCCTCGAGCCGCCCCTCAGCGATCGGCTTCTTGCAGATCTCGCAAATGCCGTAGGTCCCGGCCTCAACCCGCTCGAGCCCGGCCTGCACCTCGGTCAGCTCGCTCTCCACGCTCTGCAGGACGCCCAGGTCGAGCTCACGCTCCAGCGTCTCCGTCGCCTGCTCGGCCGGATGCTGGTCCGCGCTCGAGAGCTCGCGTTCAGCCGTCTCCTGCGCCGGCGTGCTCAACCTCGTCGCCGCATCGCGCACCTGCGTGAGCCGATCGCGTTCAGCGATCAGCCGCTCGCGCGCCTGTTCGGTGTCCATGGTTTCTCCTGGGAACGGTCCTGGGCCGCGGCGGCGCCACATTGTCATCGCTGGTGCCCCGCCGCGCAACCGGAGACAGCCTGGGGCGACCGCTGACCTTGACACTTCCACCTGACAATGTTCATACTGCCTGACAATGTCAGTTACACTCACCCGAGACCGGCGCGCCGAGAGGTACGCGGCAACGCGTCGAGAGATCCTCGACGCCGCCTGGGAGCTCGTCCGGGCGGAGGGTCTCGCCGCCCTTGCAATGCGCAATCTCGGCGCGCGCGTGGGCATGCGCGCCCAGTCCCTGTACGTGTACTTCCCATCGAAGTACGCGATCTACGACGCCATGTTCGGCGAGTCCAACGTCGAGTTGCTGCGGCACATCACCGCGCTGCCGCCGACGGCCGACCCGGTCGAAGGGATGCGCCTGCGCTCGAAGACCTTTCTCGATTTCTGCGTCGAGGACCCGGTCCGATACCAGCTGCTCTTCCAGCGGACCATCCCCGGGTTCGAGCCGAGTCCCGAGACCTACGAGCCGGCTCTGCGCCTCCTCGAGGAGTCCCGCGCCGCGTTGCGGGCGTGCGGCATCACCAGCGCTCGTGCGTTCGACGCGTGGATCGCGCTGACCGCCGGCCTCGCCGCTCAGCAGAATTCCAACGAACCTGGCGGCGATCGCTGGGTCCGTCTCGCCGCTGAGCTCAGCGATATGTACTTCGAGCACTACCGGCCCGCAACCAGCAGGAGAGAGACATGATCAGCAGCGCCGTCGCCGTCGAAACCATCGCGCCACTGGGACACGACGAAGCCATGATGGTCGCGACCGCGGAGTACGACCGGCTGCTCGCCGTCGTCGACGAGCTCCACGACGAGGACTGGTCGCGCTCGACCGACTGCGTCGGCTGGGACGTCAAGGCCATGCTCGGCCACATCCTGGGAATGCTCGAGCTGCAGGCCGACCCGCAGGAGCGCACTCGCCAGATCGGCGCCGCCGCGGAGGTGGCGGCACAGACCGGCGCGCTCCGTCTCGATGCCATGACCGCCTTGCAGGTGAGCGAGCACGCCGGTCTCACCACCGACCAACTGCGCGAAGCACTGCATGTGGCGGCACCGCGTGGTCTGGCCGCGCGCCGCGCCACCACTGAGGCGATGCGCGCGACGCCCTACGACCCGCAGCTCCCTGGTGAACCCGGCTGGACCGTCGGCTACCTCTTCGACGTCGTTCACACCCGCGACCCGTGGATCCACCGCGTCGACATCTGCCGGGCGATCGGCCGCGAGCCTGAGCTCACGGCGGACCACGACGGGCGCATCGTCGCCGACGTGGTCGCGGACTGGGCGCGGCGGCACGGTCAGCGGTTCACCCTCACGCTGTCCGGCCCCGCTGGGGGCGCGTACGCCGCCGGCACTGGCGGCGAGGACCTCACCCTTGACGGCGTAGAGTTCTGCCGGATTCTCTCCGGCCGCGAAGAGTCCTCGGGACTGCTCGCCACCCGCATCGTCTTCTGACCAGCAATCACCAGCTAGGAGAGCAACAATGCGCACATTTCGAGTCGGCGATGACGTCACCGTGCTCAGCGATGCCATGGAGGTGCCTGGCATCGGCTTCCTCCCCGTGAACGCATTCGTGCTCCACGCCCGCGAGCCCGTGGTTGTCGACACCGGGCTCGGCCTCCCCGACCGCGACTTCGTGGCCACCGTCAGCTCGGTGATCGACCCGGCCACGGTGCGGTGGATCTGGCTGACCCACCCCGATCGCGACCACACCGGAGGCATCTTCGCGCTGCTCGAGGCCGCGCCCCAGGCACGCCTGGTGACCACCTTCATCGCCGCCGGCATCATGTCGACCGAGAAGCCGCTGCCGATGGACCGGTTGTACCTGCTCAACCCGGGACAGCGCCTCGACGTCGGTGACCGCACGCTGCACGCATTCCGCCCCGCGCTGTTCGACAACCCGGCGACCGTCGGCTTCTTCGACGACAGGTCGCGGACGTGCTTCAGCTCGGATTGCTTCGGTGCTCCGATGCCGAGCGAGGAGATCGCCAGCGGCCCCGACGTTGGCGAGGTGCCGGCCGAGCAGTTGCGCGGTGCGCAGCATGTGTGGGCCACCATCGACAGCCCGTGGGTCCACGGCGTCGACAGGGGTCGCTACATGAACTCGGTCAACTCGATGCCGATCAATGACGCGCACGCGATCCTCAGCACGCACCTGCCCCCGGCAATCGGGCTCAGCGAGCAGTTCACCCAGATGCTCGCCGAGGCGCCGGACGCCGATCCCTTTGTCGGTCCGGACCAGAAGGCGCTCGAGCACATGCTGGCCAGCTTCGAACCGGTCACCGCGGCCACCTGAGCGGCAGCGCCGAAAGCGCCTACTCCTCCGGCGACAGCCAGACCACCCCGAGTGGCGGCACGGTCATGAGCGCCGACTGCTCGAAGCCATGCCAGTTCGACGGCTCCGTCTCCACGCGCCCCATGTTGCCAACCCCGCTGCCGCCGTAGTCGGCGGCGTCGGTGTTGATCACCTCACGCCAGGCGCCGGCCTTCGGCAAGCCCACGCGGAAGCCCTCGTACACCACCGGCGAGAAGTTGGCGATGCAGGCGGCGCCGGGATGACCCGACGCGTCCATGCGCACGAAGCTGACCACGCTCTGGTCGACGTTGCCTGCGTCGATCCAGCGGAACCCCTCGCTGTTGCCGTCCACCTGCCACAGCGCCGGGATCTCTTGGTACACATGGCAGAGGTCGGCGACGAGTCGCTGCATGCCGGCGTGCTCGTGCTCCTCGAGGAGGTGCCAGTCGAGAGAGCGGTCGTGGTTCCACTCCGTCCACTGCGCGAACTCGCCGCCCATGAAGAGCAGCTTCTTGCCCGGATGCGCCCACATCCAGCCGAAGAGCACGCGCAGGTTGGCGAAGCGCTGCCAGCGATCCCCCGGCATCTTGCCGATCAGCGACGCCTTGAGGTGCACCACCTCGTCGTGCGAGAGCGGGAGGATGAAGTTCTCCGCCCAGGCGTACCAGACGCCGAAGGTCAGCTGCTGCTGGTGGTAGCGGCGGAAGACGGGGTCCTTGCTGATGTAGTCGAGCGAGTCGTGCATCCAGCCCATGTTCCATTTGAAGGTGAAGCCGAGCCCGCCGCTGGCCGTCGGCCGTGACACCGCCGGCCACGCCGTCGACTCCTCGGCGATGGTCATCACCCCGGCGTAGCGGGCGTGCACCTGCTCGTTGAACTCCTTGATGAAGGCGATGGCTTCGAGGTTCTCGCGGCCGCCGTACTGGTTGGGCTCCCACTCGCCGGGCTTGCGGGAGTAGTCGAGATACAGCATCGAGGCGACCGCGTCGACGCGCAGCCCGTCCATGTGGAACTCCTCGATCCAGAACAGCGCGTTGGCGACGAGGAAGTTGCGCACCTCGTTGCGCCCGAAGTTGAAGACCAGCGTGCCCCAGTCCGGCTGGGCGCCGCGGCGCGGGTCGGCGTGCTCGTACAGCGCGGTGCCGTCGAAGCGCGCCAGCGCCCACTCGTCACGCGGGAAGTGCGCGGGCACCCAGTCGACGATCACCCCGATGCCGCGCTGGTGGAGGTGGTCGACGAACCAGCGCAGGTCGTCTGGTGTTCCATACCGCGAGGTCGGCGCGTAGTAGCTGCTCACCTGGTACCCCCAGGAGCCCCCGAAGGGATGCTCGGCGATCGGCAGCAGTTCCACATGCGTGAAGCCCATGCGCTCGCAGTGCTCGGCGAGCTGTCCGGCCAGCTCGCGATAGCTCAGCACCGCGCCGTCGGCGCCGCGCCGCCACGAGCCGAGATGCACCTCGTAGATCGAGAGCGGCCGCGCCGTGGGGTCGACGACCGCACGACGGGCGATCCACTCGGCGTCGTTCCACGTGTGCGCCGACTCCGTCACCACGCTGGCAGTCGCCGGCGGCGGCTCGGCGGCGCGAGCCAGGGGGTCGGCCTTGAGCACGGTGCGCCCGTCGGCGCCGAGGACGCGGAACTTGTAGCGCAAGCCTGCGCCGACGTTGGGGATGAAGATCTCCCACACTCCGCTGGCGCCGAGCGAGCGCATCGGCAGCGTGCGCGTGTCCCAGCCGTTGGTGTCGCTGACCAGTGACACGCCGCGCGCCAGTGGCGCCCACACCGCGAACGCGGTGCCGCGCACGTCCTGATGGTCGATGACGCGCGCGCCGAGCCGCTCCCAGAGCCGGTAGTGGGTGCCCTCGCCGATGAGGTGGAGATCGATGTCGCCGAGGGTGGGCAGGAAGCGGTAGGGGTCGTCGAGCTCCCACTCGGTATCCGAGGTGCGATAGCGCAGGCGGTAGCCGGGGATCTCAGGCACCGGCACCTCAGCTTCGAAGATGCCGCTGTGGTCGACGCGCTTCATCCGCACCACGCCGTCGGGATGCGCGACCGACACCTCGAGCGCGTCCGGATGGAACGCGCGCACCACGGTGACCTCGCCGTGGGGATGCGGCCCGAGGAGCCGGTGGGGATCGCGGTGCACGCCGTCGGTGAGCAACCGGGCCTCGGCGGCGATGTCAACAGGCGTGCTGGCTCCTTGCGTGGTGGTCATGCCGTCGCCTCGAGGAGGAAGCCGAGCGGCACCGACACCCACTGGGGGCGGTGGGCCAGCTCGTAGCCCACCTCGTAGACGGCTTTCTGGATCTCGAACGCGCGTCGCAGCGTCAGCGCCGCGCCGGCATCGGGAAGCAGCCGGCTGCCCGCGGTGCGTTCCACGTACGTCGCCCAGAATGCCTCGCGGTTGGCGGCGGCCCAGGTGCGCCCATGCGCCCAGAGGTGCCCCCAGGCCGGGTCGGCCGGGGTGCTGCGCTCGATGAGCGCGACAGACGCCGCGTAGTCGAAGGAGCGCAGCATGCCGGCGACGTCGCGCAGGGGCGAGTGGCGGCGGCGGCGGTGTTCGACGGGACGGCGCGGCTCGCCCTCGAAGTCGAGCACCGTCCAGCCCGAGTCGGTGCGCAGCACCTGGCCGAGGTGGTAGTCACCATGGATGCGGATGGCCAGCCCAGGGTCATGCACTGTTCGGATTGCGTTGATGCGCGCCTCGATGGCGGCCTCGTGTTCGCCGATGCCCTGCACCGCCGCGGCGTTGCCGGCGATGAGAGCCTCCAGGTCGCCGATCATCTCGTCCGCCCACTCCGCCAGCAGAGCGGGTGTGATCGGCTGAGCGCTGAGCTCGGCGCCCCTGGCGTCGGCGAGCGCGAGGTGCATCTGCGCGGTGATGTCACCGAGCCGGGCCGCGTCAGGGGTGAAGCTGCCGCCGGCGTCCTCCACGGCCTGGTTGCGCTGGAACGCGTCGCCGGCATTGAGGTCCTCGGCGTCGGCGTAGAGGTCGCGCAGCGAGGTCAGCGCCAGCGTCCATCCTTCGGTGCCGTTGCGAAGGTACTGCTGCGCCAGGGCGAGCAGCGCACCATGTGGCTGGTCATTGCGCTCGTAGTGCAGCCAAGCCTCGGGTGGGGCGAGGTGGTTGAAGCCGGCCGCCTCGAGCGCGCGGGTCATCTCCAGCTCGACCGACGGCTCGAAGGCCAGCTTGCGCATCACCTTGAGCAGATGCTCGCCACCGACGATGAGCGACGTGTTCGACTGCTCGCGCGCCAGCGGCGCGATGTCCCTCGTCGACGGATCGAGCCCGCCGTCACCGCCGACCCCAAGGCGTCCGTCGCGCAGCTGCACCGCCTGTCCGCCCGCGAGGATGCGCCACAGCGGTGCGGCGGTTCGCGCGTCGGCGAGCGCGTCGAAGATCAGCGTTCGCTCGTCCTCGTGGATGATCGCCGCCGGGTCACTGGGACGCAGGCCGCCCGGCGAACCCACAGCCACCGGCACGTTGTATGTCGTGTGCGTGTCATCCTCGTGGTCCACGCGGGCGACGCACAGTGCCACCTCCGGCTCATCCGCGATTGTGGACAGCTCCTCGCAGTGCACGCCACGGAT
>QHBU01000228.1 GCA_003244045.1 Candidatus Aeolococcus gillhamiae
CGAGTCTCGGCCGGGGGTGTCACATCTGGAGTGCCTTCCACCTTCTCCAGACCGCTACTGCCACTTTGATGAAAAATGGGCTGCCATGTCCGGCAAAATACCGTGCCACTTTCATGAAACGTCACAGCGGTCTCTGCGTTTCTGGACTCCACCGGCGGCGAGCTCCACTCGGGAGACCACTGAGGCAGCGGAGCCCTATGCGTAATTGGTGTTGTCGGCGACCGGGCGAAAGTCAGCTTCGCTGAGCAAGTGACACCAGAGGTTGACCCCCGGAATGCGCAGCCGTCGGGCTGGGCTTGCGGGTGGAGCCCACGCCGCGACCTCGCAATGGACCTTTTGTGAAGTGATGGGTAGGGCGACGACGGCCTCAAGAGGAGGCTTCAAATCGGTGTCCTCGGACATCAGGACGCCGACTTCGTATTCCCCCCGAATGGCCATGGACACGAAATCAACGGCCAGCTGCACGTCGACACCCTTCTCCTCGGGCTTTGAGAGCGGGTAATCCCTCGGGTACCTCAAGGGTCGGCTGACAACCCGGACTCGTGGGTCACGCGACCACATGGCGGTCTGCTTCTGGCTGGCGCCGTAGGCCTTGGGATCCTTGCTGCTGTCCGGCTGACCCCGATAGACTCGTACCTCGACAAGCTGCCGGGGCTGTCGGCCCCTGGCGACGATTAGATCCGCCAGGCGGCCGGGATGGATCTGGCCCTCCCAGTGTGGCGCGCCGTCTTGGCTAAATGCGCGTCTGGCTGAGCGATAGACGTTCTGGTAATCCAGAAAGACGACGACGCGGGTGGGCACGGATCAAGTCCCGGAAAAAAATAGCCCCGCCAGTTCAGGCCGAAACCTGGACGACGGGGAAGAGTTCAGCAAGCATAGCCGAACTGGGGCACTGGAGGAAAACCCGTCACAGATGCCGCGCAGCGGCAGGCGCCGCCGCGTGTGCGGGAGTAGTGGGGCACTGGAGGTATTTTTTCGGGTTCCGACCGACTGGGGCAGAAACGGTATGTCGCGGGATCGAAGCGCGAACATTTATTCCAATAGGGGAGTGGCTCCCCTTTGGCCTGCCCAGCTAGAAGTAGCCGCCCGTGCTCTCAACCGCGCCCGGCTCTATCCGGGCAGCGAGGTCAACGTGGGCAAGGTTTCCGGTTCGGATGCACGCCTGCAGGGCCGTGTCGGCATCGAAATCAGGTCGAGGCGCCTCGCGACCGTTTTCGAAGGTGACGACTGAGCCGTTGGCAGCCCAGCGCGAAGACGAGAACCAGTGCGAGGGCCCAGAACACGAAGGCGGCCAAGTAGGGGTCGAAGACCCCATTGGGGCAGTCAGTCGATGCCGCCACACAGGAGACGCTAGGCACGGCGGCCGCGTACTGGATCGGGACATGGTCGCCGGCTTTCAATCGCAACACATCGCCCGTCGCTGAGCTCGCGACGTCGTATCCGTCGTAGATGTGGCCTCCGACCGAGTAGTGGTATGAAACGGCCGGGTCCCCTCCGAGGCCGTCGATCTCCGGCTGAATTACGGTGCCGGTGGCGGCGATCGGATGGTCGCGAATCGCTGCCACCGAGGGATCGAACTGCTGATGGAGGAGATCCCACGTGCCAACGACGATTGCCGTCGCCAGGGAGAGAGCGACAACGGCGAGACATCCTGTCTTTGCTTCCCTGCGCATGCCCGGTGAACGGGGGCAAGGCGACCGGTGTTACCAACGGGGTAATCACGTGAGAGCCGGCGCGCGAACCAGATGGCGCATCGCGCGGGGCGAGCGTCCATCTCACGGATTTGTATGCGGGAACGGGGGGTCGCTCATTGCGTCGCTGGTCTCAGAGCCCCACCTTGGACACGGCGTTCTCGTCAAACGCGGTCGCCAGTCGGATGTAGCGGCGCAGCGTCGCCATGGAGCGATGCCGTGTCTGCGCCGCAATCGATCGCTCTGAGGCGCCGGCGGCCGCGGCGGATGTGGCGAAGCCCGCTCGGAGCGAATGGCTCGACAGGTGCTCCGGGTCCATCTTCGTTCTTGCCACAGCCCGACGGATGGCCCGGGTCACGCCCCGGGTGGAGAGCCTCTCCGAGGACAGATTGCCCCAGCGGTTGACACCCCGCCACACCGGGCCGGCGGTCAGCGCGGAGAGGGATAGCCAGCGGCGGACCGCGAGTATGGGATCGGTCTCCTGGTGCTGACCGGTGGGGACGGCGATCACCTCGCCGGCCTTCTCCTGGTCGGTCTTGGAGCCGCGGAGGTGGACGAGGAGACCGCGGTCGGTGAACTCGAGATCGGAGACGTCGAGAGACACGAGGTCGGAGGCGCGGCCGGCAAAGGCGAATCCGAGCAGTAGCAGCGCGTAGTCCTGGAGGTCCTGCACGCTCTCGTCGGGGTTGGCTGCCAGCAGGACGCGTAGCTGCTGGATCACCAGTGGGGCGGCCTGTCGGCGCGGTGCCACGCCGACGGTACGGCGGATACCCCGCATGACCTGACGCACCGCAACATCCTCAGTGGGGGACGGTTCGTGCCCGCCGGTGCGGTGGGCGAGCTTGAGCGCGGCGAGCCGGCGCCCCAGGGTGGAGACGGCTCGTCCACGCTGGGCCAGGTCGGTGAGGTAGAGGCAGACGGTCTCCGGAGCCGCCGGCAGCGATGCCACCTGGCGCTGGTGGCACCACAGGGAGAAGTCCTCGAGATCGGAGCGGTAGGCGCGCCGGGTGGCGTCGGCGAGTGACGCCTCGGCGTAGCCGCGGGCTGCCTCAACCAGCCGGTCTCGCTCCAGCGCCAGCTCAGCGGACCCCCGCGGAGGTCCGGCAATGGCTGCGCTGCCCGGCACGAGCTCGGAAGAGCCGTCGAGTAGGCCCGTGGGGAACAACGGAACGAAAAGTGCCGCTAAGCCGGCGCGGTTGGTCGGTTCGTGTTGTCGAGGTGGCGGTAGATCGTGGGTCGGCTGACGCCGAACTCCGCAGCGATCTGGCCGACGGTGTGCTTGCGCTTCCCGTCCTTGCCGGTCTCGTCATACATCTCGCGCGCGAGCTTGACCTGCCTCGGGCCCAGCTTCGGCTTCTGACCACCGGTGCGCCCGCGGGCGCGAGCGGCAGTCAGACCGTCCATGGTGCGCTCTGACATCAGCGCGTGCTCGAACTCGGCGATCGCGCCGATGATCTGGAAGAACAGCCGGCCGATGGAGGTCGATGTGTCGATCCCCCGGTCGAGGACCACGAGGTCGACGCCGCGGCTGTCGAGGAGCTTGGAGAGCTCGATCAGATGCTCGAGCGATCGGCCGAGTCGGTCAAGCTTGGTGATGACGAGTTGGTCGCCGGACCGGTTCGCGGACAGCAGCGCGTTGTCGAGTTCGGGCCGGCGGCCGAGCTTCCCGGAAGCGGTGTCGACGAAGACCTTCTCGCAACCAGCGGCGTGGAGCGCGTCGTGTTGAGCCTCGGGGTGCTGATCGCGGGTGGAGACGCGTCCGTAGCCGATGCGCATGAGCCGCAACATATCGCAAACCGGGGAGAGCGTTACATTGCCGCGTACACGGCAAGCATTGCAAATTGGTCCCGGCCCGTCGGCGAATCGTCGATCTCGCTCGGGAAGTCTTACGAACGATCGTTCCTGAGACACAATGGTTTCCCGGTGTTCGCGCTGTGGCTCGTCACTGCTCGGCTGCCCGTGCCTACCGCACAGCTAGCACCACGCGATTCGCGAGCGCCTGCCAGATCGTGTCCACCTCGCGGAAGCCGGCGGCGCGCAGCGCCGCCACGTGGACGTCGAAGCCCGGTGGTGTGTCCTGGCGCTGCTTGCCGGCGAAGCGCCGGGTCCGCTCGGCGAGCAGCGGTGCAAGCGCAGGTTCCGCGGCCAACGCGTCCCACCACTGCTCGGCCGTCTCGATGCCGCGCGCGGTGAACGCGGCGTCGGTCCACTGCTGCTCGCGGGCACGCAGGCTCAGGCGCGCCAGGGTCGGCGACGCCGGATCGAAGTCCAGGTGATCGCCGTTGAGGACGAGGCCGCCGCGGCGCAGCAGGCGGCCGAGGTCGCGGTAGAGGCGGGCCAACGGTTCCGGCGCCAACCAGTGCAGGGCGGTGCTGCTGAGCGCCGCGTCCACCTGCGTTTCGCCCAGCTCCTCCAGCCAGTCCGGCGACGCCAAATCGGCTTCGATCCAGCGCAGGCGGCCGTCGATCGTGCCGAGCGCACCCTGTCCTATGGCCAGCATCACCGGATCGATGTCCACCGCGATCGCGCGTGCTCCGGGGAAGCGGGCGAGCAGCCGCTGACTGATTGACCCCGGCCCGCAGGCGAGGTCCAGCGCCACGAACGACGGGGGCAGCAGCGCCGCCAGCGCGTCGAACATCGCCGTGAAGCGCGCTTCGCGCTCGGGAACGTAGCCCTCTTGCTGCGCATCCCATCGCTGCAGCCAGTCCCGCCAATCGATCTGCTGCTGTACGTCCTGGGTCATGCGGGCCACCTGCTCATGTGGTTGACGTGGTTGCCAGCGAGTCGAGCAGTGCCTGCCACCACTCGGCCAAGCGGTGCTGGAACGGGAGTAGCGGGAAACCGTGGCGGGCGGCGTGCGTCTGCGGGATGCTGTCCCAGCCGAGGTGCTCGACGACAACACGGGTAGCGCCGTCGACGGGCTCGAAGCGGACGTGGACCTCGGTCTCGCGGTCGGGTGGGAAGGACGCTGCCCGCCAGCTGAAGACCAACCGGTTGGGCGGGTCCCAGACCCGGACGTGCCCCACCTCGAACTGCACGCCGTCGGGGTAGGACTCGATGATCCGACCGCCGAGGCCGGCCTCGATAGCGAGCCGGCCGTCACCGCGGCCATTGAGCTCAAACAGGCCGTGCGGGCGCCACCACTGCCCGATCTCGGCGGTGAAGGCCGTGAAGACCCGGCTCGGTGGCGCCGCGATGCGCAGCGCCACCAATACCCGTGAGGTCACGGCGACTGCTCGACGTGGGCCTTGAGGGCGGCCAGCTGATCGGCCCAGCCCTGCTCCACGGCATCGAGCCACGACCGCAGCTCGGCCGTCGCCCCCGACCGCAACGAGTAGACGCGGACCCGGGCGTCGAACTGCGGGCTGGTCTCTTCGACAAGTTCACTCTCGCGAAGCACCTTGAGGTGGCGACTCATCACCGACGGGCGTAGGGCGAGCGCGGCGGACAGCTCCCCGGCGCGGTGGGGCCGTTGGCGCAGCAGCTCGACCACCTGGCGGCGGTACGGATCGGCCAGCGCGTCCAGGGTGCGGTCGAGGGAGTCGGGCAAGGTCGCCGCGGACGTCGCGCTCACGCCCAGCTCGACGCTCCGATTCGCTGGCCGATCGCCGCCTCGGCCTCCGCCCTGGTCACGTCGCGGACGTGCACGGAGAACGTCCACACGTGGTCTTCGAGGTCGATCGCCCGGTAGGTGCGGTCGCCGTAGAACTGGTCCTCGGGCTCGGCAGCGATGGTGGCGCCGGCGCTCCGGGCCCGCTCGCAGTGCCCGTCGAGGTCACCGGTGAGCTCGACGTGCGTCATCTGGGTGTTGGCCCCGCCGATCGACGCCGGGCTGCGGGTCCACGCGGCCCACTCGCCGCCGATCATGATCCGCCCCCGCCCGCCCATCGCCATCTCGTAGTGGGACTTGTTGGGGTCGCCGTCAGGGCCCTCGATGGCCATCGTGACCTCGAAGCCGAACGCGCACGCCAGCCAGTCCACGGCGGCCCTGGGCTCGCGATAGACGACGGCCACGGTGAAGTTGGGGGAGTTCACGGACATTCCTTTCTCGTTTTCGGAATATTTTGCGACCACGAGAAGGATCTGTCAATGGTCCGGCAGCGGCGCGCAGCGGCTTGTCACGCGGTGACAGCGTTCTTACCGGTGCCGCCGCTCTGGCGATATCGTCGCCGGCCTTTCAATCCTCATCGTCTTCGTCCTGTTCGTAGGCGGGGCTGTCGGGGTCACGGAGCGCTCTGAGCGCGCCGGCGAGGTCGGGCAGCAGAAACGAGTAGTCGCCGTGGACGCGCAGGTGCCGTCGGCGAAACGCCGAGAGCCTGGCGATGTCCTCGGCTTGGACTGGGTGTCCGTGGGCGCGGAGCTGCTCCAGCGCGGCGTTCATGTAGACGGTGTTCCACAGCACGATGCAGTTGAGCACCAGGCCGAGCGCGCCGAGCTGGTCCTCCATTCCGGTGTGGTAGCGCTGGTAGAGCTCGCCCTTCTTGCCGTGAAACACGGCGCCGGCGAGCGCGTGGCGGCCTTCTTGGAGGTTTCGGATGCCTT
>QHBU01000229.1 GCA_003244045.1 Candidatus Aeolococcus gillhamiae
GTTCCTCGGCCACTTCGAGCGCCGCCGGGTGGCTCTCGGCGACTGCGGTCGCGCCTACGGCACCAGCTGCGTCCACGAGCACAGCTGCGTCCGCTGCTCCCTGCTCCGCGTCGATCCCGCCCAACGGCCCCGTCTGGAATCCATCTGTGAGAACCTCGCTGCCCAAGTCGCCGAGGCCGAGCGTGAAGGGTGGGCCGGGGAAGCTGAGGGACTCAGGGTCAGCCTCGCCGCAGCCGCTGCCAAGCTCACCGAGCTCGACAAGGTCGCGGATCGCCGCACGGCCGTCAATCTCGGCATGCCCGCCTACCGCGACGTTGCAGGCCGCACCGTCGCCATTCCGGCAAGGCCGACATGACAAGCACCAGCGAGGAAGCCTCTGCTAGCCGTCGGTTCGCTGCACCAGGGGACGCAAGGTCCGGGAGCCCGTGGCTTCCGCCCGAGGCCCGCGCCCTGCGGGCGAGGTTCCCGTCTCGCGCGGCGGCGGGCACGTGGGACGTGACCTGCCTGGACCGTGACACGGTCGTGGCCCGCTCGCTGGCCCCTCCGTTCACGCTCGAGCATCCCGCCAGCCGCCGCCAGCGGCGGCGGCTCCTGATCAATATCCTGGACTGGCTGCAGGCGCAGCCCGGCCGTACCTGGCAGGACCGCTGGAACGCCAGCGGCGTCGACACCAGCGGCCGGGCCACGCCGGACTGGAAGGACATCCCGGCGGCATGGATTGCCGCAGCGGGCCGGTCCACGGACCCGCAAGCGCCCCGCTATGGCCTCAATGCCGCACTCCTGCAGCTCATCTGCGGGGACGTCGTCCGCCCAAGCATTCCCTGGCTGCTGACCGCCCGATCGCACATGAACCTGGCGCGCGAGATGGCACGCGTCCGCGACCCGGACGACTTCGCCGCCCTGCGCGCCGCCAGCCGCCGCGCCGTGGTCAGCGACGTCACCGAGGACGGAGCGGTAAACCGCGTTTCCTACATCCTGGCGGCCAAGGGCGGCGCCCTCCGCGACATCACCGTGGGCGACTGCCTGGAATTGCTGGACCTGGCCTACGAATACGGCGAGTACCACTCCGGTGGGACCGGCCCCCACTTCTACCAGATGCTGCACGCCACCGGTATCTTCCCGGACAGCGCACCGACCACCGTCCGGATGCTCGGCCCGAGCCGGAAGGGCCAGCTCACGCCCGCTCAGCTGATTGACCGCTACGACCTGGCCTGCCACCCCGTTCGCGACCTCCTCGTTGACTACCTCAGCGAACGGCAGCCGGCGCTCGACTACACAAGCCTCATGGGACTGGCAAACCACCTGGGCCTGCGGTTCTGGAAGGACCTCGAGGAGCACCACCCCGGCATCAGCTCGCTGGATCTCGCCCCGGACGTCGCCGCCGCGTGGAAACAGAGGGCTAGGACTAAGCCGGCCGGACCTGGCTCGGGAAGCCCCACAGGCCGGGTGCCCCGCCTTAGCTCGAGCGGGTGCCTGGTGTCGGTCCGGGCCTTGTATCTCGACATTGCCCAGTGGGCGGCTGAGGACCCGGCCCGCTGGGGAAGATGGGCGGTCCGCTGCCCGATCCGGCCAGCCGACATCGCGCAGCGCAGGGAACTCGGGGGGCGGAAGTCCCGCATGGGCCAGCGGACGCGCGAGCGTCTCCCTGCGCTGCCCAAAGTCGCCACCGCCCTCGACCAGGCCCGCGCCGACGCTGCCGCCCTGCTTGAAACATCCCGGCAGGTCGGCGACCGCGAGTACTTCACCGCAAGCGGGCAGGTCATGCGGCGCCTCATTCTTCCAAGCTCCGAGCCGCGGATCTGGGCCGAGGACACCAGCGGCGTCCGCCATGACCTCACCCGCGAGGAAGACAGGGCGTTCTGGGCCTGGGCTGCGGTGGAGATCCTGCGCCACACCGGGATCCGGGTTGAGGAGCTGACCGAACTGTCCCACCACAGCCTCGTCCAGCACCGGACACCCGCCACCGGAGAGCTAGTGCCCCTGCTGCACATCGCTCCGTCCAAGACCGACCAGGAGCGGCTGCTGGTCGCCAGCCCCGAGCTCGCCGACGTCCTCGCCGCGATCATCCAGCGCGTCCGGGCCGGCGACGGGTCAGTTCCTCTAGTCGCAGTCTATGGCCGTGACCGCGTCTGGAGCCCGCCGATGCCGCTGTTGTTCCAGCATCGGGCGGGTATGGAAAACGTGCCGTACATGCCCTCTGCGATCGCTGGGCTTATGCGGGAGGCCCTGACCCGGGCCGGGCTCAGGGACACGTCAAGACAGGCCCTGCGGTTCACCCCGCACGACTTCCGGAGGATCTTCGTGACCGACGCCATCTTGCACGGCATGCCACCGCACATCGCCCAGCTCGTCGTCGGACATCGCGACATCGCCACCACGATGGACTACAAGGCCGTCTATCCCGAAGAGGCCATCAACTCCCATCGGGCGTTCCTCGCCCGGCGGCGCGACCTGCGGCCCTCCGAGGAATACCGGACCCCGACCGACGAGGAATGGGACGAGTTCCTCGGCCACTTCGAGCGCCGCAAACTCGCGCTCGGGGTCTGCGGCCGCTCCTACGCGACGCCCTGCATCCACGAACACGCCTGCGTTCGCTGCCCAATGCTGCGCCCCGACCCGGCGCAACGCCCCCGGCTAGTCGAGATCGCCGACAACCTGAACGCCAGGATCGACGAGGCCCGAAACCAAGGCTGGCTCGGCGAGATCGACGGCCTCGAG
>QHBU01000230.1:0-2634 GCA_003244045.1 Candidatus Aeolococcus gillhamiae
AGTGGCCGGTGGCTGTCGTTTCCCGCGCCGGCGGTCCCGGCGGTCATGCGGCGGCTCCCCGCCCGCTTGTCCGATCCGCGCCAGGCGTGGCCGGCGCCCCTGCGCGGGCTGCTCCCCGCCGGAGCGGTCATGGACGCCATTGCGGTGACCATCCTCGCCGCGGCGTGCGCCCTCGTCGGTGGGGTTCGGCGGGCGAGCACAGGTCGATGGTTCGGTCCCCGCTGGCCGACGCGGTCAGCGGGCCGGCGCCGAGCCGTTCGCCACCACGACCCGGCCATCGCCGGCGCCAGGTGGGCAACGCGGCGCGACCTCACGCCGCTTCGGATCAGGCAGCCTGCGCCGGGCCGATTAGTGGTGGGGCGATCCGGACGACACCTGGTTGCGACCGAACACCGCCACTCGGTGCTGGTGCTCGGGCCAACCCAGTCGGGCAAGACGACGGGCCTTGCGATCCCGGCGATCCTGGAATGGGCGGGACCGGTTGTGGCCACCTCGGTCAAGGACGATCTGGCCGCGGCCACGTTGGGATGGCGAGGCGGCCAGGGTAGTTGCTGGGTCTTCGACCCCACCCGGAGCTCGGGGCTGGCCCGTCCGGCCGGCTGGTCGCCTCTTGCAGAGGCCACCGGCTGGAGTGGGGCGCAGCGGGTAGCCGCGTGGATGGTCGAGTCGACCCCGGCGCGGGGCGGGATGTCCGACGGCGCGTTTTGGTTCGCTGCTGCCGCGAAGCTGCTGGCGCCTCTGCTCCTCGCTGCCCGCCGGGGCGACGCGACCATGGCCGACGTGGTCCGATGGACCAACTGCGGGGACTACGACGAGGCGCTGCGGATCCTCGACTTCCACGGTGACATGGAAGCGGCGGTTGCGCTGGCTGCCTGCGCGGCGCGCGACGACCGCCTGCGCAGCTCGGTGGGCACCACGCTCGAGACGGTCCTCGGGCCGTTCGAGGACCCCGTGGTCGCCTCGTCCACCTCGACGATCGACATCGACCCGTCCGCCCTCCTGAGCGGGCCCAACTCCTTGTACCTCTGCGGGCCGAGCCACGAGCAGGCTCGGGTGCAGGCGCTGTTCGCGACGCTGGTCGCATCGGTGGTCTCGGCTGCAGTGGCGCGGGCCAACCACCTCGACGGGCCGCTGGACCCGCCGCTGCTGCTCGTGCTCGACGAGGCTGCCAACGTCGCGCCGCTGCGGGACCTCGACACCTTGGCTTCGACCGGCGCGGGCCTCGGGATACAGCTGGTCACGGTCTGTCAGGACATCGGTCAGCTCGGGGCCCGTTACGGGCCCGAGCGCGCCCGCACGATCGCCAACAACCACCGCGCCAAGGTCGTCCTGTCGGGGATCTCGGACCTCTCCACGTTGGACCTGCTCTCCGGCCTCGCAGGCGAAGCAGCGGTGCGGACCGACACGATGACCTCAGACCTTCGGGACGGGCGCCGGAGCCGCTCGACCGCCATCGCGTACCGGCGCCTCGCCTCCTCCGACGAGCTGCGCCGGATCGAACCGGGTGAAGGCGTGCTGATCTACGGGCATCTGCCCGCCGCGCGCCTGGCCTTGCGGCCCTGGTATCTCGACCGCTCGCTGAGGGCGCGGGTCGACAAGGCCCCGGGGCACAGGCCGTGAGCTCCTCGTCAGGCGAAGCGCGCCCAGGCGAGGATCCGCTTGAAGGCGTAGAAGTACGGCCGTTGCGATCCGAGCTCGGCTTCGAGCGCCTCGCTGTAGCGGGACACGAAGGCTTCGTAGAGCTCGGGCTCCAGCGCGGCGCGGTAGGGGGTCAGCATCGTTCCCCGCACCCATTCGACCACGGCTGCTGTCCCCGGAAGGTGGTGGCCGTAGACCTGGAGCCGGACGTGCTGCTCACGTGCCCCGAGGCGGTCGAGCGCCTCGGCGTAGGCATCCGGTGCCAGGACGGCCCGCAGGTGCTCGTCGCGCCCCCGCCCGCCGAGCGCGGTGGCGAACGGCTCCTCGGCGGCCACCACCGCTGCCAGGCGGTGGGAGGGATGGTCGGCGTTGGCAGGCACTTGGAACGCGAGCTGCCCTCTCGTGGCGAGCATCGTCCGCAGTCGGCCGAGCAGTGCAGGATGGTCCGGGACCCACTGCAGCGAGGCGTTTGCGAACACCACGTCGATGTCCCTGCGATCGATCTCGGCGATGTCGGCGCGCTCGAAGTGGAGTCCCTCGCCCGTGTGGGCGGCGGCCTGTCCCAACATGGCTTCGGAGCTGTCTACTCCGAGGGTCTCGGCTGCTCCGCAGTGGCGATGGAGCTCTGCGGTGAGCGACCCGGTGCCGCATCCCAGGTCCAACACCTTCCCCCCGGGCACCGGCGCCACCATCGCGAGCAGGTCGTCGAAGGGCATCCGTCGTTGGGCTTGGAACTGCTCGTACTGGCTGGGGTCCCACGCGTCGCTCACCGGAGCATTCTGCCGGGTGCGACTCCGCACCCATCCCGGGCGCCCAACCGGGTCTATCGCAGGTGCCTGGCACCTCGCCTCCCCGCTACTCCAACCGACCCCGAGGTGCTGCCATGTCTGCAAACAAGCGGTTCTTCTCCCAGACCCTGACCCTCGCCGGCGCCACCGTCGCGCTGGTCTTCGCTTTGAGCCCCGCGCTCGGCGCCGGGCCGGCCGGCTCCGCCCT
>QHBU01000230.1:2644-3006 GCA_003244045.1 Candidatus Aeolococcus gillhamiae
CGTCGACGCCAGCCACGTCGACGATTGGGCCCTCGCCGGGTCGTCCGACGTCGCCCCGGCGGCCGCTCCGACTGCCGCAGCGGTCCAGATCAGCACCGGTGAGGACCCTTCGACCGTGCTCGCGAGCTGGGCCAGGCCCTCCGGTCAGGTCGTCGCGCAAGGAGTCGCCTTGGAGCCGGCCGGCAAGCCCGGCAAACCAGTCGAGGTGATCCCTGTTGGCGCCGACATGCACGCGGTTGTCCTCCCGCGGCCCCCTGGCGGCGGCGCGCTTCAGGCAACGGTGACGGTGGTGACGACGGGCGGCGCTGTCGAGATCGGCCCGAGCCAGCCCTTCGAGTGGCCGGCGCGCGGCGCCGGCGGGA
>QHBU01000231.1 GCA_003244045.1 Candidatus Aeolococcus gillhamiae
ACGCCGCCAGCGTTCGTCCTGAGCCAGGATCAAACTCTCCGTGAATGTCTATATGACTACCCGGCGAACCGGGGTTGTCGACACAGAAAGTCACCGTCCTTGCGACGGCTTCAATCACCGGTCATACGAGCTGGACTTCACCTCTGCACGCAGAGACGTTCCTCTGCGACCGCAGAAAGTGTCGCTCTTTCTTGCTCGATGTACCAAAGGAATCTCTTCACGCCGTCGGCAAGCCGATGACGTAGACGAGAGTTAATAAATGGCACTAACTTTCGGCACGCTGTTGAGTTCTCAAGGAGCGGACGCACACCGCCCGGGCCCTTTCAGGCCGGTCCGGGGCAACCAACGATACATTACTCGGTCGGATCCGCTCGGTCAAACCTCCCCGGCCCCGCCCGCTTCCCTCTTGGTCGCCGCACACGAACCATCCGTGGCGCGTCGCGCTTGGGGGACGTTCGACCGGCCCCACCTCGTGCGCGCCGGTCTCCCGGCTGGCCGTGATGGCTCCGTGCGTCGAACAGGGAGAAGGTTAGCGACCCGCCACAACGCGCGTCAAATCCCCGATCGCAGTGCCTGTCGCGCCCTGATTTCGGGGCTCAGGAGCCCGTCGCGGGCCGGCCGATCGGCGGAGATCAGGGGACCCGTCGCGCTGGGCCGGGCTGCGCTGGACCCTGACGCGGTGGACCTGACGCGCTGGACCCGTCGCGCTGGGCGGGGCTGCGACGGCGCTGGCAGCAGTCCAGGTCAATCAGAGCCGGTCAGGCGCACCGCTCGGCGCTTGCCGGTGGCGAGGACCCTGCCGATCAGCTCGGCCAATGGCACGTCGTAGCGTCTGGCGAGCACCGCGACCCCGTCGATACGCACGGCGCCGGCGTCGATGTCGCGGCGGGCCGCGCTGCTGCTGGCCGCCAGTCCGGCGCTGACGAGCAACGCCGGTAGATGCACGGGGTCGCCGTCGGGGACGGCATGAACGGGGGCGTCCTCGGGCACCTCGTTGCGGCTGAACAGGGCGTCGAAGCGCTCCTCGGCCGCCGCCGCCGCGGAGCCGTGATACAGGGACACAACCTCGCGAGCCATCCGGCGCTTGGCCCGGTTCGCCGCCACGCCACCCGCGGCGGCGTCGGCACCGAGTCCGTCGACCTCGCGCGGGTGCAGGGACGTGCAGAGTCGGGCGTACTGCTCGACAGCCGCATCCGGGATGCTCATCAACTTGCCGAACTGCTCGGCCGCCGGCTCGCCGATTGCGACGTAATTGCCCAGGGACTTGCCCATCTTCTCGACGCCATCGGTTCCGACGAGCAGGGGGACCGTCAGCACCGCCTGCGCAGACTGGCCGCGGGAACGCTGCAATTCGCGTCCCACCAGGTTGTTGAACGTCTGATCCGTGCCGCCGATCTCGATGTCGGCGCGGATCTCGACCGAGTCGATGCCCTGCAGCAGCGGGTAGAAGAACTCCGAGAGGGTGATCGGCTGCTGCGCGGCGAAGCGGCGCGCGAAGTCGTCGCGCTCGAGCAGTTGGGCCACGGTGAGTTGCCTGGTGTAGCCGAGCAGCTCACCCAGCTGCATCGTGGCAAGCCACTCGGCATTGTTCACGACCTCGGCACGGGCGGGGTCGAGGATCTGCATGAGCTGGTCGAAGTAGCCCCGGGCGTTCGAGATCACCTCGTCGGCGCTCTGCGCGACACGGGTGGCGGTGCGCCCTGACGGGTCACCGACCTGGCCGGTGAAGCCCCCCACCACCAGGACGGCGGTGTGCCCGAAGTCCTGGAACTGGCGCAGTTTGCGAAGTACCACCGCGTGGCCGAGTGTCAGCTCGCTGCCCGACGGGTCGATGCCGAGCTTGACCCGCAGCGCCCGCTGCTCGCGCCGCGCCGCGAGCAGCCGCTCGGCCAGGCCGTCGGCGGGCAGGATCTGCGCCGCGCCCGAGGCGAGTACCTCGTAGGCGTCGCGCAAGTCGTCAGGCAGCGTCGAGGGCTCACTCACGGGGGTCAGTCTGCCGGTCCGGCGCCACCCGTTTGCGCCCGCCCGGCCGGAATGCGGAAACGGACGGCTCGTCGGGCAGCCAGAACCGCCAGGGTCGTTCGGCGGCCTTGGCCACGCCGACCCGCGGACCGGCCCGCACCCCCGCCGCCTTACGCCGAGGCATCGACTCCAGCCGGACCACCGCAGCGGGATTGCAGAGATCGACCCCGCTGTGAGCCGACCCCAGCCCCAGGCAGCTGGCCAGGCGAGCCGGACCACGCGCCAGTTCGGCCGCCGACTTGGCTGCCGGTCGCCGGGTCCACGCGAGCTCGCTGCCGTGCACCACCTCGCCGGCCCGCAGCAGCACTGCGGCGGCCCGGCCCTCGACGTCGCAGACGATATTGGCGCACCAGTGCATGCCGTAGGTGAAATAGCAGTACAGGTGACCGGGCGGCCCGAACATGACGGCCGTACGCCGGGTGACCCCCCGGAACGCGTGCGAGGCCGGGTCGTCCTGGCCCTCGTAGGCCTCGACCTCGGTCAGCCGGATCGCGACCTCGGTGCCACCGACCCCCGACACCAGCACCGCCCCCAGCAGGCGCCGTGCCAGCTGCTGAGCCGGCACTGCGACCAGCGCGCGCGCAACCGGCACTAGCTGCCTGGCTTCGCGTTCGCCCAGGCCACCTGGGCATGCACCGTATCGATCAGCTGGGCCGACTGCTCGGCCACCCGCGCCGGAGCAGTGCCGCCGACCGAGGACCGGGCTCGCAGCGCCGCCTCGACGGACAGCACCCCACGCACCTCCGGCGTCAGCTGCGGATCAACCTCGGCGAGCTGGTCGTCGGTGAGCTCGGGCAGGTCCAGCCCGCGCTGCTCGCAGTAGGACACGAACGACCCGCTGATCTCGTGGGCCTCGCGGAACGCCACGCCCCTGCACACCAACCATTCCGCGACGTCCGTGGCGAGCGCGAAACCGGCCGGCGCCGCCGCGGCCAGGCGCTCGCCGTCGATGCCGAGGGTCGCGATCATGCCGGTTACCGCGGGCAGGAGCATGATCAGCTGCTCGACGGTGTCGAAGACCGGCTCTTTGTCCTCCTGCAGGTCGCGATCGTAGGCCAGCGGCAGCCCCTTCAGGGTGGCCAGCAGCCCGGTCAGGTTGCCGATCAGCCGTCCGGACTTGCCGCGCGCGAGTTCTGCGATATCGGGATTCTTCTTCTGCGGCATGATCGAGGATCCGGTCGACCAGGCGTCGTCGAGGCGGACCCAGCCGAATTCGGGCGTGGCCCAGAGGATGACCTCCTCGCCGATGCGCGACAGGTGGACGCCCAGCAGAGCCGCGGCGAAGAGGAATTCCGCGACGAAGTCACGATCGGACACCGCGTCGATCGAGTTCGCGGCGGGACGGTCGAAGCCCAGCTCGGCCGCCACCGCGGCTGGATCGAGCGGAAGCGACGAGCCCGCGAGCGCACCGGAGCCCAGGGGCGAGACTGCGGCCCGCTTGTCCCAGTCGCGCATCCGGTCGACATCGCGGGCCAGCGCATGGACGTGGGCCAACAGGTGGTGGGCGAAGAGCACCGGCTGGGCGTGCTGCAGGTGGGTCATGCCCGGCATCGCGACGCCCCGGTTCTGCTCCGCCACGCTGATCAGGGCCGTCTCGAGATCGGCGACGGCCAGGACGAGTCGGCGAACGTGCTCGCGCAGGTAGAGCCGCAGATCGGTCGCCACCTGGTCGTTGCGGCTGCGCCCGGTGTGCAGCCGCCCCGCCACCTCGCCGGCGATGCCGAACAGGCGGCGCTCGATGGCGGCGTGGATGTCCTCATCGCCGGGCTCGATGACGAACTCGTTGCGGTCGAACTCGCGGCGAATCTCGCGCAGGCCCGTTTCGATGGTTCGAGCGTCGGGGGCGCTCACCAAACCGACGCTGCGCAGCATGTGCAGGTGGGCGAGGGAGGTGTCCAGGTCCTCGGCGTAGAGGCGGCGGTCGACGGCGATGCCGATCGTGTACTCCTCGACGCGCCGCGAGGTGCTTGAGCCGAGCCGCCCCGACCACATTTTCGCCGCCGTCGAGGGCGGGGGCGTGGCGTCGGCACCTGCGCCGGCCCCGACGATGCGGATGCCGCGAGCCATCAGCGTGCCCGCCGAACCTGTCGCGGCAGCGACAGCGGGGCCAGGTCCTCGAGCGCTCCCTGCACGCGCGCCTGGGTGCGCAGCGAGAGACCGAAGAGCTCGATGAAGCCACGTGCGGCGGCGTGGTCGAACACGTCGTCGGTGCGGTCGTACGTCGCCAATGAGGTGCTGTACAGCGAACGTAGCGCCCGCCTGCCGGTCACCGTGACCACGCCGCGCGCGCAGCGAACCCTGACGTCGCCGGTGACGTGCTCCTGCGTCGAGGCGACGAAGGCGGCGAGCGCGTTGCGCAGCCCACCGAACCAGAGGCCGTCGTACACCAGGCGTGCCCATTCACCGCTGAGCTGGCGCTTGAGATGAGCAACGTCGCGCGGAAGGGCGACGGTCTCCAGGGCGGCGTGCGCCGCGTGCAGCAGCACCGCGGCGGGTGCCTCGTACACCTCTCGCGACTTGATGCCGACCAGCCGGTTCTCCACGTGGTCGATGCGGCCCACGCCGTTGCGCCCGGCGATCGTGTTGAGGCCCAGCACGAGCTCCTCTGCCGCGAGTGACTCGCCGTCGACGCGTACCGGGATGCCGAGCGCGAAGCCGATGGTCAGCTCCTCACCGGCGGAATCGCACGTGGCCGGGTTCGCGGTCCACGCGAAGACCTCCTCCGGTGGTTCCCTCCAGGGGTCCTCGAGCGGGCCGCACTCGACACTTCGTCCCCACAGGTTGGCGTCGACGCTGAACGGCGACTCGAACGTCGCGGGGACGTCGATGCCGTGCGCGGCCGCGTAGGCGATCTCGTCGCTGCGACCCATGTCCCAGTCACGGACCGGCGCGACCACCTCAAGCTCGGGTGCCAGCGCCGCGGTGGCCACGTCGAAGCGGACCTGGTCGTTGCCCTTTCCCGTGCAGCCGTGCGCAACCGCCACCGCGCCCTCCTCGCGCGCCACCTCGACGAGAAGCTTGGCGATCAGCGGGCGCGCCAGCGCGGTCGCCAGCGGATAAACACCCTCGTACAGAGCGCCGGCGGAAAGGGTGGGAAAGACGAAGTGCTCGACGAACACGCGGCGGGCGTCGACGACGTGCGCAGCAACCGCGCCGGCGCGCAGCGCCCGCGCAGTGATATCGGCGGCGTCGCGACCGTCGCCGCCGAGATCGGCGGTCAGGGTCACCACCTCGTAGCCCAGCTGCTCGCGCAGCCAGCGCACCGCCACAGAGGTGTCGAGCCCCCCGCTGTAGGCCAGCACGCAGCGGCGCGGCGCGCTCACTCCACCCCCTCGCTGATGGTGCGCAGCGTGGCCAGCAGGCGCTGTGCCGCCGGCCGCGAGCGCGCGATCAGCAGCACGGTGTCG
The DNA here is from genome assembly GCA_003244045.1 of Candidatus Aeolococcus gillhamiae. Taxonomy (GTDB): domain Bacteria; phylum Chloroflexota; class Dormibacteria; order Aeolococcales; family Aeolococcaceae; genus Aeolococcus; species Aeolococcus gillhamiae. The sequence continues at coordinate 5,430 of QHBU01000231.1, forward strand.
TCGCCTGCGACGGTGCCGGCGAGCTCGTCGAAACGCGCGCTGTCGATGGCGACGGCCACGAGCGATGCGCTGCCGGGCTGGGCATGCACGATGCCGAGCAGGTCGATGAACTCGATCCCGTGGGTGTGCTCGACGAGTGCGTTGTGCAGCCGCTGCCGGGCGGCACGCTCGTCCACCTCGGCGCCGGTCTGCGCGTAGCGTGAGCCGCCCTCGCCGGGCACGCGAAGCAGTCCCAGCTCGCGGATGTCGCGGCTGACCGTCGCCTGGGTGACGTCGAGGTGCCGCCCCGCCAGCGCGGTGACCAGCTCCTCCTGGGTGCGGATGGTGCGCGTGCGCACGAGCTCCAGAATGGCACGCTGGCGGGAGCGCTTGGCGGCACCGTTGCCGGCGACGCGTCCGGCCACGCCGGTCATGCGCCGCCCTCTGTGCGCGCGATGGCGAACGCCTCGCGCAAACGGCGCAGCCCCTCGTCGATCTCGGCCTCCGAGATGGTCAGGGCGGGCAGGAGGCGCAGCACGCTGTCACCAATGGCGTTGACGATCACGCCGCAGTCGAGCGCCGCTCGCCCCGCGCGCGACGCCACGGGTTCCTCGAGGACCACGGCGAGCATGAGGCCGCGACCGCGCACCGCGGCCACGGGAACGCCGTCGGCGCGCAGCGACAGCAGCGACTCGCGCAGGTACTCGCCGATGCGCGCGGCCCGCTCCACCAGGTGCTCCTCCTCGATCGTCCGCAGCACTGCGCACGCCGCCGCCGACGCCAGCGGGTTGCCCCCGAACGTGGTGCCGTGGTCGCCGGGCTCGAGAACGTCGGCGCGCGGCGACGCGAGCACCGCGGCGACCGGGACGCCGCCGCCGAGCCCCTTGGCGACGGTCATGACGTCGGGCACCACGCCCGCGTGCTGGTGCGCCCACCACCGGCCGGTACGGCCCATGCCACTCTGCACCTCGTCGACCATGAAGAGCAGGTCGCGCTCGTCGCAGAGCGCCCTCACCCTGGCGACGAGGTCGTCCTCCACGGGAACCACGCCGCTCTCACCCTGGATAGGCTCGAGGAGGACGGCGGCGATGCCGTCGTCGACGGTGGCGCTGATCGCATCGAGGTTGGCGTCGACGTGGACGAACCCGGCGGGCAGCGGCTCGAACGGCTCGCGGTACCGCTTGTTCCCGGTGGCGGCGAGGGCGCCGAGCGTTCGTCCGTGGAATGCACCCGTCAGCGCGACGATGCCGGTGGCGCCACCGCGGTGCCGCCGTCCCCACTTACGGGCCAGCTTGATGGCCGCCTCGTTGGCCTCGGCACCGCTGTTGCAGAGGAAGACGCGGCCCTCGAACGCGGTGGCGATGAGCCGTTCGGCGAGCTCGACCTGCGGCGCGGTGTAGTAGAGGTTGCTGGTGTGGATCAGGACAGTGGCCTGCTCGGTCAGCGCGCGTGTGACCGCCGGGTGGGAATGGCCGAGCACGTTGACCCCGATCCCGCCGACGAGGTCGATGAGCTCGCGCCCGTCGGCGTCGCGCACCCAGGCGCCGTGCGCGGAGACGATCTCCAGCGGCTGGCGTGCATAAGTGTGCATGAGCGCGGCGTCGGCGCGATCGCGGAGCACGTCGAGCGAGCTCACCGGTCGTCCACCGCCACCACCCCGGGGCCGAACATGGTGCCGACCCCTTCGGGGGTGAGCAACTCGAGGAGAAGCGCGTGGGGCACGCGCCCGTCGATGATATGCGTCGCCTCGACACCGTCGAGCGCGCGGAGGGCGGCCTTGACCTTGGGCAGCATCCCGCCGGTGATGACCCCATCGGCGGCGAGCGCGGTGGCGCGCTCGCGGTCGAGCTCGCTCAGTAGGGTTCCGTCCCGATCGTGAACGCCGTCCACGTCGGTGAGCAGGATGAGCTTGGTGGCACGAAGGGCGACCGCCAGCTCCGCAGCCACCGTGTCGGCGTTGACGTTGTATCCCTCGCCGTCGTAGCCGAGCCCGATGGAGGCGACCACAGGGATCCGGCCCTGGTCGAGGATCGACAGGATGGGCTCGACGTTGACGTGGTCCACCTCGCCGACGCGGCCGAGGTCCTCCCCGGATTCGCTGCGCGCCGGACGCACCAGCAGGGTCGGTCCGTCCTCGCCGGAGAGCCCGATGGCGCTGCCGCCGAGGCGATGGATCCGCGACACAAGGTCGGGGCCCACCTTGCCGGTGAGCACCATCTTCACCACCTCCATGGTGGCCTCGTCGGTCACGCGCAACCCGTTGACGAAGCGCGGCGTCATGCCCATGCGCTCCTGCAGGCTGCTGATCTCGGGCCCGCCGCCGTGCACGAGGACCGGCCTCATGCCCACGAAGCGAAGCAGCACGATGTCCTGGAGCACGGCGTCGATGTCGGCACCGGCGGCGGCGGCACCGCCGAGCTTGATCACCATGGTGTGGCCGCTGAAGCGGCGGATGTAGGGAAGGGCGTCGATGAGCGTGTGCGCGCGCCGGAGTCGCTCGTCCATCCTCTCGATGCTCACAGCGTGGACCTCATGTCGTGTAGTCGGCGTTGATCCGGACGTATTCGGCGGAGAGATCGCAGCCCCAGGCGCGCGCGCTGCCCTCACCGGCGCCGAGCTCGATGTCGATGTCGATGCGGGGTCGCGTGAAGGCGGCGCGAACCGCGTCGAGGTTGACAGGAACCGGCTGGCCGGCGCCGAAGACCTCGATGCCGCCGATGGAGACGTGGCTGCGGTCGAGCGCGAAGCTGGCACCGCTGCGCCCGAGCGCGGCGACGATCCGTCCCCAGTTGGGATCGGCACCGTTCACGGCGCACTTGACGAGCGGGCTGAGCACCACAGTGCGGGCGGCGGCGCGAGCCTGCTCGTCGCTCTCCGCCCCCCGGACCGCGACGCAGATCGCCTTGGTGCCGCCCTCGGCGTCGGCGGCGAGCTGCTCCACCAAGGAGGTGCACACCTCCTCCACCGCCGCGCTGAGCGCAGCGAGCTGAGCCGATCCTGCGGCCAGGGTGGGGCCGCCTGCCTGCCCGTTGGCGAGCAGCAGCAAAGTGTCGTTAGTCGACGTGTCCCCGTCGATGCTGAGGCAGTTGAACGTGCGCGAGCACACGTCGGTGAGAACGCCCTGCAGGGCGTCGCGCTCGACGGCGGCGTCGGTGGTGAGGAAGGCGAGCAGCGTGGCCATGTCCGGGTGGATCATCCCGGCGCCCTTGGCCATGCCGCCGACGGTGCACAGGCGAGCGCCGACCAGCGCGTTGGCGACGGCGGTCTTGGGCACGGTGTCGGTGGTCATGATCGCCTGCGCCGCCCAGTCGCCACCGGTGGTGCTCAGCGCAGCCGCGGCGTCGCGCACGCCGGCGGCGACGCGGTCGGTGGGCAGGGGCCGGCCGATCACCCCGGTGCTGCAGACCAGCACCTCCGAAGGGTCGGCGTTGCAGCTGTCGGCCGCCGCGGTGGCCATGCGCAGCGCGTCGCGAAATCCCCGCGGGCCGGTGCACGCGTTGGCGTTGCCGCTGTTGACGACGATGGCGCGGATCGGGCCGTTGCGGCGCAAGGTGAGCTGGCTGATCACCACCGGCGCGGCCTTGACCAGGTTGCGGGTGAAGACGCCGGCGGCGGTGCAGGGACCGTCGCTGACGATGAGCGCCACGTCGAGGCGCTCGCGGTCACCGGTGCCCCGGATGTCGGCGGCGGCCGCGGACGCGCGGAACCCGAGCGGCGCGCACACGCCGGACCGCTGCGCGGGCAGCGGGCTGCTCACGGCCATGGCGAAGCCGTGGCGAGGCCGCTGGTCTCGGGCAGATCGAATCGCACGTTCATCGCCTGCACTCCCTGGCCGGCGGCGCCCTTGACGAGGTTGTCGATGGCCACTGTGACCACCATCGTGTCGCCCTGCGGGGTGCAGTTGACGGCGGCGACGTTGCTGCCGAGCACGCTCTTGGTCGGCGGCGGCCTCTCGTCGTAGCGCAGACATGGTTGCGCGTCGCAGAACTCGCGATACACGCCGCTGATGGCGTCGTGGCCAACCCCGAACCGGGGCTGCAGGTACACCGTGGCGAGGATGCCGCGGGTCATCGGCACCAGGTGGGGGACGAAGGTGAGCGACACCTCTGCGTCGGCCTCCAACCGCAGGCGGCCGAGGATCTCGCCACCGTGGCGGTGGCCGTCGACGCCGTAGGCGCGGACCGACTCGTTGACCTCCGCGAAGTGCACCCCCAGCGACGGCGATCGGCCCGCGCCGCTGACGCCACTCTTGGCGTCGACGATGACACGCGGCTCGACGAGCCCGGCGCGCAGCGCCGGCACGGTGGCGAGCAGAGCGGCCGTCGGATAGCACCCGGGCGCGGCGATCAGGTCGGCGGTGCGGAGACGTTCGCGAGCCAGCTCCACCAGGCCGTACACCGCACGCTCGCTGAGCTGCGGTGCGGGGTGCGCGGTGCCATACCAGCGCTGGTACTCGCCGGCGTCGGCGAGGCGGAAGTCCGCGCTCATGTCCACCACCACCACGCCGCCGTCGATCCATTGCTGGGCATGGGCGGCGGCCACCGTGTGCGGAAGCGCCGCGAAGACCACATCGACGGCGCCGGGATCCAGCCCGTCGCTCACCAGCAGGTCGACCCTGCTGCCCGGGACGGCGTCGGAGAATCGCCGGCCGGCCCAGCTGCGGCCGAGGAGCCGGACCACCTCGACGCCCGGGTGGGCAGCGAGCAGCGCGACGCACTGCATGCCGATGTACCCGGTGCAGCCGGCCACGGCGGCGCGAAGACGCTGGGAGGAGGCCACGGAGACGAGTGTAGACCCGCGATGTATATTTATGCAGGCCGGGATCGGGGCCAAGGCGCGACCGGGCGCCGGCCCGAGCGCGACCTGCGCGGCGGCGCCGCTGCTCCCCCCGTTCGCGCCCCGCGCAGGCCACGGACTCCAAGGGTCCGGTGGCGGGCGCGCTCGATGTTGACAGCGGCACCGATCAGGGCCATGTGGGTGAACGCCTGCGGGAAGTTGCCGAGGAACTCGCCGGTTCGGTTGTCGGCCTCCTCCGCGTAGAGCCCCAGCGGCGACGCCAGCGCGAGCAGCTTCTCGAGCCAGCGCTGCGCGTCCTCGAGACGACCGACGTGGGCGAGCGCGTCGGCGAGCCAGAACGAGCAGAGCAGGAAGCCGCCCTCGCCGCCCTCCAGGCCGTCCTCGGTGTTGGCCAGGTCGTAGCGGTGCACCAGGACACCGTCGCCGAGGTGGTCGCTGATCGCCTCGATGGTGCTGAGCAGCCGCGGGTCGGAGTCGCGCAGAAACCGCACCTGGGTCATGCGGAGGAGGGAGGCGTCGAGGTTCTCACTGTCCAGGACCTGGGTGAAGCTGCGGAGCCCGGTCGAGTAGCCGCGCTGAGTCACCGCGCGATGGATGTCACGGCGTGCCTTGCGCCAGCGCGCGACGTCGTGGGCAAGGCCGAAGCGTCGGGCGATGCGCAGCCCGCGATCGACGGCGACCCAGCACATCATCTTGCTGTACGTGTAGTGAGAGTCGTGCCCGCGCACCTCCCATATCGAGGCGTCGGGCAGCTCCCAGCGATCGATGGCGAGGTCGACGACGGCGCGCAGCTCGTCCCAGAGGCTGCGGCTGATGCCGCCGCCGAAGCGTGCGAAGAGGTATGCGCTGTCGAGCAGCTCACCGTAGATGTCGAGCTGCAGCTGGTTGATGGCACCGTTGCCGATGCGCACCGGTGCCGAGTCACGATAGCCGCTCAACTGCTCGAGCTCCAGCTCGTCTGCATGGGGCACGCCGTCCAGCGTGTAGAGGTTGGCCACGTCAGTACCCCGGCGACCGAGACCGATGCGCATCAACCACGAGAAGAAGGCGTTGGCCTCCTCGACCATGCCCACCTGGAAGAACGCGTACAGCGTGAACGAGGCGTCGCGCAGCCACGTGAACCGGTAGTCCCAGTTCCTCTCGCCGCCGAGCTCCTCCGGCAGGCTGGTGGTGGGCGCAGCCACCATGGCGCCGGTCGGTGCGTAGGTCATCAGCTTCAGCGCCAGCGCTGAGCGCACCACCGGTCTCTGGTACGGGCCCTGGTAGTTGCAGCGATCGATCCACCGCCACCAGAACTCCTGTGTGATGCGGGTAAGGTCGCGGGCGTGCTCGACACTCCATTCGCGGTGCGCGTTGACGCAGGTGCCTCTGCGGTCGCTGCGCAGCGCCACCGCGATCTCGTCGCCTGCCCGCATCCGCCACCGCTCCGTCGCCCTGGTGAGGGGCACGGACGATTGCAGGCAGACGTGGAGGTCGGCGGTGTTGGCATGGAGGCGGAAGCCGCTGGCGTGGAAGCGTGTCCGCACGCTCGCGTACTCGGGAGCCGGCTTGAACTGGTGACGCATCGTCACCGTGCCGAAGAGGCATTCGGCAATGCGCACAACGCGCGGCTCGCGATGAGGACGGGCGTGGAGCTCGATGGTTTCGTCGTCCACCGGCATGAAGTCGGTCAGCACCACGGTGCCGCTGGCGGTCGAGAAGATCGTCTCCAGGATGTTGTTGCGGTCGCGATAGCGCTGCTCCACCCGGTACTCGTCGACCGGGCAGATCTGCCAGAAGCCGCCGCGCCGAGCATCGAGGATGCGGCCGAAGAGCGAGGGGTCGTCGAAGCGCGGTAGGCACAGCCAGTCGATGCTGCCGTCGGCGCCGACCAGGGCAGCGCTGCGGCAGTCGCCGATGAGTCCGTATGCGGCAATCGGCAGGTAGCCGCCGGTCCGTTCGAAGCCCGTGCTCACCGGGTGCGCCGCCAGCGCTGCCACCAGGGCAGAGGCGCCAGTCCGAGCAGCCCGGCGACCCGATCGAAGTCCGCTCGCGCGCCCCTGTGGTCACCGACTGCCCAGGCGGTCAGGCCCCGGTTGTACACGGCGATCGGATCGTCGGGAGCGAGCTCGACGGCACGGGCGGCGTGCCGTTGCGCCGCGCCGGGATCGCCGCCGGCGAGCAGGGTGGCCAGCGTCGTGTGGGCGCGCGCCGAGCCGTCATCGGCGTCGACCGCCGCCTGTGCCGCCGCCACGGCACCGCGGTCATCGCCGCGACTGGAGCGGACGGCCGCCGCCAGCAGCAGGCGGTCGGGATCGGCCGGCGCCTGGGCGAGCAGCGCCTCGGCCCGCTCGGACGCATCGGCGGCGTTGAGGTCGAACCCCCAGCGCTCCGCAAGCCGCGACTGGCTGCGGTCGTGGAGCGGCAGACGCAGTCGCTCTGCAGTCGTGGGGATCCTCGCCCGGGCGCCCCCGGTGGCGGGCGCGGCGCTCCCAGTGGACGGCATTGCGCCGCAGTGTAGCCGCGGCCGCGCCCCGCACCGGACAGCCACCAGGGCGGCCAGATGAGGTCGACGACGATGCAAGGACGCCTCCATGCCCGCCTAGAAGGCTAGTACTGGTCCTCCGGACGACCCTCCTCGTCGTCCGTGTCACCGTCGTCATCGGCCGCCGCCACCGTCGCAGGCTCGAACTCCGCGTCCAGCTCCTGCATCCCGACCAGCTCCTCGGACTCAGGGGTGGCTCCCGCAGGCGGCGCTCCATCGTCGTCGCCGTCTCCGAAGACCTCCTCGTCGACACCACGCTCCGACAGCAGTGAGTCCTTGGCGTAGGGCCGGAAGTCGTCACGGCGCGCGTTCCGCGAGACCGGGAACGACGACTTCCTGGAGTTCTCGGGGGCTTGGAAGATCTCCCGAACGATCAGCTCGATGCGCTCCTCCTCGACACGCGCGACGGCGGCTGAGTAGCGGTTGCCGGTCTCCATGAGCGGCCGGAGCCGATGGCTCAACTTCGATTCCACTGCGCCGAGAGCCACTCCCCGAGACGTCTCGGCGAGCAGCTGGGTGCCCGAGGGGATCAGCTCGACGGTGTCGCCCGGGGCCACCGCAACCCCCACCGCGTTGCCGCCCCGCGGGGGCGTCAGGGTGGTGCGCGCGCTCTTGCCCGGTTCCTCGCTGAAGAGGTCCACGTCAATGGCTCCTGACGCCGCGGCCGGGCGGGCACGCGCCTCGAGGAGCGCGCCGATGCGGCGGACCTGCTTCTGAGCGATCGGGTTGAGAGGGTTCAGCTCCAGGGACGACTGGTACGACTGCAGCGCCTCGCTGAGGTCGCCCAGCTCGCTCTTCGCCTTGCCGAGCCGGTTGTGTGTTTCCTCGTCGGCGCCATGGCGTTCGATGAGAGCCTCGTTGACTGCAACCGCGTCGGCCCAACGACTTTCAAGCGCCGCGGCGATCGCCTCTTCGACGTACAAGCCGCGAGGCTTGACGTGCTCTGCATCAGCCAATCAACAACTCCCCAAAACTCCCCAGACCGGTTCGCTATGATACCGGCTCAGTGCGGCGCTCCCGTTCGGTCCAATCCACATGACGCGGATCATCTCGATCGCGAACCAGAAGGGCGGCGTCGGCAAGACGACGACCGCGGTGAACCTGGCAGCTGCGCTCGCCGAGAAGGGTCCGCGCATCCTTGCCGTGGACCTCGACCCGCAAGGACACCTCACCATCAACATGGGTTGTAGGCGCCCCGACGATCTCGAGCTGTCGGTGTACAACGTGCTCACCGATCACCGTGTCGACGTCGCGGACGTGCGCTTGCGGTCCGACGCCATGAAGCTGGATTTCCTTCCCGCCAACATCGAGTTGAGCGGCGCCGAGCTGCAGCTGGTCACCGAGTTCGGCCGTGAGTCGGTGTTGAAGGACAAGCTGGAGCCGATCTTCGGCGAGTACGACTACATCGTCATCGACTGTCCACCGTCACTCGGATTGCTGTGCGTCAACGCGCTGGTCGCCTCCACCGACGTGATCATCCCCCTGCAGTGCGAGTACTTCGGCATGAAGGGCATGCAGCAGCTGCAGCGCACCATCGACCGCGTGCGCGCGAAGTTGAATCCGGAGCTGCGCATCGCCGGAATTCTGCCCACCATCTACAAGTCGCGCACGCTGCACAGCCAGGAGGTCCTCGAGTTGGTCCGTGAGCGGTACGGCGACGAGGTGTTCGACATCACCGTGGACTCGTCGATCCGTTTTGCGGAGACGCCGCTGGCCGCGCAGTCGATCCTCCAGTACGCGAGCGCCTCGCCCGGCGCGCGCGCCTACCGCGCCCTGGCCACCGCGGTGATGGCCCAGGACGAGCACGCCGCGAGTGGTGGGACCGCCAACGTCCGTGGCACCCCGGTACGGGCGCGGGCGAGCCGGGTGTGATGAAGGGATTCCGCCGCGCTCAGCTGCGCGGGTCCGAAGAGCTCTTCCGCACCACCGACGACCCGGCGCCGCAGCAGGAGGTGATGGCCGTCGAGGTCACCGCGGAGGTACGCCCCGTGCCCGCGTCGCCGGACCACAACCAGCGCTCGGTGCGGCTGAGCGACGACGAGATCGAGCTTCTCGCCGATGCGGTGCAGCACCTCAAGTTCCCCCATCAGCAGGGCGGCCGCCCGTCCATGGAGCGCTTCGAGCAGCTCGAGGCACTGCGCCACAAGCTGCTCTCCAACCTCTGACCGCGGGCGGGTCATGGAGGTGGGCGAGACGCTCCGCGTCGAGTCGATCGCAGACTGGCGCAGCTGGCTGGCCGAGAACTGTGCCGATCGACGCGAGATCTGGTTGATCAACGATCGCAAGGGACCGGAGCGGCGCACTCCCGACTACGAGGAGCTGCTCGACGAGGCGGTGTGCCATGGCTGGGTCGACGTGCTGGTGCGCGGGCTCGACGAGCGCCGCTACCTGACGCGATGGATGCCGCGACGGCCCGGGGGCAACTGGACTCCGACCAACCGTGAGCGCGCGCGCCGCCTCGTCGCCGCCGGCCGGATGAGCGACGCGGGTCTCGCCTCTCTCCCCGACGATCTCCGCGCAGAGCTCAACCAGTAGCTCGGGACACAAAGAAGAGGCGGCGACAGCGCTCTGCGACCGCCTCTCCCTGAAAGTCCCGCTCGGTCAGCTCCAACTGGCGTCGGCCCGTCGAATCCCGCGAGCCACGCCGGCCAGGCCTCGGGGGCCACCAACGCCATCCGTGAGCTGGCGGTGTGCTGGGCATCGCGGTGCTCGCCTCGGTGTTCACCGCCGCCGGCGGCTACGGCACTCCGGCTCTGTTCGTCGCCGGGCTGCGCCCCGCCGTGGTGGTCGGGGCCGTGGTGCTGGCCGGCGGCGCGCTAGCGGCGCTGCTGGTCCCGGGGCTGCGCGGCGGCCGCGAGACCACAGCTGCGCTCGCAGCACCTCCGCCGCGGGGGAGGCGACCGTCGCTGCCTGAGGACGAGGACGCCGATCAGTCCTGAGGTTTGCTGTAGAGCTCCTGGATCTGGTCGGCGTACTTCTCGGCGACGACCTTGCGCTTCACCTTGAGAGTGGGCGTCAGCTCCTCGTCGGGGCTGAAGTCCTTGGGCAGGACGGTGAATCGCTTCACCTGCTCGACGTGGCTGAGCTTGGCGTTGACGGCGTCGATGTGCCGCTGCAGCTCCTCGTGCAGCGCCGGGTGCTTGGCCAGCTTCTCGAGCTCGGTCGGCCAGCCCCGCTGCGAGGCGACCGCGGGAGCCTCGTCGGGATCGAGCGTCAGCAGCGCGGTCATGTACGGGCGCTTGTCGCCGATGGCGACGGCGTGTCCCACCAGCTGATGGGTACTGAGTCCGCCCTCGATGTTCCCCGGCGAGATGTTCTTGCCGCCAGCGGTGATGATGAGGTCCTTCTTGCGGTCGGTGATCCGCAGGTAGCCGTCGTTGTCGAACTCACCGACGTCGCCGGTCATCAGCCAGCCGTCGACCAGCGTGGCCTCCGTGGCCTCGCGGTTGTGCAGGTAGCCGGGGAAGACGACACCGCCGCGGACCAGGATCTCGCCGTCCTCGGCGATGCGCACCTCGTTGCCGGGGAACACCTCACCGACGGTGCCGATGCGCGATCGCCCGGGCCGGTTCAGGGTGGTCACCCCGGTGTTCTCGCTCTGGCCGTACACCTCGCAGATCTCCAGCCCGATGGAACGGAAGAAGCGCAGCACCTCGGGATCGATGGGGGCGGCGCCGCTGGCCAGGATGCGGACGTCGTCGAACCCGAGCAGGGCCCGCAGCTTGCTGAGCACGAGCCGGTCGGCGAGGCGATGGCGCCGCTCGAGGCCGGCCGGGATGGTCTCGCCACTCTCGCGACGATCCGACACCTTCCGGCCCGTCCGGATCGCCCAGCGCGCCAGGCTGCGCTGTGGCGCCGGGCTGGCGTCGATCTGTTTGTTGACCTGCGCGGCCATCTTCTCCCAGACACGCGGAACCCCGAAGAAGTGGGTCGGGCGCACCTCACGAAGCCGCGCCCCCAGGTTGGGGAGCCCATCGAGGAACCAGGTGGGGTTGCCGTAGCGGTAGGAGCGGAACTCGCTGACCATGCGCTCGGCGATGTGGGCCAGCGGGAGATAGCTGATCACACGGTCGTTCGGGCCCACCTCGACGAGGTCGGCGAGGCCGTCGGCCGAGGCCGCGATGTTGCGGTGGGTGAGCATCACCGCCTTGGGGGGCCCGGTGGTGCCGCTGGTGTAGATGAGCGTGACCACGTCATCCATCTCGGTCTGTGCGATGCGCTCGTCGATCTCGGGGGAGTGGCGCTCGAGGTGCTCATCACCGGCGCTGAGCGCCTGCTGCCAGGGGACCACGAAGCCGTCCGGCGACGGGTTCTCGACGCCCTCCATCACCACCACCCGGCGCAGATGGCGGAGCTGGTCGCGCTGCTCGAGCACGCGGGCGAGCAGGGCTTCGTTCTCGACGAAGACGACGCGGCTCTCGGAGTGGTTGAGGACGTACTGCGCCTGGTCGGCGCTCAGCGTCTGGTACACGGGTACCGGACAACCGCGGACCATGAGGATGGCCGCGTCGGCGGTGTGCCACTCGGCCCGGTTGTTGGCCCAGATGGCGACGTGGTCGCCGGCCTTGATCCCCTCGCCGATGAGGAAGGCGGCGAGGCGCCGCGCCCCCGCCCCGAACTGCCCCCAGGTGATCGCCACCCAACGGTCGCCGGCGCGCGTGTACATGGAGGGCATGTCGGCGCGCCCGCGCACCTGCGCGAGCAGGGCTTCGACGAGCGTCAGCTCCTCCTGGTTCGGCGCGGCAGCCTCGGACGCGACGGCGGCTTCGCTCGTCATCGACGCGCAGAATGACACAACGTACCGCAGGCGGTCCCGGCCCGGCCGGCGGCCGCCCCGCCGCCGTCCATCCCCCGCAGGAGCCCCGTTGTGGTCATCGGAACGTTGCAGATCACCATCCAGGTCCCGGAGAGCCAGTCGCTGAAGGACAAGCGAATGGTGGTGCGGTCGATCACCAGCCGGGTGCGGCAGACCTTCGCCGTCGCCGTCGCCGAGGTGGGCGACCAGGACACCTGGCAGACCGCCGTCGTCGGGGTGGCCTGCATCAGCAACAACGCCCGCCACGCCGACGAGATCTGCCAGAAGGTACTCGCCTACATCGAGAACGACGCCGACGGCGTGGTCAGCGGGTCGCGTTTCGAGCTCATCCACCTCTGACGAGTGGCTGTTGACGGACCGGAGCGGAGGCGCGCCACATTGGCGCACCCCCGCCGAGTTCCTCAGCTCAGCAGCAGAACCCTATGTCGGACAGGAAGTTGAGCCCGTACGGGGTCCCGATCCCGGTAACGTCGTCGTAGCCCGGGGTGGTCTGCAGGGTGCCGGTCTGGTCTGTGTAGCGCAGGTAGCGCGACGTTCCCGCGGTGGCGTCGATGCTGTTGTTGTAATTGACACGAACCACTGAGAAGACGTGCCTGGTCACGTCGTGGAACGCCCCGCCGCTGTGGGACGACGTCAGGTAGCCATTGGACTTGAGAGTCCCGTACAGCGCCGGGTTCGCAAACCCGATGGTCCGTCCGGATGCCTGGTCCGCCAGCGCCATCATCCCGGCGAAGAGCGGCGACGCCAGGCTCGTCCCACCGATGCGGAATTCACTGTAGTAGTTGCCGGCCGGGCGGCCCCCGGTGGCGGGAAACGCCTGCGTCTCCCCGATCAGCATCCCCGTCTGCGGGTCGGCATCCATGGCGACGTCCGGGACGACACGGTTGTTGCCGCCCCAGTACCCGGCGAGCGATGCCGGCACCACCCCCTGCTGGTACGAGGGCTCGTTGAAGACTGTGCTGGTGCCTCCACCCGCCCCGTACAAGTAGGCGGGCGCGGTCCAGGATCCGTTCACCAGCTTGCTCGAGGTGGTTCCCCACCCAGCTTCGAGGATGTAGTTGTTGGTGCTCCCGACCTGGAGACTTGTGCCGCCGACTGCCGTGACCCACGGGTCGCTGGCCGGGAAGTCGACAGTGCGAACCCCCGCATTAAGCAGCTCATCGCCGTTGTCGCCGGAGCTGAACTGGATCCCAATCCCCTGCGTGACCGCCTGCAGGAACGTATGGGTGTACGCCTTCTGGAGGTTGGGGGCGAGCTGGTCGATGTCGCCCAGGCCACCCCACGAGTTGCTGATGATCTGCACCAGTTGATGGTCGATCAGGTAATTCTCACGGTCGAGCAGCGCGGAGTCGTTGCAATCCATCCCGCCTGCATAGATGATCTTCGCGCGCGGCGCCATGCCGTGCACCGCCTCAACGTCGAGGGTCTCCTCGCCGTACCAGCCCTGAGCGCCGCACCCAGTGGGGTTCGAGGCTGATGGCGGAGCGGTCAGGTCGTAACGTCCGGCATTCACCTGCCTGAACTGTCCCGGTGCAAACGGCTGGTCGCCGTGCAGCTGAGCGTACGTGTTGGCATCGCTGAGTATCGTCGGAGCCGCGTACGCATCCACGATACCCACGGTGATCCCGGATCCGTCGATGCCGCTGCTGGTCGCGCCCGAGACACCATATGCGCCACGGAATTGCGATGGCACGTAGCCGCAGGGGACGTACGGCTTGCCGGTAGCCGGCGCGGGATCAGTGGTATCGATCTTCTGGGCCCAGTACACCGAGCAGGGTGGAGCGTTGACGAACGCCGGCGGCGGGCCGGGAAGGGTGTCGGCTGGTCTCACACCGGCTGAGCCCGCCCTGCTCGCGGATCCCGCCACGGCGGCTTCGTTGGCGTGATGCGGCGACGTCATGCCAACGCCGTCCGACAGCCCATCAACGCCCGCCACCAAGGCGGCGACGGACGCCGGCATCGTCGCCGGCGACGATGGAGCCACGCGGCGTGCGCCCTTGACCGCGAACACGCTGAGCTGGGTGTTGAACGCGTGGCTGATCGCGGCCACGCTGCCGGTGGCGCGGATGTACAGACGGTTGTCTGGTATTGACTGGATGCGAAGACCAGCAGCAGTGAGGTAACTGACAACGGTCTGCGTGGTCGCTTCGGTGGGCGAGAAGTTGGCGTGGAATGTGGAGGCACTGATGTATTGGCGGTACTGACCGCTGCCCGGGGTCGAGACCGCGCTGGCGAGACGTTCGAGCTGCGCTTCGTTGCGGGTGTTGAGCAGGACGGTGATGCTCCGCACCTGGTTGATGGCGGCGCCACCAAGACGGTGCTGCGCGGTCGCCCACGCGGGGGCCGTGGCCACGCTGGTGGGTGCGGCCGCCGATGCGCCCACTTGGCCAGCCCCGAGGCTGACGATCGACAGCGCCGTCGCCACGCACATGCCTGTGCGCGCGGTTCTTCCTATGCCTCGAACCATTCGATATCTCCCAGTGTGGCCAGAGCCACGTGTGACACGAGTGGCGTCATTCTGAAAGCGATGTACGGCCAGTGTCCATCACCTGTGGCTACCAAAATGGCACCGTCAGGCTGTCTGGTCAGCCAGACAGCGGGCCTGATCCAATCCAACCGTTGACCGATGATTGCCCTGTGACCACCGTGCCCCGCTCCACCGGAACCGACGAGATCGCCGACGCCATCGCCGCCTTCGAGGCGTCGCTGCCGTTTGCCCTCGATCCCTTTCAGCGGGAGGCCATCGAGAAGCTGGAGCGCACGCGCGGCGTCCTCGTGGCCGCGCCGACCAGCAGCGGCAAGACGCTCGTGGCCGAGTACCCGATGTGGCGCTCCCTGCTCGCCCCCGAGCACCTGCGCCGCCGCCACGCCCGGGTGATCTACACGTCGCCGCTCAAGGCGCTCTCCAACCAGAAGTACCACGACCTCGCCGAGCGCTACGGCGACGCCAATGTGGGCCTGGTCACCGGCGAGCACACCGTCAACGACGGAGCTCCACTGGTTGTGATGACCACCGAGATCCTCCGCAACGTTCTCTACGACGAGCCCGCGCGGCTGGACGCGGTGAGCGACGTGGTCCTCGACGAGATCCACTACATCGACGACCACCCCCGAGGCACCGTGTGGGAGGAGATCATCATCGAGACGCCCGCGCACGTCCGCCTCATCGGCCTGTCGGCGACCATCAGCAACGTCGACGAGGTGGCGGCGTGGATGCGCGGGCTGCGCGGTGACATCGCCACGGTGGTGCGTACCGAGAGGCCCGTCCCCCTGGAGATGTGGCTCTCGATCAGCAACCACCTCGAGCCGCTCTTCGACGCGGGCGGACGAGTGGCGCGGCGCACCCTCGACATGGCCGCCAACGAGTCGATGCACGAGGCACCCTTCCGCTACATGCGACGTGCTCCGGACAACGACCTCTTCCACGTCATCGACGAGCTGCGCCTGCGCTCGATGTTGCCGGCGATCTACTTCATCTTCTCCCGTCGCGGCTGCGCGGAGGCGTTGAGCCGCTGCGCCGTGCACGGGCTGGACCTCACCGACCGCGCCGAGAAGGAGGCGATCGACGCCCGGTACGGCGAGATCGTCCAGCGCATCGAGGACGCCGACGAGCGGCGCGTCTTCCGCCAGGCCATCGACCCGGTGATGCTCCGCCATGGGGTGGCCATGCACCACGCGGGGATGCTCCCCTCCGCCAAGGAGGCGGTAGAGCGCCTCTTCATCGAGGGGCTCGTCAAGGTGGTGTTCGCCACCGAGACGCTGTCGCTGGGGCTCAACATGCCGGCACGCGCTTGCGTGGTGTCGTCGTTCACCAAGTTCGACGGCACCGGCTTTCACTCGCTGACCGCTGGCGAGCTGACCCAGCTGATGGGACGGGCGGGGCGGCGCGGCATCGACGCCGTCGGACACGGCGTCATCCTCAAGGAGTCCGACGTGGACGTCCGCGACATCTACGAGGCCGCGATCGGTGGCGAGATGAGTGTCGACAGCAAGTTCGCGCCCACGTACACGATGGTGTTGAGCCTGCTGCGCACCCGGTCGGTCGAGCGCGCCGAGGAGCTGCTCGACAAATCATTCGGCCAGTACCAGAACGTGCAGCGTGCCGACCACTGGACCGAGAAGAGGCACAACCTCGAGGAACAGCTGGTCGACCGGCGCGGCCGGGTGTTCCGCCACCCCAGGGTTGCCTGCACGGAGCGCACTCTGGCCACCCATCTGAGCGTCGCCGCGGCGGTCGAGGAGCTGCAGGTCTCGGTGCGCCGTGTCAAGCGCGAGCACTGGCGTGACTCGCGGCGGGGCCGCCATGGTGGCCGCGGAGCGGATCCCGGGCAGCGCTTCGAGGCGATGCGGCGCGAGCTGCGCCAGCAGCAACAGAGGCTGCACAACTCGCCGTGCCGCAGCTGCCCGTACTTTGGCGAGCACCGCGCCCATCGCGCGGAGACCCGCGACATCGAGGAGACGCTGGAGGGGGGTGAGGCCGAGCTTGAGTGGGCTCGGCACCGCTACCGGCGCGAGTTCGGTGCTCTGCGCCGCGTGCTCCACGATGCCGGCTTCTTGGAGAACGACGCCCCCAACGAGCTCGGGCTGCTGGCGGCCTCGCTCTTCGGCGAGAACGCGCTGCTCATCGCCGACGCCATCGTTGCCGGTCACCTCGGCCCGCTCAGCCCACCCGAGCTCGCCGCGGCGCTGGTCACGCTGGTCGCCGAGGATCGTGGCCGCGAGCGCGCCCAACCGTCGCGACGCCATTTCCCGACCCCGCGCGTGGAGCTTGCCTACCGGCGTCTTCGTGGTTCGCTGCAGCGACTGGCTGCGCTCGAGCGCGAGCAGGGCCTGCAGACGTTGCGCCCCCTGTCGCTCGACTACATCAACGCCGCCCACCAGTGGGCATCGGGAGCGCCGCTGGCGGAGATCGAGACGCCCGCGGCCAACGACATCGGCGACGTCGTCAAGGCGATGAAGAACCTGTACTCGATGCTCCGCCAGATGGAGCAGGCACTCCGCGAGCATCCCCTGCATGCACGGGTGCGGCAGGCACGCGAGGCGATGGAGCGCGACCTGATCCGCCGCGTCTAGGCTGCGGGCGGCAAACTGGATGTGCAACGCAGCGTGGGCAGTCTGCTAGCATCGCCCGCATGCAGTCGCCTGCGGTGGTCGATACCGCTTCGATGATGATGATGCGCAGCGGAGGTTTCCGAACGTAGGCACATCGCGCTGCGTGCGGAGACCTCCCGGAAGTTCCCGGGAGGTTTTTTTTATGTCCCCTGTCGATTCGGTCGAGCTCGCGGGAACGACTGCGCCGATGCACGCCACCGCCGCCGTGACCGGGCTGCAGTGCCGCGGCTGTGGCCATGAGCAGCCCGCCACCGCGACCCACCTCTGCGAGCTCTGCTTCGGCCCGCTCGAGGTGACGTACGACTACGACGCCATCGCCGGCCGGGTGTCACGCCGCCGCATCGAGGCGGGGCCGCCGAGCCTGTGGCGTTACGCCGACCTGCTTCCGGTCGACGGTGGCGACGTCGTCACCCTCGGCGAGGGGTTCACCCCGCTGGTGCACGCCCGCACCCTCGGCGCCGAGCTCGGCCTGCGCCATCTCCATCTCAAGAACGACACGCAGAATCCCACCAACTCCTTCAAGGACCGGGTGGTGGCGATGGCCTTGAACTGGGCGCTGCAGAACGGCTTCCGCACCGTGGCCTGCGCGTCGACGGGCAACCTCGCCAACTCGCTGGCCGCGTACGCGGCGCGCGCCGGCCTGCGCGCGGTGATCTTCATCCCCGCCAACCTCGAGGCACCCAAGGTCGCGGCCACTGCTGTCTTCGGCGCCACCATCGTGCCGATCGCGGGCAGCTACGACGACGTCAACCGGCTCTGCGCGGAGCTCGCCGACGACCTCGACTGGGGCTTCTGCAACATCAACCTCCGCCCCTACTACAGCGAGGGCAGCAAGACGCTCACGTTCGAGACCGCCGAGCAACTCGGCTGGCGGCTTCCCGACGAGATCGTGATCCCGGTCGCCTCCGGCTGCCAGTTCGTCAAGCACCGCAAGGCGGCGGCTGAGCTGATCAACCTGGGGCTCGTCGACGCGCGCCAGTTGCCCCGCTTCACCGGTGCCCAGGCGCTCGGCTGCTCCCCGGTGGCGAGTGCCTTCGAGCGCGGCAGCGAGGTGGTGCAACCGGTCCGCCCCGACACGATCGCCCGGTCGATCGCCATCGGCAACCCGTCCGACGGGGCGGACGTGCTCCGCATCGCGTGGCGCACCGGCGGCGTGGTTGCCAGCGTCACCGAGGAGGAGATCGTCGAGGGCATCGAGCTGCTCGCCACCACCGAGGGGATCTTCACCGAGACCGCCGGCGGCGTGACCGTCGCCGTCCTCCGCAAGCTGGCCCGGGCGGGACGGTGGAGTGGCGACGAGACGGTGGCCGCGTACATCACCGGCCACGGACTCAAGACCCTGGACGCCGTCGCAGGCCGGCGAACCCTCGGCGATCCGGTCCAGCCCGCGCGCCGGGATGTCCGTGAGCGCCTGTCCGAGCTCGGACTGACCTAGCCCGCGCTACTCCTCGCGCAACATCGCCTCAGGAACACTGACCACCCTGTACGGCATGTCGGTGATGTCGTAGAAGCGCAGCGGCTTGCGCAGCCGCTTGGCGATGCCGATCTGCACCTTCACCCCCAGCGAGAGATTGCCGAACACCCACATCTGGTCGCAGCGCACGATGAGGTTGTTGAAGGCCTCTCGCACCGTCTCCTTGGGAACCGTGTGCAGGAGGTAGTAGTCGAAGAGCATGAACGGGGAGATTGGCACGCCTCCCTCGTCGAGCACGAACTTGGTGATGTGCTGACGCCAGTAGAAATTCTTGTTGCTGATGGCGCAATAGATCAGCTGCTTCGGCCGCCGCAGCGCGCGCTCGGCCTGTTCTGCAGGGCTGGCCTTGGGGCGCGGCGTGAAGATGCGCTCGAGGATGTCCTCAGCGTCCTTGCGGGCAGGCGCCTGCGCCGCCAGAGGCGCGGCATCGGTCTCGGGCACAGCCTGAATTACCTTTGTGGCAAAGCCGAAAACGGCCCGCGGATCATAGCACCGGTCTGCTGCCGTCGCGCTCAGGCCTCCTCTGCGACCCGACCTATCACGTCGAGGTTGAGGCCGCCCAGCCGGCGAGTTGGCGCAGCCGTCCCAGCGCCGCGTCGAGCAGGCGCATGTGCTGCGGGTCGTTGAGCCAGCGACTCTGACCCGACGGATGAGGCAGCGGAAGCAGGACCGGCGACCGCGCCGGGATGCCCGCGACCACCTCACCCTCCGTTGACCAGGCGCTGCCCACCACGCTGTCGAGGCGGCGACCTGGGAGGAAGCGGCTGTGTGCCAGACCGCCGATGCAGATGATCAGGGCCGGGTGGAGCAGCTCGAGATAGGCGTCGAGCCAGCCCCT
>QHBU01000232.1 GCA_003244045.1 Candidatus Aeolococcus gillhamiae
TGATTCCGCCACCGCCCCGCGCGCTTGCGGCGACGACGAAGAGCGGAGCGGAGCGAAGGCGCCAAGCGTCCAGCGAGGCGCCGGCCAGGCCATGAGCGGCGGGGTTGTGATGGACCGTGAGGAGGTCGAGCGCAGCGCCCCCTCAATCGGCAGCACTCCTCAGCGGTCGGATGACTCCCTTGCTTGATGGCTTCCTTGGCTGCTGTGGCGTCGAAGCGAAGCAGCCCTACAGAGAAGGTGGGCCCTGCCGAACTTCATCATCGTGGGCTTCACGGATCGGGCCATCCAGGAGGGCGCGCGAGCGCGTCCGCGCATCGATCCGCAATGCCGGGTTCGAGTTTTCCGTCGCAGCCTCTGGCCGTTAATCTCCCGCCCGCGGAGATCCCCAGGGAGGGGACCGGCTTCGACCCCCGCCATCGCGATGGACATTCCTCTGCCTCGGCAATTGCACGCTGCGGCTCGGCGGGCATGGGTTCGCCGGCGAACATCGGGTGTGGTCAGTCTCGCTCATGCGAGGGTCGTCTCCGTCGACCGCCCTGCACATGCCGGGGAGACGGTATGGGCCAGGTGCCTTGGATTGCCCAACGCCTCTGAGCCGTCCGTCCGTCGTTCAGCAAGAGCTTCTCGTCGGGTTTCATGGGAGTCCGCGCAATACCATCAACATGCAGGCAATTCCATGTACGTCCAACTTACGGGGTGTGTTCCTCTTTCCAACCACTTCCCGACGAAAGGGATCTTTCTGAATTGGACATCGCGCCGTCAAATAAGTACTAGTCTGGGGGCTAGATTAGCCGGCGCGGTCCTTGGCGTGGACCGCCGGCAGCTGCACAGGCGGACCTTCTATTTGCGCGAAAAGGTTTGCATTGTGTACGTGGGGTTAGGTAGCGGCAACGCTGGAAAGCGTCAGAATTGAGCAGTCAGGTGCCCCCGCTCGGGGGCCCGTGGAGATGACCATGAAGCAGCCCCGGATCAGCGCGACCGACGCCGCGCTGACGCGCATCGAGCAGGTGCGCGTGAATCGTAAACAGCCGCAGGCCGGCCTGCGGATTGCCATCACCGGTCGCGAGAACGGCGCCTTCGTCTACGACATTCAGCTGGTCGCATCCGGTGAGGAGCGGCAGGGCGACATGATCGTCGAGTCCATCGACGGAATTCCCATCCACATTCCTCTTGGCTCCGCACCGTATCTCGATGGGATCAGCCTCGATGCCGATCTCCCCATGGGCGCAGTGCGCGTGGTGAATCCCAACCCGCTGTGGCTCGATCCCGTCGCCGAAGCGGTGCAGCGCCTGCTCGATGCCGAGATCAACCCGTCGGTTGCGTCCCACGGCGGTCATATCGATCTGCTCGATGTGGTGGAAGGGGTCGCGTTCATTCACATGGGCGGCGGCTGCCAGGGCTGCGGCATGGCCGAGGTCACCCTTGGTCAGGGGGTGCGCACCGCAATCCTCGACACTTTTCCCGAGATCCGCGAGGTGCGCGACACCACCGATCACGCCCAGGGCGCCAATCCCTACTACCAGGCGGCCAAGAAGTAGCCCGTGGGCACCCGGGTCCTCCTGGTCTCCTGCTACGAGCTGGGACGCCAGCCGTTGCACGTCGCCACGGCGGCAGCATTCCTGCGCGATGCCGGGCACGAGGTGCGCGCGCTGGACCTGGCCGTCGACGATTTCGACGCCTCGCTGGTGCGATGGGCCGAGACGGTCGCACTGGCGGTGCCGATGCACACTGCCATGCGGCTCGCGGTCGGCGTGGCCGAGCGGGTGCGCGGCCTGCATCCGGCGGCAACGATCGTCCTCTACGGCCTCTACGCACCGCTCTGCGCAGCCTCGCTTCCGCCGGGCGCCGCCGACCATGCCGTGGGCGGCGAGTTCGAGGAGGAACTGGTGCGCATTGCCGACGGCAGGCCCTCCGGGCGCAGCGTGGTGCTCGACCGGCTGCGGTTCCCGGTCCCGGCCCGCGACCTGCTGCCCCCGCTGAGCCGGTATGCGCGCCTGATGATCGACGGTGAGGCTCGCCCCGCGGCCGCGGTCGAGCTCACCCGCGGCTGCGTGCACCGGTGCCGGCACTGCCCAGTCCCCGCCGTCTACGGGGGCCGGCTCCGCGTTGTGCAGCAGGAGACCCTGCTCGCCGACGTCGACCAGCTGGTCGAGATGGGCGCCATGCACCTGAGCTTCGCCGATCCCGACTTCCTCAACGCGGCGCCCTACGCACTCCGCGCGGTCCGCTCGCTGCACCAGCGGCACCCGTCGCTCAGCTTCGACATCACCACCAAGGTCGAGCACATCCTCGAGCACCGCGCGCTCTGGCCGGAGCTCCACGGCCTCGGTTTGCTGTTCGCGATCACCGCGGCGGAGTCGACCAGTGACACGGTGCTGGGCGTCCTGGAGAAGGGCCACACCCACGCCCAGACGCTCGCCGCGGTCCGTCTGCTCCGCGAGCACGGCATCGAACCACGACCCTCGCTGCTGCCGTTCACCCCCTGGACGACGCTACGGGATTACCTCGACCTCCTCGACTTCATCCTCGACGAGAAACTGCTCGGCAGTGTGGACCCAGTGCAGCTGAGCATCCGGCTGCTGCTGCCGCCGGACTCCCTGCTGCTGGAGCGCGAGGAGCTCCGACCGCACCTGCGCGCCTACCAGCCGGAGAGCTTCAGCCATCGCTGGGAGCACCCCGATCCTCGCATGGACACGCTCCAGACCGACCTTGCCAGCCTGATCGCTGCCCGCACCGATGCCGGGGACACGCCCCACGCTGTGCACGGGGCTGTGCGAGCCCGCGCGGCGGCCGCGGCAGCCGCCGCCGGGGTCACCTGGGCGGCCGGCCGGCGACCGCTGCCGGCCGCCACCGCGGAGCCTCCGAGGCTCAGCGAGTCGTGGTTCTGCTGCGCGGAGCCGACCAGTCTCCAGCACGCCCGCAGCGGGCTCCGTCCACTGCCGGCGGCGGGCTCCATCTAGAGACTCGCTCGGAGCGGCGATCAGGTCGCGGCTGGAGGCTCTCCCCCAGGCGCGCGGCGAACTCCGCATCGCCATCGCCGAGCGGTGCGACGCCCAGGCCCAACCCGGCGAACCGTGGGTCCGCCACCGGGAAGCGTTCGCCCGGCCGGCGACGGTGCCCGGCGGCACCGCGGCGTGGGCGACCGGTCGCAGTCTCGAGGACGGTTGTTCGGACGCCTCCGCTGCCGAGGTCGAGGCCGACGAAGGTCATCAGGAGCGATCCTCTCCCGAGCCGCACCACGGCGCCAGCCGTCCGCCCTGGCTGCGCCATCAGCTCTCCTAGGGTGACTTGGGGCCGCTGACCCGGCGCGGCCGGGCAGACGCCGCCGACGTATAATCCTGACCATGGCAGTAGGGATTTCCCAACCAGAGCGTCCACAGCCCTCCGTACCGGCTCCAACGGCGTCAGCCGCCTGGCCGGACCTGACATGAGCGTGCTGGTGATTACCCACTACCCGCGCATCCTCGAGTACCTGCGGCCCGGCCGCGTGCACGTGCTGTACCAGGGCCGCGTCATCGCGTCCGGTGGCCCCGAGCTTGCCAACCAGATCGAGAGCGAAGGCTACGAGCCGATCATCGGCCCCGTCGCCGCCGAGGCTGCGGCATCACGCACGTCACTGACCGGCGTGGTCGCGGAGGCACAGGCATGACCGTCCAGGCACACGAGCTGACCAAGGACTACCAGTACGGATTCCACGACGTCGACATCTCCGTCTTCCGCACCGAGAAGGGCCTGTCGCCGGAGGTGATCGCGGCCATCTCCGACCACAAGAGCGAGCCCGAGTGGATGCTCAAGTTCCGCCTCAAGGCGTACGACCACTGGATGAAGCGGCCGATGCCAACGTGGGGCGCGGACCTGTCCGGGATCGACTTCGACGACATCTATTACTACGTCAAGCCTGCCGGTGAGCAGGCGCGCTCGTGGGACGACGTCCCCGAGTCGATCAAGAACACCTTCGACCGCCTCGGCATTCCCGAGGCGGAGCGCAAGTTCCTCGCCGGCGTGTCCGCGCAGTACGACTCCGAGGTGGTCTACCACAGCATTCGTGAGGACCTCGAGAAGCTCGGCGTCATCTTCTGCGACTGCGACACCGGCCTGCGCGATCACCCCGAGATCTTCCGCAAGTACTTCGGCACGGTGATCCCACCCAACGACAACAAGTTCGCCGCGCTCAACTCAGCGGTGTGGTCGGGCGGCTCGTTCGTCTATGTGCCCGCCGGCGTGCACGTCGAGGTGCCGCTGCAGGCGTACTTCCGCATCAACAGCGACAACATGGGCCAGTTCGAGCGCACCCTGATCATCGCTGAGGAGGGATCGTCGGTCCACTACATCGAGGGCTGCACGGCGCCGAACTACTCGAGCGACTCGCTGCACTCGGCGGTGGTTGAGTTGATCGCCCACAAGGGCGCGAAGATCCGCTACACGACCATCCAGAACTGGTCCGACAACGTCTACAACCTGGTCACCAAGCGCGCCATCGCGCACGAGAACGCCACGGTGGAGTGGGTCGACGGGAACCTGGGGTCAAAGGTGACCATGAAGTACCCGGCGATCTACCTGATGGGTGAAGGCGCACACGGCGAGGTGCTCAGCGCGGCATTCGCCGGTCCTGGACAGCACCAGGACGCCGGTGCCAAGTGCATCCACGTTGCCGCCCACACCACCAGCAACATCGTCTCGCGCTCGATCAGCAAGGGCACAGGGCGCACCTCGTACCGTGGTCACATCAAGGTGTACCCCAAGGCGCACGACGTCCGCGTCAACGTGCGCTGCGACGCGTTGCTGCTCGACGAGGAGTCGCAGAGCGACACCTACCCCTACATGGACGTGGAGAGCCCCGACGTCACCATCGGTCACGAGGCGTCAGTGAGCAAGGTGGGCGAGGACCAGATCTTCTACCTGACCTCGCGCGGCATCGACGAGCAAGAGGCCACAGCGCTGATCGTCAACGGCTTCTTCGAGCCCTTCGTCAAGGAGCTGCCGATGGAGTACGCGGTCGAGCTCAACCGCCTGCTGGCGCTCTCCATGGAGGGGTCGGTCGGGTGATCACCGACGCCCACGTTCCCCGCGACGGACGCACAGTGATGAACGGCCCAGATGCTGCCTCCGAGCGCCAGCAGCACGATGCGGAGCGCCAGCGTCCGATGGACGGCCAGGATCCCGCGTCACTCCCCGCCAGAAGCTCAGCGGGTTAGTGCGAGCAGGCCTTGGCCTCGCCGGCGCTGTCGGCGGTCTGGAAGCTGTGGCCGCAGCCACAGGTCTTGACCGCATTGGGATTGTTGATGGTGAAACCGCCGCCCATGATGGCGTCGACGTAGTCGATCTCCGCGCCCTCGAGGTACTGGGCCGAGTTGGAGTCGACGTAAACGCGGAGTCCATTGACGTCGACCACCTGGTCGTCTTCCTTCGGGGGATTCTCGTCGATGCCCATCCCGTACGAGAAACCCGAGCAGCCGCCCGACTGGATGTACACGCGCAGACCCACCTGGTGCTCTGGCGCCTGCTCGGAGACGACTGTCTGGAGCTGGCCAAGGGCGGTGTCGCTGACGCTGATCATTCGGGGCTCCGTGCCTCGCGGATACTGGATTGGAACCACTGCAACGGTGGCACCTCGATCATACCGTACGTTCGTTCCCGAGTCACCCTCGATGTCCGAACCGCTCACACCTTGCGGAACTCGGGAACCCAGGAGCCGACCGGTCTCCAGCACGCACGCAGCGGGCTCCGTCCATCGCCGGCGGCGGGCGCCGCGAACTTCGCATAGCGATCGCCGAGCGGTGCGACGCCGAACCCGGCGAAGCGTGGGTCCGCCACCGGGAAGCGTTCGCCCGGCCGGGCGACGGTACCCGGCGGCACCGCGGCGTGGGCGACCGGTCGCAGCCGGTCGTCGAGGACGGCTGCTCGGACGTCTGCGCTGCCGAGGTCGAGGCCGAGGCCGACGAAGGTCATCAGGAGCGATCCTCTCCCGAGCCGCACCACGGCGCCAGCCGTCCGCCCCGGCCGCGCCGGGTCAGCGGCCCCAGGTCACCCTAGGAGAGCTGATGGCGCAGCCGATCCCGAGCAGCCGTCCGGTCGCAGCCGGTCGGGGCGGATTGAGAGCCGCCATTTTCGACGTCGACGGCACCCTGGTCGACAGCGAGCGCGACGGCCATCGCGTGGCCTTCAACCGCGCCTTCGAGGAGCTCGACCTTCCCGATCAGCAGGCGATGGCCGATGCGGATCTGGTCCTGGACGGCTTCGGCGACGTGGGTGTGCCGGCAGCGGTGCTCAGCGACCCGCACGGTCTGAACCCGCCCGGCTGCCTGGACGTCGCCACCCTGACCACGTTGCTGACCGCCTTCTGGACGGGCGCGGGCCGGTCGCCGGGGATTACCGGGACGGGCTGCTAGCGCCCGCTGGGATGCGCGGGCCGGAGGGCATCACCGGCGCGGCAGCGCTGGCGAAATTCTCCTGGCTCACCCGGCCGGCGATATGGGTGGCGACCTCGCGGAAGACGCCGCCGACGGTGCTGTCCGGCGCCGCCGCCATCAACGGCTGACCGTCGCCGCCACCAAGACGGATGCGCGGGTCAAGCGGAATGGTGCCCAGGAAGGGCACGTCGTACTTCTCGGCCAGCTCGCGACCGCCACCGCTGCCGAAGATGTCGGTGGTCTCGCCGCAGTGCGAGCACACGAAGCCGCTCATGTTCTCGACGATGCCGAGCACGGGCACCTTGACCTGCCGGAACATCTCGATGCCACGACTCACGTCGGCGATGGACACGTCCTGCGGGGTGGTGACGATCACCACGCCGGTCATGGGGACGCTCTGGGCGAGGCTGAGCTGCACGTCACCGGTGCCGGGGGGCAGGTCGACGACCAGGTAGTCGAGCTCACCCCACTCCACCTCGTAGAGGAACTCGCGAAGTCCCTTGGCAAGCATGGGACCGCGCCAGATCACCGGCTGTCCCGGCTTGAGGATGGTGCCGAACGACATCACCTTGATGCCGTACGCGCTCAGCGGGCTGATGCGGTTGGAGGCGCCCGGCTCGGGTTGGGCGGTGATGCCCATCATGATCGGCACGTTGGGGCCGTAGACATCGGCATCGAGCAGCCCGACACGGGCGCCGGTGAGGCTCAGCGCGATCGCCGTGTTGACGCTGACCGTGGTCTTGCCCACGCCCCCCTTGCCCGCGCTGACGGCGAGCACGTTGCGCACCCCGGGGATCTCCTGGCGACCGGGCAGGCCGCGCGTGGAGGTGACGTTGGCGTCCCAGCTGATCTCGATCGACTCGATTCCGGGGACGGTGCCGATCACCGCCGCCTCGAGAGAGCCGCGGATCTGGTCCTTGAGCGGGCACGCCGGGGTGGTGAGGACCACGCGCATGAAGACGACGGGGCCCTCGATGCGGAGGTCGCGGAGCATTCCGAGCTCCAGCATCGGCCGGCGCAGTTCGGGATCGATGACTGTGGCGAGCGCCTGCTCGAGGACAGCCGACGACGAGGCATCACTCATTCGCGTTCGAGTATGGCAGAGGTCCGAGGACGCCCGACGCCAGACCCGGAATGCTGCATCATCCCCGCACACATTCGTCTAGCTATTTGCCTTCTAGTGCACTAGGTTCGGCTTGAGCGGGTACAGTCATCGAGCGATGGCGAGAGGTCAAAGGTGTCCGAACTGTGGAAAGCTCACGTTCCAGCCGTTCGGCGAAGTCCGGCGCTGCAAGTCATGCGGAATCGTCGGGTGGCTGGGATC
Organism: Candidatus Aeolococcus gillhamiae; assembly: GCA_003244045.1. Classification (GTDB taxonomy): domain Bacteria; phylum Chloroflexota; class Dormibacteria; order Aeolococcales; family Aeolococcaceae; genus Aeolococcus; species Aeolococcus gillhamiae. Next base: position 7,735 of record QHBU01000232.1, read on the forward strand.
TGGACCGGGGAAGGGGGCTGGCCGAGGAGGTAAGTGCCAGACCTGCGGGTCAGCCACCCGTAGGACGGTCGCTACGGTGACCGGCGGCGCTCACGTGCTTCATTGCTCGACGTGTGGAGCCGTGTCCTTCTCAGCCTGAACCGGGACCCGTGTGCGAGGCGGCCTGACGGTCGCCGAATCCGGAGGGAAACAACGCTCGGTTTTAGCGGCGGGTCAAGTCGCCTGTGGTGAAAGTGCACGAAACTGCGGTTGAGGTGCTGGTGATCGTGGGTGTGCTGGGGATACCCCCGAGGCGGGGAGGTAGAGGATCCCCGCGGGGGCGAAGACTGCGCTTCGCTCCTCGACCGGATGTGCCGTCGCAGGCTACTCGAGAAGGCCCGAGACGACAGCCTTCGAGGCGACCCCAAAGTCTACAGACTGACGGCCGTGGCGCTTGGAGCGATGGGTCACGCTACTCTCGATTCCTTTCAAATGTGGTGCGCTATCCAGATTGGGCGACTACAGCCGTGGTGGGGTCCTTCAAATAACGATCCCATACATCCCTGCAGCGCAGCAGTAAACCTGGTTCCACCGATGAGCGGCCCAGAGCGGACGGGAAGACTTTTTGCAGACGTCGGGTCCGCGGCGGTGACGGCGGCGGCCGGCGGGCGGATGGGTTCCAGCGGGTCGAGCCGGGTCATGGCAGATCGCCTCGGGCGCCGCTCGGAACAGGCCAAGACCCTGCTCCGTCAGGAGGCTGGCGCGGCCCGTTCGTTGCGAATATCATACCGCCATCTGATAGTCTGGTCGGAGCAAGCTGGGAGGTGCAGAAGTGAGCATGCGCAGCGGATTCCGCTCCTGGCCGGTGGTTCGTCAGCTCACCAGCGCAGACCCAATGGGCCGGGGTACTGCCGTCCGCTCGGCGCGTACCGCGGCCATCACCCCGCGGACGAAGACCGCCGACCGAATGGTCAAGAGCATTTGCCCCTACTGCGCGGTGGGGTGCGGACAGCGTGTCTACGTCAAGGGTGAGCGGGTGGTTCAGATCGAGGGAGATCCCGACTCGCCGGTGTCGCGCGGCCGGCTCTGCCCCAAGGGATCTGCCAGCGAGCAGCTGGTGAACAACCCCAACCGGGTGACGACCGTCAAGTACCGGCGTCCCTATGGCACCGACTGGGAAGACCTCCCTCTCGAGCGGGCTATGGAGATGATCGCCGAGCGTGTCCTCGACACCCGCGAGCGGACCTGGCAGGACGTGGACGACAAGGGTCAGGCCCTCCACCGCACCATGGGGATCGCCAGCCTGGGTGGGGCGACGCTCGACAACGAAGAGAACTACCTGATCAAGAAACTCTTCACGGCGATTGGAGTCGTGCAGGTCGAAAACCAGGCTCGTATTTGACACAGCTCCACCGTCCCCAGTTTGGGGGCCTCGTTCGGACGCGGCGGAGCCACGACCTTCCAGCAGGATCTGCAGAACTCTGACTGCATCGTCATTCAGGGTTCGAACATGGCCGAGTGCCATCCGGTCGGCTTCCAGTGGGTGATGGAAGCCAAGGCTCGCGGCGCCACTCTCATCCATGTCGACCCGCGCTTTACGCGAACCTCGGCGATGGCGGATATGTACGTCCCCCTTCGCGCCGGCAGCGACATCGCCTTCCTTGGCGCAATCGTCAACTACATCCTGAGCAACGAGAAGTACTTCCGCGAGTACGTGGTCAGCTACACCAACGCTGCCACTCTCGTGAGCCAGGATTTTCAAGACACAGACGAGCTCGACGGCCTCTTTTCCGGTTATGACACCGAGACCGCCACGTACGACCCCACCACCTGGGCATATGAGGGCATGCAGGCGGCTGCGGCGGCTGGATCTCGCCTCGTGCGCGGCAAGCGAACGAACCCAGAGAAGTCGAGTGCGGGCGGTCACGAGCTGGGCGCCCGAGGGGCGTCCCTCGAACACAGCGTGGTCCAGCGGGACGAGACCCTGCAGCACCCGCATTGTGTCTTTCAGATCCTCAAGCGTCATTACGCGCGGTACACGCCTGAGCTGGTGGAGCACGTCTGCGGGGTTCCTCCTGACCTGTTCGCGAAGGTCTGCGAGGCGGTCACCGCCAACAGCGGACGCCAGCGCACCACGGCTTGGGTGTACTCGGTGGGGTGGACCCAGCACTCGGTCGGCGTGCAGTACATCCGCGGAGCGGCGATCATTCAGCTGTTGCTCGGCAACATGGGCCGGCCGGGGGGAGGCATCCTCGCGTTGCGTGGGCACGCGAGCATCCAGGGATCTACCGACATCCCGACCCTCTTCGACCTCCTCCCCGGCTATTTGCCAATGCCGAGGGCGGGGGTCCACGGCAATCTGGACGACTACCTCGACTC
>QHBU01000233.1 GCA_003244045.1 Candidatus Aeolococcus gillhamiae
GCGTTCTGCGCTGGCGCCGACCTCAAAGCCGCGCGTGGCGGGATGGATCACGACCGGGGCATGGGGCTCGACCTTCCGGCACTGCTGACAAAGGTTGCCGACAGCCCCAAACCGGTCATCGCCCGGATCGCGGGCCACTGCATGGGCGGTGGGGTCGGGCTGGCCGCTGCGTGCGATCTGTCGGTGGCCGCTGACGATGTGCGGTTCGGCTTCACCGAAGTCCGCATCGGGGTTGCGCCGGCGATCATCTCGGTCGTGTGCCTGGCGAAGTTGCGGCGTGGCGACGCCATGGAGCTGTTCTTGACCGGGGAGCGGGTCAGCGCTGCACGCGCCGCGGAGGTGGGGCTCATCAATCGGGCCGTGCCGCGCCCGTCACTGGCGGCGGAGGTGAGCCGGATCGCGGGAGCCGTCATGGCCGGTGGGCCCGGGGCGCTGGGCGCCGCCAAGCGCCTCGTCAACGAGGTTCCCTCGATGCCCACCACCGAGGCGTTCCGTTACACCGCCGCGTTGTCGGCTGAGCTTTTCGGCTCCGCCGAGGCCTCCGAGGGAATGGCGGCGTTTCGCGAGAAGCGCCCCGCCGACTGGGCACCCGGGCGCTAGGCGGCGGCTTCCTCTAGCGTCCTTGGTCGTGCTCGACCTGGTCCCGTTCGCATTGAGTGACATGGTCGCAGCCAGCGCAGCGCTGCGAACGGTCTGCGAGGGGGGCGCCTCCATGGAGGAGGCGGCCAACGGTGTGGTCGACTACCTGTTCGAGCAGCTGGTGGACAAGAGCACGGGGGAGCCTGCGTGCGCGCTGGTCCGGTTCTACAAGGCCCACCCCTGCGACCGGCTGCCGCCCGACCTCCAAGAAGCTGCGCAAAAGGCACTTGCCGACGCGGACGAGGAGCCGTCCAGCCCCCAGTGCCTCGCCCTGCTCGCCAGCGCCGGGATCGAGCCGGAGTGGAACGACCGGCGCGCCTCGCGCCGGCACCGGGCCATGCCGCTTCCGAGCGTCGCGGCGCTCGAGCGGCTACCGATGGTGGCGGCGGTGTTGGGCCAGTTCGGCCTCGACCCCTCGGCCGTGGTGGCGCCTAGAGCCGCCGTGGACGGCACCGGAAGCGATCGTTCCTTCGACGTGTTCCACGTCGCCGACGCCGTGGGGAGCCCGCTCATACCAGACCAGGACGACTTCGTGGTCCCCTACGCGATCAGGTCTGTGATCGGCTTCGGCGGCGTTCTGCCTTCGGGGTCGGCGTTCGCGGTGGTGCTGTTTACGACCGTGGCGGTGCCGCGCGAGAGCGCGTCGATGTTCGCTCCTCTTGCGCTGAGCGTGAAGGTTGGCATCCTCCCGTTCGACGACGGCCGGGTTTTCGACGACGAGCCCTGCGCCGAGGTGGCCACCACCGAACGCAGCCTCCGCTCACAGGTGGCGGCGCTCACCCAGCTGATAGAAGTCCGCGAGCGGTTGGTCGGCGCGCAGACCGCACAGCTCGAGGCCGCGTTCGCCACCCTCGAAGAGCGCTCCGCGCAGCTGAGCGACGCCCTGTCGGCGTTAGCAATCAGTGAGGCACGCCACGAGGCGTTGATGGAGGCCTCGATCGACGCGGTGATCACGATGGACCACGAGGGCCGCGTCCTCGGCTTCAACCCGGCGGCTTCCCGGATCTTCGGCTACGAGCAGGAGGCCGCCCTCGGCCAGCCGCTCGACGACCTGGTCATCCCGCCCCGGCTCCGGCCCAACCACCGCGAAGGCCTGCGCAACTATCTCCGCGACGGCGTGGGGCCGATCCTCGGCCGCCACATCGAACAGACGGGGATGCGGGCGGACGGCAGTGAGTTCCCAGTCGAGCTGACGGTCACGGCCATGGAGGTGCCGGGCGCCCCGCCGGCATTCGCCGCCACGGTGCGCGACATCAGCGTCGAGAAGGAGACCCGGGGCCGGCTGAAGGAGGCCCGCGAGCACTCAGCGAGGGTGGCGCGCACCTTGCAGGAGAGCCTGCTGCCCCCTCGCCTGCCAGCGCTGCCAGGTGTGGAGTTGGCATCGCGCTACCACCCTGCGGGCGACGGGAGCGAGATCGGCGGCGACTTCTA
>QHBU01000234.1 GCA_003244045.1 Candidatus Aeolococcus gillhamiae
CTTCCGGACCAACGGCATCATCAACTTTGCGCACGGACAGGTTGGCTCGTTCGCCGCCGTCGCCTTCGGCCTCATCGTCGTGCAACAGCACGTCCCCTACTGGGTGGCGTTCCCCGTTGCGCTGGCAATTGGCGCCGCCGTCGCCGGCGTGGTCGAAATCGCTGTTGTGCGCAGGCTCAAGCGCGCCCCGCGGGTGATGAGCATCGTCGCCACGCTCGGCGTCTCCCAGGTCTTGTTCGGCGCCCAGTTCCTGCTCAACCCCGCCGCCCTGGCAGGGTCGTCCTTCCCCCAGCCGCCCGGCATGCCGACGTTCTCGGTCGGCGCGCTGCTGGTCAGCCCGGCGTACTCCGGGATGCTCGTCCTCACCCCCTTCATCGTCATTGGGCTGGCCTCCTTCCTGCGCTGGAGCCGCACCGGGAAGGCCCTGCGGGCGGCATCGGCGAACCCCGATGCGGCCAGGCTGTCCGGGGTCTACTCCAGCCGAATGTCAACCATCGCGTGGCTCATTGCCGGGGGAATTTCGGCCTTCACCGCCATCCTCCTGCTGCCGACCCAGGGGTTCGCAAGTGCCGCCTTCGGTCCCAGCCTGGTGCTTCGCGCGCTGACCGCGGCGGTGCTCGCGCGGATGACCAACCTGCCTGTCGCGCTGGCGGGAGGAATCGCCGTCGGCGAGATCGAGCAGCTCACCCTCTGGAACTACCCCGACAACGCCGGCACCGTCGATGCCGTCCTCTTTGTGTTCATCCTCGTCGGCCTGTTGCTGCAGCCGCGGTTCGCGGGCCGCGGTGAGGAAAAGGGCAGCTGGGCCGCGGTGCAGGGATGGCGGCCGCTGCCCGAGGCGTATCGCGGCGCCTGGGCAATCCGCCACGGCGGCAAGGTTCTCGCTCTGGTCCTGCTGGTGGCGGCCCTGCTGGTCCCGCGCGTCAGCACCTTTGCCCAAGCCTTTGCGCTGTCCACGATCTTCGCGGTGGGCATCGCCGGCCTGTCTCTGGGCGTGATCACCGGTTTGTCGGGGCAGCTTTCACTGGGACAGTTCGGGATTGCCGCCATCGGAGCCTGGGCATCGTGGTACACCGCCAGCCAGACGGGCAACTTCCCGCTGGCGATGCTCGCCGGCGGGCTGGCGGGAGCCGCGGCGTCGGTGATCATCGGACTGCCCGCGCTGCGCATCCGTGGGTTGATGCTCGCGGTCACAACGCTGGCGTTCGCGTTCATGGTCAACGGCTGGTTGCTGAGCCAGCCGTGGGTTCTGGGCGAAGGTGTCCGGCCGTCGCGCGTGGTGATTCTCGGCCAGCAGCTGGATACCAAGACCTACTACTACTTCTCGCTGGCCTTTTTGGTCCTCAGCATCTGGCTGGCCGCCAACGTGCGGCGCGGTGGGCTGGGCCGGCTGTTCGTGGCCCTGCGGGACAACATCGATGGCGCCCGCGCCTTTGGGATCTCCTCGACGCTGCGCAGCCTGCAGGCGTTTGGCGTGGCGGGTTTCCTGGCGGGGATTGCCGGGGGGGTCTACGTCCACGCGCTGGCCAAGTTCTCGTTTGCGACGTTCAGCCCCGACCTCAGCATCAGCCTGGTCGCGATGGCCGTCCTTGGCGGGCTTGGCCTCCTCGCCGGGCCGCTCCTCGGGGCAATGTACATCTTCGGTCTACCAGACCTCATCGGCTCCAACTTCGACGCCGTGGCGCTGGCCAGCCTGACCCTGGGCTGGCTGCTGCTCCTGCTGTACGTCCCCGGCGGGCTGGCCGGCATCCTGATGCCCATCCGCGAGCGCCTCGCCGACCTGCTGGCGCGCATGTCGGGTATCGACGTGGCGGCGGCCCGCGCAGATCCCACGGCGATGAACGTCGATTCGGCCGTCGAGCGGGAGAAGTCGGCGGGCGGGATCAGGGCGCTGGCGCCGACGGCCGATCGGCCGGCCCTGGAA
>QHBU01000235.1 GCA_003244045.1 Candidatus Aeolococcus gillhamiae
GGGACGTCCTCGATGCGGATCCAGTGCAGCTGGATGTTCTGCCGGTCGGTGATGTCGGCGGTGCCGCGCGCGTACCTGCGGGACACGTCGCTGATCACCCGCAGCTGACTCTGGTCGAGCTGGCCGCCGTCGATCCGGATCCGCAGCATGAAGTAGCGGTCGTCGAGATCTTCGGGCTCGAGCACGGCCGTCTTGCCGCCATCGATGCCGGGCTTGCGCTGGGTGTAGAGCCCGTACCAGCGAAACCGCCCGGAGAGATCGGCCGGGTCAATTGAGTCCCAGCCCTCGCGTGAGTACTGGTTGACGATCCGGTCGTAAACGTCGAGGCCATCCTGGTTGCGCTTGTTCTGCTCCTGCGGTGTCAGGGGTTCCATGTAGCCAAGGCCCCACTGCCCCTGCGCGCGTTTGGGGCGCGGCACCTCAAGGGAGTCGAGGTCGAACTGGATGTCCTCGTCAGGCATCTTCGAGCTCCGGGACCAGGGCCTGAGCGCCCGCTCTGTGCCCGCCTACGCGCTGCGGTGCGACTCGTGTGGCGCCGGTTTCGTCGACCCTCAACTCGTAGTGCAACCCGCACTCGCGCGCACCCTGTTCCCACCACCACCGCCCGGCGCGCGGGTCCTCGCCGGGCTCCGTCGGACGGGTGCAAGGGTCGCACCCGATGCTCGTGTATCCCTGTGCGTAGAGTGCGTTCCGCGGCAGGTGATTGTCGGCCACGTACGCCAGCACCTGGTCAGCGGTCCACGCGGCCAGCGGGTTGATCTTCACGATCCCGCCGTGGACCGCATCGACAGCGACCGAGCGGACGTCATCTCGCGCCGTATTCTGGTCGCGCCGCAACCCGGTGATCCAGGCGTCAAGGGTGGCCAGCTTGCGGCCCAGGGGCCGGACCTTGCGCACGTCACAGCAGGCCAGGCGAAGCTCGGGAGACCGGTGGAACAGGTTGGGACCATGCTCGCTGACCAGCGCCGAGACCTCGGTCCCCTCCGGGTACAGCACCTCGATGCCGATTCCGTAGCGGTCACGCACCTCGTCGACGAGGTCGAGAGTGGCCTGAGGCAACCGCCCGGAATCAATGGTGAATATCCGCACCTGGGGGTTGACCCTGACCGCCATGTCGATCAGCACCACACCCTCGTGCTGGAGCGAGGTGCAAAGCTGCACGCGATCGTTGGCGAAGGCCTCAAATGCCCAGCCGAGAACCGCCTCGGGTGGGGCTCCGTCTAGGCGGCGGAGAGCGCCCTCAACCAGCCCTGCGCTGTCCCTGGTTGGCGCGGAAGCCTGCGACACGCTGGGTTCACCTCGAATCCTCCGTGGTCTAGAATCTGCAATTCCGACCGAATCGATAGGAATTATGCATGAGCGCTGACGCGAGCCGCAACACGATCGGCGGCCCCCGCCCCGTGCACCTCGTGGGGGCCGGCCCGGGCGACCCGGACCTGCTCACGGTCCGTGGCGCGCGCCTCGTACAGGGGGCGGACGCGGTCTACTTTGACGAGCTGGTCGATACCCGGGTGCTCAACCTGGCCACTGGAGCCCAGACCGTCCCAGTTGGCCGCCGGGCCGGCCAGGGCGGGCGGGACCCAGGGCAGACCGCCTTGGAGATGGCGGCCATGGCGCGAAGCGGCATGCGCGTGGTGCGCCTCAAGGGAGGTGATCCCTACCTCTTCGGTCGCGGTGCCGAGGAGGCGTCAGCCCTGCTTCAACTGGGAGTCCCCTTCGAAGTGGTGCCGGGGGTGAGCTCGGCGTTCGCGGCGCCCGCAGCCGCCGGGATTCCCCTGACCCACCGGGCGCTGGCCAGCTCTGTGACCATTCTGACCGGTCACCGCGGAGCGGACTTTGATCCGCGACGCTGGCGCGCGCTGGCCACCGGGGCGGACACCCTGGTGGTGCTGATGGGAGGCACCAGGCTGGCTGAGATCACGTTGGCGCTGGTGGCTGCGGGCCGACCCGCCGGCACGCCGGCCGCGGTGGTGGTGGCGGCGACCATGGCGGATCAGCGCCACGTCGTCAGCACCCTCGACGGCGTCGCCGCCGAAGCCCGGCGTCAGTCCCTTGGGACCCCCGCGGTACTCGTGGTGGGCGAATTCGTCAGCCTCGCCGCGACGCTGCTCGGGCCGGCGATGCCGGCGCTGGTCGCCGCCGCCGGCTGACCCGCCGCCGCGCGTTCTGCCCGGTCCGCTTGACCGGCTGGCCCGACACCGCCTTCACCCGGCCGCGCCCGGCCATCTTAGGGTCCGACCAGCACTCAT
>QHBU01000236.1 GCA_003244045.1 Candidatus Aeolococcus gillhamiae
ACTCATCAATGCTTCCCGCGACGGGGACCTGCTGGTGGTGGGATCCCGGGGCGCCGGCGGGTTTGCCCGGCTGCTCATGGGCTCGATCAGCGACAAGGTCGTGCACCACGCGCACTGCCCCGTGGTTGTCGTGCCGGATCAACGGTGAGGCGAGCGAAGCAATGAGCCGCCGGCTAGCAGGCGCGGCACCCCGGCCCCGGCCTGGGTAACGGTGCTGCCGTGTCGGAGCCCATTCGGCCGTGGTGTTCTTCACCGGTGACCGGGCGTACAAGCTGAAGAAGCCAGTGGACCTGGGGTTCCTGGACTTCAGCACGCCCCAGGCACGGGAGGCCGCGTGCCATCGGGAGACCGAGTTCAACCGGCGGTTCGCATCCGATGTCTACCTGGGGGTGGCCGAGGTCCGCGACCCGGCTGGCCACGCCTGCGATCACCTGGTGGTGATGCGCAGGCTGCCGGCCGGCCGACGGCTAGCTGCGCTGGTCCGGTCGGGGGTTCCCGTGGAGAAACCGGTTCGCCGGGTGGCCCGGATCCTGGCCAGCCAGCATGCCTGTGCGCCCGGAACCCGGAGATTGACGGCCAGGGCAGCCGGGATGCCCTATGGCAGCGCTGGAAGAGTAACTTCGCGCAGATCAGGCAGTTGCCTGCGGACCTGCTCGATGCCTCGGTGATAGACGAGGCCGAGCACCTGGTGGATCGGTTCCTCGCCGAGCGGGACCCACTGATCGCCGCACGGGTCCGGGCTGCCCGCATCGTCGATGGGCACGGCGACCTGCTCGCCGATGACATTTTCTGCCTCGATGATGGGCCGCGTATTCTGGGCTGCCTGGACTTCGATGACCGGCTGCGCTGGGTGGACGGGCTTGACGACGCCGCCTTCCTGGCCATGGGCCTGGAGCGGCTCGGCGCTCCCCGGCTGGCGGAACAATTCATGGGCTGGTACGCGGAGTATTCCGGCGATCCGGCACTCACCTCATTGCGCCACCACTATGCCGCCTACCGATCTTTGGTGCGGGCCAAGGTCGACTTCCTGCGGGCTATCCAAGGTGATCCTGAAGCAGCCGCTGTGGCGCGACAGCTCCTCGGGATGACCCTGAAGCACCTGCGGGCCGCAGCGGTCACCCTGGTGATGATCGGCGGATTGCCCGGCGCCGGCAAGTCCGCACTGTCGGCGACCGTCGCAGAACGGCTTGGTTTCACGGTGCTGAATAGCGACCGGATCCGGAAGGAACTGGCCGGCGTCTCACCGGACGAACATCACGCGGCCGCCTTCGGAACCGGGCTCTATGGCCAGGCCTGGACCGGCCGGACGTACCACGAGATGCTGCACCGGGCCAGCGAGCTGCTCCGTCTCTGAGTCAGCCAGTGTAGGCTTTAGGGGATTGCTCCGGACCCAGGCAGCCGTCATCGTATTCGTCAGGCGGTCGCTAGAGACCCGGGGTTCTGCTCTCGGTTCGCTGGGCAGGCGCCACGGTCAGAAGACGGTAAATACCCGCTGATGGCTATTTCAGACAGGCGACTCCGCTTTCCGCCGGTCAGCCGGTGCCGCGTGATAAGTGCGTTCGCTCTGGTGCTGGCTGGCCGTCGATGACGACGGCCACCGTGCCAGCGCCTCCGTCCGGGCCTCCAGCCGGGATAGCTTCCGCCGCCACGATGACAGTTTCCGACGCACTGCGTGAGCTTGGCTCTTCCGCTCACGAGGGTCTCCCCGTCGATGAGGTGGCGCGGCGGCAGGCCCGCTGGGGCCCGAACGCGGTGGCCTCGCACAAGGCCCGGCTGCTGCCGGTGCTCTGGCACCAGCTGCGATCCCCGCTGC
>QHBU01000237.1:0-2037 GCA_003244045.1 Candidatus Aeolococcus gillhamiae
GTGTTGCCGATCCCCATGTCGCCGGTGACGAGGCAGCGGGCGCCGGCGGCGACACACTCGGCTGCCGTCTCGGCGCCGGCGTCGAGGGCCTGACTGGCCTCGTCGACCGACATGGCGGGCTGGACGGCCAGGTTGGACGTGCCTGCCCTCACCTTGCGGTCGACCAGCCCCGGAGCGGGATCGAGGGCACCAGCCACACCCACGTCGACCACCACCACCCGGGCGCCCGCCTGGCGGGCCAGCACGTTGATCGCTGCTCCCCCCGTGCAGAAGGTGGACACCATCTGGGCCGTAACCTCCTGGGGCCAAGGGCTGACGCCCTCGGCCAGCACGCCGTGGTCGGCGGCGAACACCACCACGGTGGCCGGCTCGGGGATGGGCGGGGGTGAGAGGCCGGCAATGCCAGCCAGCCGGACCCCGGTGTCCTCCAGGCGCCCTAGAGCGCCCCGAGGCTTGGCCAGGCGGCAGTGGTGGGCCGCGGCATCGGCGGCGGCAGCCTCGTCGAGGGGGCGGAGGGCGGCGTTGGCCCGCTCGAAGGGACGGGCCCCGTTCATGTGAGCCGCTCTAGGTGGGAAGGCCGGTGCGGCCGTCGAGCGCGGGGGCCAGCGCCTCGGGCGTGTGGACGAAGAGCACCTTGTTCAGGATGACGAACTTGGCGATCCACAAGACGCCGAACGCGGCCAGGCCGGCGAACATCACGATGAGGGTGCGCACCAGGTGCAACGAGGTCACCTGGTCGGCGATGGTCTTGGCGAAGTCTGCGGCCCAGGTGGAGAACACCAGGCCCAGCAGGGCCATGGCCCAGAAGGGCACGACCTCCTTCATGAAGTGCGACTTCCCGCTCTTGCCCCAGGCCCAGGCCCGGTTCAGGTAGTAGGACGGGAACGCAGACACGGCCACGGAGAAGACGTTGGCGCCGCGGGCAGACCAGTGGAAGAGCCCGAAGGTGACGAACAGCAGGATCTCGTAGACGATCACCGCCACCACCGAGACCATGCTGTAGCGGACGAACTTCCTGCCCTCGGGAGCACGCGACCAAGCCAGGAGCCCGGAGGGGGTGAGCTGCATCACCAGATCGTAACCGAGCGCCGGCGGGAGCCGTCGCCGCGGTTGGTGGTCACCGCATCGTTCGCAGATCAGGCGTCACGCGCCACGGGCCAACTCGTGGTGTTCGGCTACGTCGTCGGGGCGGCGTGCCTCGTCGTCCTCGCCTGCGTCTTTAGCCGAGCTGCGGTCGGGGCCGCCAGAAACCTGAACGGGGCGCGGTGATGGGGTCGTGGTCCACGCCGCCGACAGAACCTCCGCCCGCCGGGAGTCGCGTGCGAAACTGGCCATGATGGCCCGGTACGTGGCGTTCTTGCGTGGGATCAACCTCGGGGCCAAGCGACGGGTGCCCATGGAGGAGTTGCGCCGGGTGCTCGAGGAGGCCGGCTACGACGACGTTCGCACACTGGCCCAGAGCGGCAACGTCGTCCTGAGCAGCGGAGCGACGGCCGCGGCGCTCGAGCGCGACCTCGCTACCACACTGCAGGACGCGTTCGGATTGGGGATAGGGGTCGTCGTGCGCAGCCACGCCGAGCTCGCCGATGTCGTCGCCAGGGATCCCATTGGCAGCCACGCTGACGATCCCGCCCGCTATCAGGTGAGCTTCCTGTCCGCGGAGCCAGAGCCGGCCCGCGTCCGGGAGCTCGAGAGAGCCGATGTGGCACCCGAGCGGGTAGCCGTGCTCGGCCGCGAGGTCTACGCCTGGCACCCCAATGGTGTCGGCCGCTCCGAGCTGGCCAAGCTGATCACCGACCGTCGGTTGGGAGTCGAGGTAACGGCCCGCAATTGGCGGACCGTCACCAAGCTGCTCGAGCTCGCGAGCCAGGCCGACGAGTAGCCAAGGTCAAGACGGTCCTCCGGCACATTGCTGGTCGGCCAATGCCCAGGGTAAGAGCTCGGTCTCGACAAACTCGGCCCAACCGGGCTCGACCAGATCCTCAGGTGCGTCTCGTCATGACCTCTCGCGCCGAGTCACCTGCCTGGAGCCAAAGT
>QHBU01000237.1:2053-4735 GCA_003244045.1 Candidatus Aeolococcus gillhamiae
AGGGCGCCGTAGGCCATCCGGCTGTCATAGGTGACTACGCCGGCGAGCTCGGGGCCGGCCGCCAAAGCTGACGCCAGGTGGATGGCATCCAGAGTGCGGATCCCAGACGGCTCGAGTCGACCGGCGGCGAGGAGCAGATCCCGGTCCATGACCATCTGCTCGATTGCGTCGAGATGGGCGAGCGCCACCTGAACATCGCCATCGACGCGAGCGACGGCACTAGTGACCTCGGCGAGAGCCAACTCAGAGGTGATCAAAGGGTCGTCGCTATCAAGGGAGGCGCGCCACGCGGCAAGCGCCGCGCTCTCAGCCTCGACCACCACGAACTTGACGATCGCCGACGAGTCGAGATACCAGGCGCTCACCGCTCATCGGCACGCAGCTCGGCCAGCGCCTCTGATGCCGCCCTCGAAGTGATCATTGGACCAGGTAGCGGGCCCGGCGTGGCGGGCTTCAGCCGCCCGGTCTCACGAAGACCAGCGAGGATGCCGCCCGAAGGCGGTGGGCCGAGGATGGCCATCACCTCGCCACGTCTGGTGACCTCGATATGCTCCCCGGCACGAGCGCGACGCACCCACACGCTGGCGTTCTGACGCAGTTCTCGTACTCCGATGCGTTCCATAGGTCAGGCTGCCCGCTCCGGCACTCTATCCGAAGCTGTGTACACACGGTAGCATATCGAGTGCACCCACGCCCGGCGCAGAGTCGGTGGTGGAGCTCACCGCCGAGCATCCGCAGGCGAGCCTCAACGAGCTGTGGCGACATTTCCACCAGATCGAACGGCCCACCCGACCCACGGCTGACGACGCGGTGGCGGTGCTGGCCGAGGCTGGGCTCGGCGTGCACCAGGACCGCTGGACAAGCCCCTCGTTCAACGTGGCCCACGATCGCCAGGCGACGGTCAGCTTCGCCTGGCAGCGGACCGCAGGCGAAGGAGGAGACGCCATGTCCGATTCGCTTCCCGAACGCCCCGATCTCGACCAGCTGCGGCGCCAGGCCAAGGAGTTGCGCGACGCCGTGCGCCGGGGAGATGCCGCCGCGTTGGAGCGTGTTGCCCGCCACCATCCCTGCTGGGATCGACACATGGTCAGTTTGGCTGCTTCCCAACTGGTCGTCGCCCGGGAGCTGGGCTTTGCGAGCTGGCCCAGCTCACCGCGGCCGTCGACGCCGCCACCGCTTCCAGCCGTGAGGTGTCGGCCCTCGTGTCGGCGTCGGTGGAGGGTCTACCAGGTCTTCATCGTCGACATCGGCGCCTACCCCGACCGTCGCAGCGCCCTCGAGCGCGTTCGCACCGCTCCAACACTTCGGTGAAGGCGACCATGCATCGCCAGGACGACTGGACGCCGCGATTGGCGACCCTTGACGACGACCACGACGTCGCACGATCTGCTGCATGACTTCAACGTCGAGTTCGACACGACCACGCCCGGGGTCGCGCGGCTCGCTGACCGCCTTGGCGTGTTGTTGGCCCAGGACACAACCTTCGCGATCGTCGCCGGGACACCAGCGGTGGCCGTCGCGGTGGTCACGCTGCGGTCCAACGTCTGGTATTCGGGCGGCGTGGCGCTGCTCGACGAGATGTACGTCGTACCCGACCTGCGAGGCCGCGGGATCGGATCGGCGATCCTCGGTCGGCTGATCTCGATCTGCGCGGAAAGAAGTGTCGAACTCATCGAGATCAACGTCGACGAAGGCGACGCCGATGCACAACGCTTCTACGAGCACCACGGGTTCTCCTCGACGCAAACTGGCTCGACCGAGCGGGCCTTCTACTACTACCAAGAGCTCTCGCATTGAGTGGAGCAGTAGGGAAGCGAGGGCATTAAGCCAGCGGATGCGACTGCGGGGAGTCCTGCTCCTGCTCGTCGGCATGGCCACGGCCGCTCGCGTACTGTTCCGCCCGGTATGACCGCGCCACGGCGTGAACCGCGACCCTCGCGTTGCGGACGCCGTCCCAGGACCCGAGGAGGATCCGACAATGCTATCGGCCAAGCAGGAGGAGCTGTGCCAGCAGAGCCGCTGGGACTTCAGCGACCTCCGGGCCCTGTTCGTCAACTGCACGCTCAAGCGGTCGCCCGAGCTCTCTCACACCCAGGGCCTGGCCGACCGCTCCATCGAGGTCATGCGCCGCCAGGGCGTGACCGTCGACGTGATCCGCGCCGTCGACCACGACATCGCCACCGGCGTCTGGCCCGATATGACCGGCCACGGTTGGGAGCGCGACGAGTGGCCAGCGATCTTCGAGCAGGTCATGGCGGCCGATATTCTCGTGATCTGCACCGCCATCTGGCTCGGTGAGAAGTCTTCGGTGTGCACCCGGGTAATCGAGCGGCTGTACGGCAACTCCGACCTGCTGAACCAGGCCGGGCAGTACGCCTACTACGGCCGGGTGGGTGGCTGCCTCGTCACCGGCAACGAGGACGGCGTCAAGCACTGCGCCATGAATATCCTCTATTCCCTCCAGCACCTGGGCTACGTCATCCCTCCCCAGGCCGACGCCGGCTGGATCGGGGAGGCCGGGCCCGGACCTTCGTACCTCGACCCCGGCTCGGGCGGTCCCGACAACGACTTCACCAACCGCAACCTCACGTTCATGACCTGGAACCTGCTCCACGTGGCCCGCATGCTCAAAGACGCCGGCGGCATCCCGGCCCACGGCAACCAGCGCTCGGAGTGGGACGC
>QHBU01000238.1 GCA_003244045.1 Candidatus Aeolococcus gillhamiae
CGAGCGCACGGACCGGCAGGGGGAGGCGGGGACGGTCGCTGGTGAGCCGCCAGACGATCGCGACAATCACAGCCGCGACGCAGCCGACGCTGACCACCACCGCCCACGGCGAGCGCACGTCACTCCCGGTCCCCAGGGTGTGCAGGAGCGCCAGCGGCCAGCACGCGTAGGCCGCCCAGTGCACCACCCGCCATGCGGTGAAGCTGATGCGCTGGCGCAGCAGACTGGTGATCACAAGGGCGGCGAGGAGCTCCATCGAGAGGACGCCCAGGCCGAGCCACACCGGGCGGTACGAGCCGGTGAACGGAACCACGGTGTTGAGCACGGCGATCCCGGCGAACGGGTCGACGATCGAGGTGACGATGTGAACGCCCAGGAAGACGAGCACCAGGAGCGCGAGGTTGCGATGGACCGCCTGGCTGAGGAAGCGAGGCCAGTCGCGGCTGTCCCAGCGCATCGCAGTCACGATGCCCAGCACGAGGATGGCGGTGAGCATCAGCAGGCTGACGTAGCCGGTGCTCCTCGCGGCGTACCAGAGCGCGGTGGGCCCGGAGGCCAGGATCACTAGGAGCCGCCCGAGACGACCGGCGCGCTCCCGTTGCCGGCGTTGGGGTCGACAGGGGTGCCGGCCGTGGGCGGCTGGGTGGGCTGCTGCAGTCCGCCGGACGGATCCTGGGTGGGCAGAGCCTGGCTGTCCGAGGGCGCTGTCTGCGTGGCCGGGGCGGCGGCGCCCACCGTGCGCCCCGCGAACGTCCCCGCGGTGACGGCGATGCCGGCCACGGTGAGCACGCCGGCGCCGGCCGCCGAGGCGACGGTGATCGAACGTACCCGGCGCTGGGCCCGGTCGCGGGCGGCCGGGGAGGATTGCTTCACGCAGACAGGGTACGCGTGCCGCCTTACGGCTTCCTGATACCACCCTGTGAGTCCGTTGAGCGACACCCAGCTGTCGCTGCGTGTGGTCACCATTGCAGTCGTGCAGACCATCGAGAACGTGCTTGTGCTCAGCCCCACCGACCTGGTGGCATTCACAGGCTGCCAGCACCGCTCCCACCTGGACCGTCTCGCCGCCCGCCGGGTGCTCGAGCGCCCCCACCGCGACGATCCCTTCAACGACGTCCTCCGCAAGCACGGCCAGCTCCACGAGACGAGGTACCTGGAGGCAATCCGCGCCGAGGCGGCCGGAGTGGTGGAGATCGGTCGGCCGGACGGCACCCTGGCGGGCCTCCACGAGGCCGAGGCGCAGACGCTGGCTGCCATGCATGGCCGCGCCGAGGTCATCTACCAGGCCAGCTTCTTCGACGGCCGCTGGCGAGGCCACGCCGACTTCCTGCGCCGCGTCGACACGCCAAGCCTGCTCGGCTCCTGGAGCTACGAGGTTCACGACACCAAGCTGGCGCGCACCGCCAAGGCGGGCACGCTGCTCCAGCTCGGGGAGTACTCGCGCCAGCTGGCCCGGCTGCAGGGGCGCGCGCCCAGGTCGCTCCACGTCGTGCTCGGTAACGGCACCGTCGAGGCGTTCCTCTTCGCCGACATCTCCGCCTACCTGGAGACGGTGCGGCTGCGCTTTGAGGCGGCGGTCGACAGCGGCCTGGTCGACACCGCGCCCGAGCCCGTCGCGCTCTGCTCCTACTGCGACTGGAAGGATCGTTGCACCGCCCAATGGCGCCAGGAGGACCACCTCTCGCTCGTGGCCGGGGCCCGCCGCGACCAGCGCATCCGCCTGGTCGCCGCCGGCATCACCACGCGCGCGGCGCTCGCCGAGCTGGCCCCGGGCATTGAGGTGGACCGGCTGCGCGGTCCGGCCGTCGCCGCGTTGCACGAGCAGGCGCGCCTGCAGCTGGCGTCGGCCCGCGCCGGCGCGCTCTCGTGGGAGCTCATCGACCCCGACCCCGACGCCCCACACCGCGGGCTCGCCACCCTGCCCGCGCCGTCGGCTGAGGACATCTTCTTCGACATGGAGGGCGACCAGTTCGTCGGCGCCTTCGGCCGGGAGTACCTCTTCGGGTGGGTCGAAGGCGACGCCCCCGGCGCCCAGTTCCGCGAGCTGTGGGCACACGACGCCGCGGCCGAGAAGGCCGCCTTCGAGGATTTCATCGACATGGTCATGGCGGCCCGCCGCCGCGACTCGGCGATGCACGTCTACCACTACGCACCGTACGAGCCCGTGCGCATCAAACGACTCATGGGCCGCTACGCGACGCGCGAGGAGGAGGTGGACACCCTGCTGCGCGGCGAGGTCTTCGTCGACCTCTACCGCATCGTCAAGCAGGGCGTGCGCGTCGGCGTTGAGTCCTACTCGATCAAGAAGCTCGAGCCTCTGTACACAGGTGCGCGCGCCGCTCCGATCACCGATGCGGGCACCAGCGTCGTGCAGTACGAGATGTGGCTCGACGAGCGCGACGACAGCCTCCTCGACTCGATCCGCCAGTACAACGAGGAGGACTGCCGCTCACTGGTGGGCCTGCGCGCCTGGCTCGAGGCTCGGCGCAGCGAGCTGGAACGCCGGGCTGGGCCGCTGCCGCGGCTGCCGCTCAGCGAGGGCACCGCTTCCGAGGCGGTGTCGGCCGGCACGGCCGCCGCGGAACGCCTCGCTGGCGAGCTTACCGAGGGGATCCCCGTGGATCCTAGCCGTCGCACGCTCGAGCAGCAGGGGCTGGCCCTGCTCGCCGCGTTGCTCGACTGGCACCGGCGGGAAGCCAAGCCGGCGTGGTGGGAGTACTTTGCGCGTCGCAAGGCGTCCGATGAAGATCTCATCGAGGACAGCGGGCCCCTCGGCGGCCTCGTGTTCGAGGGTGAGGTGGGCACGGCGGGCCGCTCTCGCCTGTATCGGTTCAGCTTCCCCGTGCAGGAGACCAAGCTCAAGGCCGGCGACAGCGTCGAGGATCCGCGAACGGTGCTCAGCGAGTCCGGCGCCGTCGTGACGCGACGGGCCGGCTCGATCCACGAGATCGACACCACCCGAGGCTTCCTGGTGCTCAAACGCTCGGAGCTGTTGCCACCGATGCCGACCGCGCTCATCACCGTCTCACAGCCGGAGACGTCGGTGCTGCGCGATTCCCTGTTGCGGATGGGCGAGTGGGTGCGCGACCACGGCATCGATGCTCCGGGTCCGTACCGCGCCGGCCGCGACCTGCTGCTTTGCCTCCGTCCGCGGATCGCGGGTATCGCCTCCGGCGAACCGCTGCGCCACCGGGGCGAGGACGTCGTCGCGGCGGCGTGCCGCTGCGTGCGCGACGCCGACAGCACCTGCCTGCCCGTGCAGGGCCCGCCCGGCTCGGGGAAGACGCACACCGGCGCGGCCGCAATCCTCGACCTGGTCACCGCGGTCCCCAGGCGGCCGGTCGCGGTGACCGCGCTCTCCCATCGCGCCATCACCCACCTGGTGAGTCGGGTGTGCGAGGAGGCGCGGCGGCGCGGTGTGACCATCCGGGTGATGCAGCGCAGCGACGACCGCGCTTGTGACGACACGCAGGTGGAATGCGTCGGCTCGCACGCGCCGATCGTCGACGCGCTCCACGCGGGAACCGTGGATGTTGTGGCCGGGACGGCGTGGTTGCTGGCGCGCGACGAGATGAGTGGCCGGTTCGACACGCTGGTCGTCGACGAGGCCGGGCAGCTGTCGCTGGCCAATGTCCTCGCGGTGGCGCCGTGCGCGCGCAACGTGGTGCTCCTCGGTGACCCGCAGCAGCTCGAGCAGCCGTCGCAGGGCACGCATCCGCCCGGCGCTGAGGCTTCGGCGCTCGGCCACCTGCTCGCTGGCGAGGAAACCATCGCGCCTGATCGCGGGCTCTTCCTCGACATCAGCTGGCGGCTCCACCCCGACGTTTGCAGCTACATCTCCGACAACTTCTACGACTCGCGGCTGCGGTCCAGCCCCGAGACCGCGCGCCAGCGAGTCCTAGGAGGGGACGAGCCCGCTGGGACCGGCCTGCGCTGGTTGCCGGTCGAGCATTCCGGCAATCGTTCGGCATCCGAGCAGGAAGCGGCCGCGGTGGCCGCGCTGGTGGCCGGCCTGCTCGGACAGCGCTGGATCGACCGCGACAACGTCGAACGCCCGCTGAGCGCCGACGACATCCTCGTGGTCGCGCCCTACAACGCCCAGGTCGCCGCACTGCGACGCGCCGTCCTGGATGAGGTGACGGTCGGCACCGTGGACCGCGTGCAGGGCCAAGAGGCCGCGGTGGTCATCTACTCGATGGCCACCTCCCTCGCCGAGGAGGTACCCCGGGGCATGGAGTTCCTGTACTCGCGCAACCGCACGAACGTGGCCGTGTCACGGGCGCGCTGCCTGGCCATCCTGGTCTGCTCGCCTGACTTGCTCCGTGTCGCCTGCACGACCGCGGCGCAGATTCCGCTGGCCAACGCCCTCTGCGCGTTCATCGAGAGGGCCACCGTGCTCCATGCCGACCCCGCTTCGACGCGGGTGGCACAACTGGCGCTTCTCTAACATCGCAGTAGGTCCCACCACAGAAGGAATTGCACCATGCCCCGACCGAGCCATTTCGAGATGCCCGTCGACGATCCCGCCCGTGCCGAGTCCTTCTACCGCGACGTCTTCGGCTGGACCGTTCAGTCGTTCGACGGCGCCCCGTCGTACTACGGCATGGTGACCACCGGGCCCGACAGCGAGCCTGGGATCAACGGTGGGTTCTTCAAGCGCAGCGCCGACTCGGTGACCTCGGTGACGGTGAGCGTCGAGTCCATCGAGGAGACACTCGAGAAGATCACCGCCGCCGGGGGCAGCGTGGTCCTCGGCAAGTCGCCCATCCCCAGCATGGGCTGGTTCGCGACCTGCAAGGACACCGAGGGCAACACCTTCGGCCTGTTCACCGAAGACACCGCCGCCGGCTGACACGTGTCAACGTGCCGGGGGTGGGAGTCGAACCCACACGGGGTTGCCCCCGGCGGTTTTTGAGACCGCTGCGTCTACCGTTCCGCCACCCCGGCGATGACCCTGGCAACTCTGCCACGCTGCCCGGCGGCGCGGCGCTGATCCCCGCTGACAGACAACGTGGGCGTCCCGCTATCCTGTTAACTGCCGGTAGCACGCTCATGGATGGGGCCGAATGCCTGACATCAGCGAGGTCGAGGTCGGGGCGGTCGACCCCGAGCGCTTCGAAACGGTGCTCAGCAAGGAGCAGGTGGCCGACCTGGACAGCGCGATCGCGGACGCGCGGCAGCTGTTCGAGGGTCGCACCATCTGGAACGTCAACTCGACCGCCCACGGGGGCGGCGTCGCGGAGATGCTCACCGCGCTGCTGCCATACGCGCGCGGCGTAGGGGTGGACACTCGCTGGCTGGTCATTGCCGGCGACGAGAATTTCTTCGTCGTCACCAAGCGCATCCACAACCGCCTGCACGGCGCACCGGGCGATGGCCAGGGACTCAGCGATGATGACCGCCGTCATTACGAGGAGGTGCTCAAGGACCAAGCGGAGCAGCTCATCCAGCGCTTCAAGCAGGGTGACGTGATCATCCTGCACGACCCTCAGACCGCCGGGCTGATCCCGCCGCTGGTCGACGCCGGCTTCTGCGTGGTCTGGCGCTGCCACGTCGGCATGGACACACCGAACGATGACGCGCGCGACACCTGGAACTTCCTGCTGCCCTACGTGCACCGCGCCGCCCGCTGCATCTTCTCGCGGGAGGCGTTCGCCTGGGAGGGGCTGGAGAAGGACCGCATCATCGTGGTAGCGCCGTCGATCGATCCCTTCTCCACCAAGAACTTCGAGATGGACCCCGCGTCGGTGCACGCCATCCTCACGGCCACCGGCATCGTCGACGACAGCGACGGCAGCGCCGCGACCTACCAGCGCGTCGACGGAAGTCCGGGTCGCATCGAGCACACGGCGACCATCGTGGAGGCGTCTCGGCTCGGATCTGAGACGCCGCTGGTCCTGCAGGTGTCGCGCTGGGATCGGCTCAAGGATCCGATCGGCGTGCTCGAGGGATTCGTCGGCGGGGTCATCGCCACCTGTGACGCTCACCTCCTGCTCGCCGGCCCCAGCGTGGCAGAGGTCGCCGACGACCCTGAGGGCGCCGAGACGTAAGAGGAGGTGAAGAGCGCCTGGGAGGCGTTGCCCGAGGACGCCCGCGCCCGCGTGCACCTTGTCCTCCTGCCCATGGACGACGACGAGGAGAATGCCGCCATGGTCAACGCGCTGCAGCGCCGCGCTGACGCGGTGGTGCAGAAGAGCCTCGCGGAGGGCTTCGGTCTCACGGTGGCGGAGGCGATGTGGAAGGCGCGGCCGGTGGTGGCCAGCCGCATCGGCGGCATCCAGGATCAGATCGAGGACGGCGTGAGCGGGATCCTGCTCGACGATCCCACCGACAAAGAGGCGTTCGCGGTGGCCGTTTGCGGGCTGTTCAGCGATCCCGAGCGCGCCCGGCGGATCGGAGATGCTGCCAAGGAGCGCGTCACGAACGACTTCCTCGGCTCGCGCCACCTCGCCCAGTACGTGGAGATCTGCGCCGAACTGATCTAGGGCGCGCGGGCCTCGACCGGAGCCTAGCTCTGTGAGAGAGGATTCTCGCCGCCCAGGTCGGGAAGGTTGAGCTCGTTCACCCAATCGCGGATCTTGGCGAGGCGCTCGGTGGTCTCCTCGTCGGTCTCGCCCGGCTCACCCTCCTGGTCGGCCTCGGGAAGCACGCCGGCGCGGTCGAGCACCTCGGTGGCGACGAAGATGCCGGCGCCCACCCGCACCGCCACGGCGATCGCATCCGACGGGCGTGAGTCGATCTCGACGTGGCGTCCGTCGACGTGCGCCAGGATGCGCGCGTAGAACACCTCGTTGGCCAGCGACGTGACCACGATGCGCTCGACGTTGATGTCGACCGCTCCGAGGATGTTGGCGAGGAGGTCGTGCGTGATCGGTCGCTCCGGGGTCATCCCGGTGATCTTCAGCGCGATGGCGTTGGCCTCGTTGATGCCGATCCAGATGGGTAGGTAGCGCTCCGCCGTCTTCTCTTTGAGGATGACCACGTGCTGGCCTGTCGGCATGTGGACGCGGATGCTGTCGACGGACATCTCGATGAGATCGGCCATGTCTCGATGATAGCGCCGCCTTGCCGTGACATCCCCACGGTGCGAGCGGTTCACTCCGAGACGCTGGCGCCCTGGCCGGGGATCTCCTCGACGCGGACCTCGAGCCGGTAGCCCGTGCTGCCGAGCCGGCCGCGGAGGGCGCCGAGCAGGTGGCCGGCGAGGCACTCACATGTGGTGTTGACCAGCGCCAGGAGCACGGCGTCGCCACGCGGGATGAGGAAGCGCCGCGATCCCTCGATGAGGCTGATCCCGTCGGCGCTTTCCTCGACACGGACGTGCGGGGAGCGCGTCGGCACCAACATGCGCTCGTCCAGCTCGGCGCAGAGGTCTCGCAGCGCGCCCTTCAGGGCTGAGAAGTCGACGACCGTACCCTCCTCGTCGACCGTGCCGCGAGCGCGCAGGCTGACGCGGTAGTTGTGGCCGTGGAGGCGTTCGCTGCGCCCCTGGTGGATCGAGAAGTGGGCGGCGCTGAAGCCGATGTCGGCGCGCGCAAGCTCGAGGCTGGCCTCCATGGCTGCGTACCATAGCCTGCTGTGGGACGCGACACTCTCCTGCTCATCGACGGCCATTCGCTCGTCTATCGCGCGTTCTTCGCGATGCCCGCGCTGACCAACAGCCGCGGCGAGGTGACCAACGCCGCCTACGGCTTCACCTCGATGTTGCTCAAGGCGCTGGGCGACCATCAGCCGACCCATGCGGTGGCCGCGTTCGACCCGCCGGGACGCACCTTCCGCCACGAGCAGGACTCCACCTACAAGGCCGGACGCAAGCCGACGCCGGACGACCTCATCCCCCAGTTCCCCTGGTGCCGTGATGTCGTCGAGGCGCTGGGCATCCCCATCATCGAGGTGCCCACCTTCGAGGCGGATGACGTCATCGGCACGCTCAGCGTGCAGGGCGAGAAGGCAGGTCTTGACGTGATCATCGTCACCGGAGACCTCGACGCCCTCCAACTGGTCACCGACCACGTCCGTGTTTTTGCCAATCGTCGCGGTATCTCGGACACCATCGTGTATGACGTCGACCGGGTGTTCGAGCGCTACGGCTTCAAACCGCCGCTCGTGGTCGACTTCAAGTCACTGCGCGGCGACATCACCGACAACATTCCCGGCGTGCCGGGCATCGGTGACAAGACGGCGATGAGCCTGGTCCAGGAGCACGGTCCGCTCGAGTCCATCCTCGAGGCGGTGTCGGGCATGAAGGAGGGGAAGGTCAAGCGGCTGCTCACCGAGCACGCCGACCAGGCCCGCCTCAGCAAGCAGCTGGCGACCATCCAGCTCGATATGGACATCACGCTCGACATCGAGGGGTCGCGACTGGGCCCGCACGACGACGTCGCCGTCCGCGCGGTGTTCGATCGTCTCGAGTTCCGCTCGCTGCTCGGGCGCATTCCCACCTACGGCGCGCCGGCATGGACGGCGCAGGGCGCCACTCCGGCCCCGGCCGCCAACGGTCAGGCGGCGTTGGTCTTCGACGCCGTCCCGCAGGCGGTTGACGTCGTGGTGGTCGACAGCGCGGCGCACGCCGAGGAGATGGCCGCGCGGCTGCGCGCCGGCGGTGGGATCGCCGTGCGCACCGTCCTCGACGGCAGCGCGCGCCGCGGCGGGGTCGCCGGTGTCGCGCTCACCTCGATGGACTCGCCTGACCCCTCGTACTACATCGCGGTCGGCCACGAGGACGGCAACGCTCCCGACGGCGTTCTCGACGTCGTGGCGCGGCTGCTCGGCGATGACTCGATCCTCAAGCACGGCTACGACCTCAAGCAGGACCTGCTGGCGTGGACGTCACGCGGCGTCGAGGTCGGCGCCCTTGGCTTCGACTGCATGCTCGCCGCCTACCTCTGCATCACCACGCGCACCCGGGTGCCGTCGCTGACCGTTCTCGGCCACGACCTCTGCGGGCTCACCGAACAGCCGGAGGACATCCTGCTCGGCAGCGGTCGGGCACGCCGCCGGGTGTCGGCCGTGCCGGTGGACGAGGCAGCGCAGTACTACGGCAACCTGGTGGCCCTGGTCCCCCCCGTCCGCACCGCGCTCCGCCCACAGCTCGACGAGGGCACGCTCAACGCGCTCTTCGAGACGGTCGAGATGCCGCTCATCCCAATCCTCGCGGCGATGGAGCGCGTGGGCATCCGGGTCGACTGCGACGAGCTCGCCGAGCTGTCCGGCGAGCTGCAGAGGCGCATCAGCGAACTCGAGGCCATCGTCGCCGAGACGGCGGGGTACACCTTCAACCCGGGCTCCACGCAGCAGCTGGCTACCTTCCTCTACGACAACCTCGGCCTGGCCGCGGGCCGGCGCACCAAGACCGGTCGCAGCACCGACGCCGACAGCCTCGAGTCGCTGCGCGGCGAGCACCCAGTGGTCGACGTCATCCTCGAGTGGCGCCAGCTCACCAAGCTGAAGAGCACGTACGTCGACGCGCTGCCGCTCCTCTGTGCAGCCGATGGGCGCGTCCACACATCGTTCAACCAGGCGGTGGCGTCCACCGGTCGGCTCAGCTCGGCCGACCCCAACCTGCAGAACGTGCCGGTGCGGACGGCGTGGGGCGGGCGCATCCGCCACGCGTTCGTGGCCGACCCCGGCCAACAGCTGGTCAGCGCCGACTACTCGCAGATCGAGCTGCGCGTGCTCGCCCACGTGAGCGGCGAGCAGGAGCTGATCGCCGCCTTCGAGCGTGGCGAAGACATCCATCGGCGCACCGCCGCCGAGGTCTACGACGTGCCCCCGGAGGCGGTGACCCCAGATCAGCGGCGCATCGCCAAGGTGGTCAACTTCGGCGTCGTGTACGGCCTGTCCGACTTCGGGCTTGCCCGCGACACCGGCATGGACCAGGAGGCGGCGCGCGTCTTCATCGACAAGTACTTCGACAGCTTCCCGGCCGTCACTCGTTACCTTGAACGCACCCGCATGCACGCGCGCGAGTGGGGCTGGGTGGAGACCTTCATGGGTCGGCGCCGTCACCTGTCCGACATCCGCGCCGCCAACCGTCAGCTGCGCAGCGCCGCCGAGAGGATGGCGGTCAACATGCCTATCCAGGGCGCGGCCGCGGACATCATGAAGCTGGCGATGATCCGTTGTGACGCCGCGGTGCGAGACGCCGGGGTACGCTCGCGACTCCTGCTCCAGGTCCACGATGAGCTGGTGCTCGAATGTCCCGCCGACGAGGTCGACCACGCAGTGGCGCTGGTCCGCGATGCGATGGGGGGAGCCGCCGAGCTGGTGGTGCCGCTCGTCGTCGACGTCAAGATCGGCCAGAACTGGCAGGAGATGACACCTCTGCGCGAGACCGCGAGTGCCGGAGCTACCTGAGGTCGAGACGGTGGCGCGCGACCTGCGCGCCGCGCTGGTGGGACGGCAGGTGATGGCGGTGCAGCTCGGCCATCCTAAAGTGCTGCGCTTCCCCGTGCCCGACGTGTTCAGAGCGGTGTTCCCCGGCCAGCATGTCGACGCGGTGACGCGCCGGGGCAAGTTCATACTCTGCGAGCTGCGCAGCGGTGAGGACCTGGTGTTCCATCTCGGTATGACCGGCCACCTGCGGGTCTGCGACCCCGACGTCCCGGCGCCCAAACACACCCATCTGCGTGCCACGCTCGACGACGGCCGCGAGCTGCGTTACGACGACGCGCGCCGCTTCGGTCGCATCCTCCTCGGCCCGCGCGCCGTGCTCGAGGACTCGCGCGTGCTCCCGGTCCTCGGTGTGGAGCCTCTGTCGGACGAGTTCACCGCCACTCGCCTCGACGCCGTCTTGCGCTCGACGACGCGCACCGTCAAGGCGGCCCTGCTCGACCAGCGCGGTGTTGCCGGGCTGGGCAACATCTACATCGACGAGGCGTGCCACCTCGCCGGGGTGCGGCCGCAGCACCGCTGCCACACCCTGACCCGCGTCCAGCGGGCCGCGCTGCACGACGCGATCCCCGCGGTGTTGCTCTCGGCGATTCGTAACCGCGGCAGCAGCATCGACGACTACCGCGATCTCTGGAACGCCAAGGGCACCAACCAGGAGCGCCTGCAGGTGTACGGGCGCGGCGGCCGCCCTTGCCTGCGCTGCGGCGCGATCCTCCGCCACGCAACCGTCGCGGGGCGGACCACCGTGTGGTGTCCCACCTGTCAGAAATGACCCGGGTCACCTTTGTCAGCTACGACGATGAGCCACCACTCGGTGGCCAGGGCGTCGAGCTGCGCGGCATGCGCGCGGCGGTGACGGCCCGGGGACACGACGTCAGCACGGTCGGCGGCCGCGGCGAGCACGCGCAGCGGTACCCGCGGGTCACCGGACGCGCGCCACTCGACTTCTCGGTCCACGTCAACCGTCATCCGTGGCTCATCAGTGCATCCCACCCCGACGTGGTGCATGCGCTCGGTGGACCGGGTGGCGTGCTCCTGCTGCGCAAGCTCGACGTACCGCTCGTCTACACAGCCAATCACACCTACCGCATGGCCCACGGCCGCGCCTCACTGCGTCGATTGCTGTCACCTCTGGAAGGGCGCGCCTACCGCGCCGCGTCGACTGTCCTCGCCATCTCGCCGTCGACGGCGGCCGCGGTGCGCGAGCTGGGGGTGGCACGCGAGCGCGTCGAGGTGCTGGCGCCTGGCGTCGACGTACCGGCCCGGCCACCGTCGCCCCGCGCCGGTTTCCGGCTGCTCTTCGCGGGCCGCTGGGAACCGGAGAAGGGGGTGCTCGAGGCCATCGCGGTGATGCGCGAGGTGATCGCGCGGCGGCCGGGTGTCACCGCGACAGTGGTCGGCGGCGGGCGCCTCGCCGACAGGGTGCGCGCGGCCGCGGCCGGTGTCGCCGCGCTGACCGTTGCCGGCCGCGTCGACGACGAGCGGCTGGCCCGCGAGTACGCGGAGGCGTCGCTGGTCCTCCTGCCGTCCCGCTACGAGGGCCTCGGGCTGGTCGCCCTCGAGGCGCAGGGACGCGGTGCGGTGGTGGTGGGCTACGACGTCGACGGGCTCCGCGACGCCACCGCCGAGCGCAGCCTGCTGGTCGACCCCGGCGATGTGGCCGGCATGGTGCGACTCTGCCTCCACCTCAACGACGAGCCGACGCGCCGCGATGAGCTTGGGCGCACCGCCCACCGCTGGGTTCGCGAGCGTCACTCGTGGGAGCGGATCGGGGCGCGCCTGGAGGAGGTGTACACGGCGGTGAGGACGGCCTGAGACCGGGGGCGGACCGCCGCGAGGCTCCCGGTAGACTGAGATCCGTGCCAGAGCTGGAGATCGTCTCGTCCTTCGCGCCCGCCGGTGACCAGCCGGCGGCCATCGACGCCCTCGAGCGCGGCGTCGGCGACGGCCTGCGCGAGCAGACCCTGCTCGGCGTCACCGGCTCGGGAAAGACGTTCACGATCGCCCACCTCGCCGAGCGCCTCCAGCGTCCCATTCTGGTGCTCTCACCGAACAAGACGCTGGCAGCGCAGCTGTGGGCGGAGTTCCGTGAGTTCTTCCCCAACAACGCGGTCGAGTACTTCGTCTCCTTCTACGACTTCTACCAGCCCGAGGCGTACATCCCGCGCACCGACACGTACATCGAGAAGGACTCGTCGCGCAACGACGAGATCGACCGGCTGCGCAACAGCGCCACGCGTGCGCTGCTGACCCGCCGCGACGTCATCGTGGTGGCGTCGATCTCCTGCATCTACGGTATCGGCTCGCCGGAGAACTACCTGGGTGAGTCGCTCAAGGTGGGCAAGGGTGAGACGTGGCGGCGCGACATCCTGCTCCGCAAGCTCGCCGACCTGCAGTACTCGCGCAACGATGTCGACTTCGGCCGCTCCAAGTTCCGGGTGCGGGGCGACGTGCTCGACGTGCAACCGGCCTATGAGGAGGTGGCCACCCGCATCGAGTTCTTCGGCGACGAGATCGAGTCGATCAAGGAGTTCGACCCGCTGACCGGCGAGATCCTCGCTCACCGCGAGGAGTTCACCGTCTTCCCCGCGTCGCACTACGTCACCCCGCAGGAGCAGATGAAGAGCGCGCTCGAACGCATCCGCGAGGAGCTCGCCGAGCGCGTCGCCGAGCTGGAGTCGCGCGGACGCCTACTTGAGGCGCAGCGTCTGCTGCAGCGCACCAACTTCGACATGGAGATGATGCAGGAGACCGGCACGTGCGCCGGCATCGAGAACTACTCGCGCCACCTCAGTGGCCGCGCGGAGGGGGAGCGGCCCTTCTGCCTGCTCGACTTCCTGCCCGAGGACGCGCTGGTGGTCGTCGACGAGTCGCACGTCGCGGTGCCCCAGATCGGCGGTATGCACGGTGGTGACCGCTCGCGCAAGATCCCGCTGGTGGAGTACGGCTTCCGGCTCCCGTCGGCACTCGACAACCGCCCGCTCACCTTTGCCGAATGGGACTCGATGGTGGACCAGGTGATCTACGTCAGCGCCACCCCGGGCCAGTACGAGGAGACGCACTCGCTGAAGGTCGTCGAACAGATCATCCGACCGACCGGCCTCGTCGATCCCACCGTCGAGGTGAAGCCGTCCGAGGGTCAGATCGACGACCTGCTCGTGCAGATCGCTCGACGCGTCGAGCGCAAGGAACGGTGCCTGATCACAACGCTGACCAAGAAGATGGCCGAGGACCTCACTGACTACCTGCGCGAGGCGGGGGTGCGGGTGCGCTACCTGCACAGCGACATCGACACGCTCGAACGGGTCGAGATCATCCGCGACCTGCGCCTCGGCGTCTTCGACGTCTTGGTCGGCATCAACCTCCTGCGCGAGGGGCTCGACCTCCCCGAGGTGGCGTTCATCGGTATCCTCGACGCCGACAAGGAGGGTTACCTGCGTGGCTATCGCTCGCTGATCCAGACCATCGGCCGGGCCGCCCGCAACGTCAACGGCCACGTGGTCATGTACGCCGATCGCCGCTCCGACGCAATGGAGCAGGCGCTCGCCGAGACCGACCGGCGCCGCGTCGTGCAGACTGCGCACAACGAGGCGCACGGGATCACGCCGCTGTCGATCGTCAAGGCCGTCTACCAGATGGAGACCCATCGCGACGACCTCAGCGTGCACGCCGCCGAGTTCCAGGAGTCGGCCGGTCTCCCACCCGACGAGCTGCTCCGCCTCGCCAAGGAGGTGGAGCGAGAGATGAAGCGCGCCGCGCGCGACCTCGAGTTCGAGCGCGCCGCGGAGCTCCGCGACCGGCTCACCGACCTGCGCCGCCGCATCGACGACCCGGAGGCAGAGGCCGCCGCTGCGGTGGCGAGCGAGCGGCAGCGTCCGCAACGCCCGCAGCGTCGCCAGAGGGGATACGCCCGCAGGCGCTGAGCCGGGGGCGCAAGCAGTTCCCCCTTCGCCCTTGTCAGTAGATGTGGCTCGGCGCGTGTCTATTCTCGTGTGGACACTGCGCAGGAGATCCTCATGATGCCGACGGCTGCGCGCACGACGAGCGCGGAGGCGAGCTTCGACGCGCTGCTCAACGCGCAGCGGCGCCGCCTGTACGGGATTGCCTACTCGATCCTGCGCGACCACGCTGAGGCCGAGGACGCGCTCCAGGACGCGATGCTCAAGGCCTGGAAGAGCTGGGACAGGCTGCGCGATGAGGGCGCCCGGCCGACCTGGCTGGTGCGCATCTGCGTGAACCACTGCATCAACAGGCGCAAGTGGCTACGCCTGCGCCCCGGGGCCGCCGCCAACAGGGACGATGCAGCGCCGCCCGACCCGCGTTTCGACGGACGGCTGGTCGACCTGGATCGCAGCTACGGCAAGCTCTCCACCAGGCAGCGGGCGGCCATCTTCCTCCACTACCACCACGGCTATTCGGTCGACGAATGCGCGGACCTGATGAGCTGCAGCGCCGGCTCGGTGCGCACCCACCTGGCGCGCGCCCTGGCGTCGATGCGCAAGGAGATGGCCAATGTCTGATCCGAAGCCGGACGCGGGCGAGCTCGGTGACCAGCTCCAGAGCTACTTCGCGGTGACCACGGCCACCCCGCTCCCGCGAGGCGTCGCCGACATGAGCGCGCGGACGCTGCCGGTGCGGCGGCGCTCGATGGCGAGGTGGTTCGCCGGCGCCACGGGTGCGCTGGCGACTGCCGCGCTGGTCGTCCTCGTGGGAACGCACGCGTTGCCGCATGGCGGTGGAGCGGCGCTGTCGTCGGGCGCCGCGGGAGCGGCCACGTTTGGACCGGCCAACGCAGCGCCTCGGCAGTCGCTGGGCTTTGTCTACCCGGGGGTGGACACCGCCCTGCTCGCACAGCATGGGGTGCGGCTGCTTCCTCCCGCCGGACTGGGAACCGCGGTGCTGAGTGCCACCCAGGCGCAACAGGCGGCGAGCGCCGCGGCTGGTCCCAGCGCGGGGACGCCGGGTCCTGCGGTGCTTGCCGACGCAGAACTGTCCGCTCCGGCGGCTCCGACCAGCTGCCTGTGCTGGGCGGTCGACGTGCCGGTCGGAGCGCAGTCGGGACCCGCAGCGTCGGCTGGCCACACCCGGCTGGTCCTCATCGACGCGGTGACGGGCCGCGCTGTCGCGGTCCTCTCCGGGAACGGCATCCCATGAACCGTCTCCGCGGCGGCCACACGACTCATCGAGGAACTCTCATGACCACGCGCCGGATCGTCGTCATCCTGTTCGCGACCGCGTTGCTGGCCGGCTGCGCCAGCGCCGGCACCACCACGGGTGGGTACTCGTCCCAGGGCGCCCCGGGGGCTTTCGCCCTGGCCGCCGGGCACGCGGTCGCCCCTGACCAGCTCAGTGCCTCGGGCGGCTCTGCGGGTCCGGCTTCCGGACAGACCGCCGGGATCGTCGTGGGCACACCGCCGAGCTCCCACATCGAGCGCTCGGTCAACGCCACCTACACCGTCGCGCCGGGAACCTTCCTCACCTCCTTCGAAGGCGTGATCGCTCGCGGCGTCGCCATGGGCGGCTACGTGGTCAGCTCGAGCACCCAGCCCGACAGCGCCGGCCGCATCGTCAGCGGCGCGGTCACCCTCAAGGTTCCAACCGCCAAGATCGCGGACGTCCTTAACGGCATGCCCTCCGGCTTCGTGGCGTCATCGATCAACTTCTCCGCTGTCGACCACACCGCCCAGTTCGTCGACGTAGACGCCCGCCTCGCCTCGGCGCACGCACACCTGGCGGCGCTCGACGCGCTGCTCGCCAAGGCCATCTCGCTCGGCGACATCACCAGCCTCGAGCAGCAGATCGCCTCCGTTCAGACCGAGGTGGACACCGACCAGGGGCAGCTCAACGTGCTCACCGCCTCCGTCGACCTGTCCACCGCGACGGTGCAGATGTCCGAGCGCGGCACCACGGTGGCCCCGGTCCCACCCACCAACCCGGTGAGCAGCGGCGTCGGCAGCGGCTGGGACAACGCCGTCCACCTCACCGGCGCCGCCCTGGAGGGTGTGGTCACGGCGCTCCCGCTGCTGGTGGTGGTGGGGGTCCTGCTGCTGGGCTGGCGGCGCCTCACGCGCATCGGGGCCCTGCAGCGCCGTCCCGACACCGCTGAGTAGGCCGCGGACGCTCGCGGGACGAACCGCCCTCAGGGCTGGACAGCGAGCCGCCTGCCGTCGACAATGAGCGAACAGATGTTCGTCTCGAGCTCGTCATGACCGCCGTCCGCGTTCCGCGCCAGCTGTTTGTCTGCTCGGACTGCGGGGCGACCACCCCAAAGTGGCAGGGCCGCTGCGACGGCTGTGGCTCATGGAACACCGTCGGCGAGGCGGCCGCTGTGCCCGGCCTTACCTTGCGCTCGCGGGCTCCGCTGCGCGCGGGCGTGGCCCAGCGGCTCGATCGGGTGGGGGACGGTACCGGACAGCGCCGTCGCTCCGGCATCGACGAGCTCGACCGCGTGCTCGGCGGCGGGGTCGTGGCTGGCTCGCTGATCCTCCTCGGCGGAGACCCAGGCATTGGCAAGTCGACGCTGGCCCTGCAGCTGGCCGCGCGGATGGGCAGCGCCGACGACCCGGTGCTGTACTGCGCCGGCGAGGAGTCGGCGGCCCAGGTGGCGATGCGTGCCGAACGGCTGGGCTGCCGGTTGCCCTCGGTCGCCGTCCTGGCCGAGACCGACCTCGACGGGCTCGCGGCCGCGATCGCCAGCGCTCGCCCGCCCCTGGCGGTGGTGGACTCGATTCAGACGGTCAGTGCCCCGGATGCGGCGGGCACCCCGGGCAGCCCGGGTCACGTGCGCGAGGCGGTGGCCCGGCTGCTCACCGTTGCCAAGGAGACAGGCGTGCCAATCGTGCTCGTCGGCCACGTCACCAAGGACGGAGCCATCGCCGGGCCACGCACGCTCGAGCACATGGTCGACGTCGTCCTCTACCTGGAAGGTGAGCGCCACGGTGAGCACCGCCTGCTGCGCGGGGTGAAGAACCGGTTCGGCAGCACCGGGGAGCTCGGCCTCTTCACCATGGAGGGGGAGGGGCTGCGCCAGCTGGACGCGCCCGGGCGGGCATTCCTCGACGAGAACAGCCTGACGGTGCCGGGGAACGTCCTCACGGTCACCTGCGAGGGCACCCGGCCGCTCGTGGTAGAGATCCAGGCCCTGGTGGCGCCCACCTCGTTCGGGCTGCCGCGGCGCACCAGCTCGGGGTTCGACCTCGGCCGCCTCCACCTCCTCATCGCGGTGATTGAGAAGCGCGCCGGGGTCTTGCTCGGCCAGGCCGACGTCTTCCTCAACGTGGTCGGCGGCGTCCGGCTGTCTGACCCGGCGGTCGATCTCGGGGTGGCCCTGGCGCTGGCCGGTGCCGCCCGCAACCGCGTCCTTCCGCGCGACACCGTCGTGCTCGGGGAGGTCGGGCTCGGTGGCGAGGTACGCCGCGCCTCGCGCCTGGACGCCCGGCTCGCCGAGGCAGACGCGCTCGGCCAGGTGGCTGCGGTGATTCCCGAGGGTGGTCGTTCGGCGGCCCCGCGAGGGCTCCGCCTCCAGCGGGTCTCGACGGTCTCCGCCGCGATCGGTCTCCTGCGCCCGGAATGAGCGGCGGTGACGCTCGCCGCGCCCCCGTTGCGATGGGGTGACATCGCCGGCGCCGCTGCCGGGCCTGTGCTTAGATCGAGCGACAATGCCTGGACAAGCGCCCGATCACAGTCGCGCCCGGGCCATCGCGCGTGTGGTGGGCGCCATCACCGGCGTGGTGGTCGGCATCTTCTATGCGGGCTTCGTGATCAGCAACTCGCCTGGCGTGTTCGGCAACGACCAGGTGGCCACGTCGATCACCCTGGCCGGCACCGCCATCGTCGGCGCCGCCGCCCTGGCCCTGGCCGCGCCGCTGCTCACTGTCGAGCCGTATCTTTGGCTGGAGCACATGCTCAATCAGGCCCCGGTCTCCCAGATCCTCGGCGCGCTGGTCGGGGTGCTCGGTGGCCTCGTCATCGCGGCGCTGGTCGCCGTCCTGCTCAGCCCGCTCCCGCTGCACGTCGGCACTGTCGTGTCGCTGGTGCTCGCCGTGGCGCTCGTCAACGTCGGTGCGCGCACTGCGACCCGCCGCCGCCAGGCGTTCGCCGCGGTGCTGCGCAGCGGGAGGGATGACGCGCGACCGGGTGCGCAGGCGCCCGGGGGCGCCGCCATCGACGGTCCACCGGTGGTGGTGGACACGTCGGCATTGATCGACGGCCGCATCACCGAGGTGGCCAAGGCCGGCTTCGTCCCGGGCCGCCTCCTCATCGCCGGCTTTGTCCTCGAGGAGCTGCAGAGAGTGGCCGACTCGGGCGATCCGCTGCGCCGCGCGCGGGGCCGGCGCGGCCTCTCTGTGCTCGAGGAGCTGCAGCGCCGCGACGACGTCGTCTGCGAGATCACCGACCTCGACTTCCCCGAGGCCGCCGAGGTCGACGCCCGCCTCATCAAGCTGGCGGTGGCGCGCTCGGCGGTGCTCATGACCAGCGACCACAACCTCAACCGGATCGCCCGCATCGCCGGGGTGCGCGTGCTCAACCTCAACGACCTCGCCAACGCGCTCAAGCCGATCCTCAGCGCCGGGGAGGAGATCTCCATCGCGGTGGTGCGCGAGGGCAAGGAGCTCCACCAGGGCGTCGGCTACCTCGACGACGGCACCATGGTTGTCGTGGAGAACGCCAAGGCCCGCCTGGGCGACACCGTGCGCGCCACGGTCACCTCGGTCCTGCAGACGTCCGCCGGGCGGATGATCTTCGCCACCACGGACGGCCCCGACGCGTCGCAGCGGACCGGGCGTGCGGTGCGGTCGCGGGCGGCACCGCGCTGAGCGCGGTCCTCATCATTCCCGCGTCGGGGCGGGGCCGGAGGATGGGGCAGGACAAGCTCTTCGCCGACGTGGGCGGTCGGCCGCTCATGGCTCACACCCTTGCCGCGGCGGCCGCGTCGAAGACCTTCGATCGCGTGGTCATCGCCGCGCCGCAGGACCGTCACGAGCTCATCGCCGCGTTGGCCGGGGACGCCGGATTTGCAGAGGTGGTGCTCACCACGGGCGGCACCCGCCGTCAGGACAGCGTTCGCCTGGCGCTCGAGCACGTCGGCGACGCTGACGTCGTCGCGGTGCACGACGCGGCGCGGCCGCTCTGCGCTCCCCAGCTCTTCATCGACTGCGTCTCCGTCGCACGCCGGCACGGCGCGGCCACGGTGGCGATGCCGGTGGTCGACAGCATCAAGCGCGGTGCCGGCGGCGTGATCGTGCAATCGCTCGACCGCCACGACCTGTACGCGATCCAGACCCCG
Organism: Candidatus Aeolococcus gillhamiae; assembly: GCA_003244045.1. Classification (GTDB taxonomy): domain Bacteria; phylum Chloroflexota; class Dormibacteria; order Aeolococcales; family Aeolococcaceae; genus Aeolococcus; species Aeolococcus gillhamiae. Next base: position 19,679 of record QHBU01000238.1, read on the forward strand.
CAGGCGTTCCGCCGTGAGCTGCTCGTCGAAGGGCACCGCCACGCCACCGCCAACGCGCTTGTCGTCGACGACGACGCGGTGCTCGTGGAGGCGCTCGGTACCGCAGTCCACATCGTTCCCGGCAGCCCTGACAATTTCAAGGTGACCCATCCGCGCGACCTGCTGCTGCTGCGCGCCCTGCTGGCCGGCGGCGCGTGACGCTGCGCATCGGGCACGGCGTCGACGCCCACCGGCTCACCGCCGGGCGGCCTCTGCTGCTCGGCTGCGTCCAACTTGACCACGATCGCGGCCTCGCCGGCCATTCGGACGGCGACGTGGTGGTGCACGCGCTCTGCGACGCGCTGCTGGGTGCGGCGGGCCAGGGCGACATGGGCCGCCACTTTCCGTCGAGCGAGGAGCGCTGGCGCGACACCCCCGGTGCGGAGTTTCTGGCCGCCGTGGCCCGGATCCTCTCCGCGCAGGGCGTGAGCATCCTCTCGGCGCACGTGGTGGTGATCGCCGAGGAGCCGCGACTGGCGGCGCACCTCGCCGCGATGAGCGAGGCGTGCGCGGCCGCGCTCGCCGTCGACCGCGACCTGCTGCAGGTCACCGCCACGAGCAGCGACGGGCTTGGTTTCACCGGCCGCGCGGAGGGCATCGCCGCCTCCGCCGTCGTCCTCGTCGAACGCGCCTCCTGAAAGGCGTCCCGCTGCCAGGCAGCCCGTGCTACCATCGCCTACAGCGAAATGGATTACGCTGAGAGCGAACACACCCCGAACCACGCCCGCGCCGGCTCGCTCCGCCGCGTGCAGGGATCGGTGCTGCGACGCCATCGTGAGCTCGCCGGTCGTTCCCTCGCCGACGTCGCCGCCGCCGCCCACTGCTCACCGGCCCACCTCTCCGAGGTGGAGCGCGGCAGGAAGGACGTCAGCGCAGAGCGCCTTGTCGGGATCGCCGCGGCGCTCGACCTCCCGCTCCACCTTCTCTACGGGGACTTCGCCGAGCAGCTGACGCCGCAGAGCCTCACCGACGCCCGGGCCAGCGAGGCCGATCCGCGTGCCCAACTGCAGCTCGCCGCCGCTGCGCTCAACGCCGACGCGCTGCGGACCGTCGCGCAGTTCAGCACATACCTGGCGAGCACGGCCGCCCTGCCGGCGCGGCGGCGCATCGGTTTCGCGGTGCCAATGCGAGAGGGCAGCAGATGAGCGTCATCCCCACGGTGGTGGAGTCGACCTCGCGCGGCGAGCGCTCGTACGACATCTACTCGCGCCTCCTCCGCGACCGCATCATATTCCTCGGTGACCAGATCACCGACGAGGTCGCCAACCTGGTGACCGCGCAGCTGCTCTTCCTTGAGAGCGAGGACCCCGGCAAGCCCATCAACCTCTACATCAACTCACCGGGTGGCAGCGTCACCGCGGCGATGTCGATGTACGACGCCGTGCAGTACGTCAGCGGACCGGTGTCGACGATCTGTCTCGGCATGGCGGCCAGCGGCGGCTCCCTGCTGCTCGCCGCCGGCAGCGCGGGACGGCGCCTCGCCCTGCCCAACTCGCTGATCATGATTCACCAGCCCTGGTCCGGCGGCCTGCAGGGCAACGCCGCCGACCTCGAGGTGTACGCGCGCGAGATCCTCCGCCAGCGCGACGTCATGGTCGAGATCTACGCGCGTCACTGCGGTCGCAGCAAGGAGGAGGTGGCTAAGGCCATCGAACGCGACAACTTCATGACCGCCGAACAGGCGTTGCAGTGGGGCCTCATCGACCAAATCATCAGCCGTCGCGAGCAGGCGGGCGCCGTCCCGTCTGAGCAGCGGCCCGCGGAGGTCGCGACCAGCCGCCGTCGATAGACTGTCGCGACATGGCCCTGCGCCTGCACGACACGATGACGCGCCGGCTGCGCGAGGTGATCCCGCTCGAGGA
>QHBU01000239.1 GCA_003244045.1 Candidatus Aeolococcus gillhamiae
GCTTTTGGCCGGGTCGGTCCCCGCCTTGTAGAACATCAGATAGGTCGGTGTGCTCATGGCGTAGGCGGCGGCGTCGTCCGGCGTGTAGTTGAGCTTCAGGGTGAGGTCGGGGTTGACGGTGGCGCCGGCGAGGGCAGCGGTCACCGCCGATGCTGTCGGCGCCATGAACTGCCCGGCCTTGTTCTTTATCGATGCGATGCCGAGGGACGCCTGTTTGGGGAAGCTCAGCTCTGAGTAGCCGATGGCGCCGGGGCTCTGCTTGACACCGGCGGTCACTCCGTCGGAGCCCTTGGCACCGGTCCCCGTCGGCCAGGGCACGTCCTTGCCCGAGCCGAAGGTCCAGACCTCGGGCGCGGTCGCCTTGAGGAACTCGGTGAAGACCTGGGTCGTGCCCGAGCCGTCGGACCGGTGCACGACCGATATCCCTGTGGACGGGGGGGACGCCCCCTGGTTGTCGGCCTTGATGGCCGCGTCGTTCCACTTGGTGATCTTGCCGGCGAAGATGCCGGCCAGGGTGGCCGGTGACAGCTTGAGGTTCTTCATCTCCGGCAGGTTGTACTCCACGGCCACCGCACCCGCCACCCATGGCACCTCAGCCACGGAACCGGGGCCACCCGTGGCCTGCTGCTCCTCGGGCTTGAGGGTCACGTCGGAGCCAGCGAAGTCGACGGTCTTCGACGTGAGCTGCTGGATGCCTGCTCCCGATCCGACCGGTTGGTAGTTGATCGTGACCCCGGGGGCCACGGAGCGGTAGGCCTTGGTCCACTCCTGGAGGATGGTGGAGACGAACGTGGAGCCTGCTCCGGAGAGGGTGGCGCTGTCCTTGGCGCCGGCCGCGGCGGACGTGGTGTTCGTGGTGTTGCCGGTGCTCGTCTTGCTGCTGCTGCTGCATGCTGCCGACAATGCGGCGATGGCGGCGATCGCCGTCACAGCCATGGAAACGCGTCGAGCCACTGGTCCTCCTGTTGGGTCGGGCCGTTGCAGGCGGACCATACCGGGGAGGGGACGACGAGCCGGTGGACGCAAGGTGAACGAGCGGTGAACACACGGTGAACTTTGGGTCTTCAGAATCCAAGGGTTGAGTGTTTGCCCGAAATTGGCCCTGGCGTTGCCTGCGTTGGGCCTACGGAAAGGTGCGAAGCGTAAAAGTTGGGCCGGATGAATCGCACATCCACACGTGTCCTGGTGCGCGGTTACCCACGACGGTCGCGGACCAGGACACAAGGTCGTGACGGTAGTCTCGGTGGCGGGAGTCTTGTTGAGGTCCAACCGTGTCATCCGCGAGGCGGCCGAGCGCGCGGCCGCCGAGGCCGCTCGACGAGTCGATGCACTGGAGGCGGAACGGCGACTGTTGAGGGGAGCACTGGAAGCCCTCCCCCTGGGCGTGGCGGTGTGCGACGAGGATGGCACGGTGATCTACCGCAACCGCAGGGTCGCCGAGCTGGCCGAGGCGCGCCACTCCGAGGCGCTGACATCGCGTGCTCTGGAGCAGGTGTTAGGTGCCACCCGCTCGAAAGGCCCCCAGGCCCAGACTCTCGACCTGCGGGGCCCGCCGCCACGGACGATCGTCATCAGCTCCCGGGCTCTGGACGGCGAGAGGGTCTCGGGCTCGGTGGCGGTGGTGGAGGACATCACCGAGCGGCGCCAGCTCGAGGCCATGCGCCGAGACTTCGTGGCCAATGTGAGCCACGA
>QHBU01000240.1 GCA_003244045.1 Candidatus Aeolococcus gillhamiae
GCGCAGGCCAGGTAGTCGACGCCGGGCGCGAACTGCCAGTGCCACAGCGCGGTCGCGCGAATCGGAATCGAGAACGCGTGCAGGGCGGCGCGCGGGTCGCTGTGACGGGGGCCGGCGCCTTGGGCGGCGAGGCTGATCGCCCGTCGGGGATCTCGCTCGGCGCTGGCCAGGATGTCCTTGAGGCTGATCGGTTGGCGGTGCCCGGGCCACCAGGCGATCGGATCGTGGATATGCAGGACCCGCCCATACGGGGTGGAGACGTGCAGCCGCCCGACGGTGGACCGGGTGAGCATCGGCGCGTAGCGGGAGATCACCGCGTCGCGACGCTTCGCGGGGACGTTGAGGTCGACGAGGGCGGGGTAGAGCAGCTGGCTGTAGAGCAGATCGCCGATCACGAGGTCATACGGAGCTCCCGGCAGCGGCGATTCGAGAAGGTGCGGTGGCGTGGGGACCTGTCCGGCGGCGACCGCCGTCGCGATCCTGTCGGCCGCACCGTTGGTGACGTCGTGACCGATGAGCTCGATGCGCCGGCGCACCTTTCGCGACTGTCGCCGGCGCGCGGTGCGCAGCGCGGTCTCGTCGAGATCGACGAGAGCCACGTGCCGGACGCGGGAGCCGATCCGTTGCAGGGGAACGCTGTCGCCGTTACCGGCGCCGAGGATCGCGACGCGCGCCTCGCTGGTCAGCTCAGCATCGAGAAGCCTCCACACCGCGTCGCGCGCGGGTTCCCAGCGCGCGTGGCGGCGAAGCTCGGCGCGAGCGTTACGAGTGGTGTTGGCCTGGGTGGCGGGAGCCCGGAGCCGCTGGTTGGCCAATACGCGCTCGGCGCGACGACGCGCTAGATGCGGGTTACTGGGTGTACTTGTGCCCATGGCCGCAGGCGGGCCTGCCTACGCAGTCTCGATTTGCCGTTCTGGCGCGACGGGCTGACGGTCGCCGATGCGCAGGTGCTCGACGTGAAAGACCGCCTGGTCGATGAGCTCTGCCAAGTGGCCGTCATGCAGCCCGTAGATGACCTGTTTGCCGCGGCGCTCTCCCACTACCAGACCGAGGTGGCGCAACTGGCGCAGCTGCTGGGACACCGCCGACTGCTGCATCGCGACCGCTTCCGCGAGTTCGCCCACCGAGCATGAGCCCTCTTTCAATCGCGACAGAATCAACACCCGGCTGGGGGTGGCGAGGACCTGCATCCGCTCCGCGACCGCTCGAGCCAGCTCGGCATCCATCTGCCCCACGTGTGTCCAGCCGTCAACGCCGTGACCCATTACAACGTATGATAGCTCGTTCAGATGTTTCGACCGCCCGCCTCCGCCTTCGGGCCAGACCGGGAGCTCACGGTACGGGCCGGCGGCCGCCGACAGGATCGGAATGCCCAAGGCGATGATGCTCGGTGTGAGAGACGGCCTCGTCCAGGAGCGCGGCGACATGATCGTCATGCAGCGCGTAGATGACTTGGCGCCCCACCCGCTCCCCGACCACGAGTCCGAGGTTGCGAAGCATCCGCAGCTGGTGAGAGACCGCGGAGAACTCCATCTCGACCGCCTCGGCAAGATCGCTGACCGCGGCCGGGGCCTCACGCAGACACGCGAGGATCCGCACCCGACTCGGCGTAGCCAGCGCCTGCATCGTCTCCGC
>QHBU01000241.1 GCA_003244045.1 Candidatus Aeolococcus gillhamiae
AGCGGTCCGGCGAGGTACACCCAATAGGCGGTCCAATCGCCGCTGACCAGCGCAGGCCCGAAGGAGCGAGCGGGGTTCATCGACGTGCCGCTGACCGGGGCCGCCCACAGGCCCGCCAGGGCGATGTAGCCCCCGACCGCAAGCGCGCCGATCGTGCCGACGTTCTGCGCCGTCGACGCGGTTCCCAAGATCACGCTGACCAGCGCCGCCGTGAGCGCAATCTCCATGAGGAATGCCTGCCACGCCTGATATCCCGGTCCTGGGAGCGTCGCGCCGAGGTGCTTGACGTTCCCCAGCACGGCGAGGACGAACAAGCTCGCGAGCGTGGCTCCCAGCAACTGCGCCGTGACGTAGCCCGGCACGCGTTTCCAGGGAAAGTCACCGCGCAGAGCAAACGCAAGCGAGACGGCGGGGTTGAGGTGCGCGCCGGAGACGGCACCCATGAACAGGATGATCGCCATCACCATCAGGCCGGGCGCGACGACTGCGGCGGACAGACTGATCTGACCCTTGGCGTGCAGGAGGCCGCCACCAGCAGCGACGAGCACTAGGAGAAAGGTGCCAAGGACCTCTGAAAACAGCCTGCGGTATTCCAGGCGCGGATCGTGAAACTCGCTGCGCGAGCCGAACTCGAGCATCGACAGATGCTGCGCACGCTCCGGGTCATGTGCTTGAAGTCGGTGACGGTCGGGCATTTTGCTGTAACGAGAAGTGTCTTACCTGACAGGAGACGGCTGGTCTTACTCAGAAGGCGGCGGAGTCGACGCTGATCGCGGAGCGGTCGCCACATCAACGCCCAGAAGCCGATCTCATGCAGGTTAACTACGGGGGCGGTGGCGGTGTCGTCGCGGTGACGCGGAGAGTGGCAAGCGTGGGATCGGCGGGGTCGGGAAGCACCATCCCAGCTTTGAGGCCGCTGAGGAGGTAGTCGAGCACCTCGCTGCTGATCTGCTCGCCGGGAACGATGGCCGGGATGCCGGGCGGGTAGGGCGTGACCTGCTCGGCGGCGATACGTCCGACCGCCTCCCGGACGGGTACGGACTCGGCGGGCCCGAAGAAAGCGTCGCGCGGGAGGGCGACGGTCTCGAGCTCCAGACCAGCGGGATCGGGAAGCTGAACCGGGTGGGGGTTTGGCAAGGCGGAGGACGCATCGACGAGGTGCGTGAGCGCATCGCGCAGTCGACGCACCGTGTGTTCGTCGTCGGCCAGTGACACGGTGGCGAGGATCCGGCGGTGGTCGCTGAGTCCGACGTCAAGACATTCGTGCTGGCGTAGCCAGTCCGCGGCCTGGTATCCACTGATGCCAAGCCCTGAGACATCGGTCAGTACCTGAAGCCGGTCAAGGTCGTGGGAGGCCTCGGCGTGGACAAGCTCGTCTTCAAGCACGTGCAGTCCGGGGATCTTGTCGAGGTCGCTGCGCAGAGCGCCGGCGAGGGCCAGTGCCGCCCCCAGCAGCTCGTTTCCGGCTTCGACCATTTGGCGCCGCCATCCGTCCATTGCCGAATACACGAGCACATTGGGACTGGTGGTCATGAGCAGATCGGCGCAGGCGGCCAGATGGGAGGGATCGACGAGATCACCCTGGACGTGAAACACCGAGCCCTGTTCAAAGCCGGCGCCCATCTTGTGCACGCTGACCACGCACACGTCAGCGCCCGCGTCCATCGCCCACGTTGGCAGGTCGGGATGAAACGGCAGATGCGCGCCCCAAGCCTCATCAACGATCAGTGGTCGGCCCC
>QHBU01000242.1 GCA_003244045.1 Candidatus Aeolococcus gillhamiae
GTGGACGCCCATGGGGAGGTGAAGAACGAAGGTGGTTACCTCCACCAGCACGAGCATTGCTGCCCGCCGCCGCGACGGGAATATCAGGTGTCTGGCCCGCGCCAGAGCTGGCGCTGCCTTCGTGCGAATCCAAGTGATCATCTTTGGGTCTCCGAGGAGTTGGTCCGACGAGCCCGGACAGCGACGACCTCAGGCGGCCGGGGAGACGGCCCGGTCAGCGGGCTCGTCTTGCCGTCGCAGCCGGTGCCGGTCGTCGCACCGTCGGGCGGTGGACCCCTCTCGGAGACCGAAGGGCACCGGAAAGCGCGGCGGCACCGATGGCTCGCGCCAGATACCGACGCCCGAGACAGGGGTGGACCGCTCGGTGCTCGGCTGGTACGGTACCGAACACATGTTCGACCCGCCCGAGGAGACAGCCCGAGGTGACAGCGACTGCCCAGTCCCTAGACTCGCCTGCTTGCAGCCCACCTGGACGACTTGGCCGTGACGCGCCGCCTGACGGCGGCATGACGACCGAGGCAGTAGTCCGTGGGGCTCCCCGTCAGAAGCTCCTCGCCGCCCCCAAACAGGCTCCCAACCTGTTTGACGAGTTCTGGGTACCTCGATCGAACGAGCGCGCCGACATCGCCCTGGTAAGCCGCGAGATGAACGGCTACGAGATCAAGACCGATCGGGACACGCTGCGGCGCCTCCCGCGACAGGCCCCTGCCTACGGACGAGTCTTCGACCGCTGCACCGCGGTCGTCGCAAGTCGGCACTCGTCAGCCGTCATCGACATGCTTCCCGAGTGGTGGGGCATCGTCGAGATCTCAGTCAACGGCACGGTGGGCTTCACGGTCACCCGGGGAGCGCGAGCCAATCCCGAGGTCGATCCGGAGACGTTGGTCCGATTGCTCTGGCGCGACGAAGCGTTCATCGCGCTGGTTCGCCTCGGAGCGGAGCCATCGCCACGCTCGACTCGGTCGACCTTGTGGACCGAGCTACTGCGGCTGGCTGACCTCGCTCAGCTCCGGGCTGCCGTCCGCCGTGCTCTGCGACATCGGGCGAGTAACCCGTCGCCGTCGCGGTTCATGCCGCTCCTGACAGACGGTCGAGCTGGTCGGTGACGAAGCGCAGGTGGTGCGATGTTCCCGCACCACGCCACACGTTCTGTGCCCCGGGTTCTTCCTGACCGCGGGCACAGCCGTCGATGAGTCCGTCGCCCCAGGTGTAGCCGGCTCCGGCGAACTCGGCCCGGGCGATCAACTCCTGACAGAGCCCGATGTACTGTTCATTGCCCTCCTGCCGAACCGGGCCACGACCACGAGCGACAAGGGTGCCGTCCTCGATCGTATAGCGAATATTGGCCCGCATTGTCCCCCCTCCGCCGACGTCGTGTGGTGGGCGCGGGTGCTGAATCGCGTAGTCACCGTATGCCGGAACGCGCGAGAGTCCGACGGAGCGCAGCGCCTGCCAGATTTCCCACTCGGTTCGCGGCAGCGTTCCCATCGTGCCCTCGGGTACGCAACTCATCATTGACGGGATCGACGTTCCGAAAACCACGACGTTGCGCCACGAGCCGACGGCCAGCGCGCCGGCAATCGCGGGTCCAAGATCCTCCGCGCGCACGTCAACGTCGGGATCGAGGTACGCCAGGTCGATCAGTAGATCGGCCGCGCCAACGTCAGTTCCGACAGCGTCGAGCACAGAGTTGAGGTACGCCTGTTGCTTCGACGCCTCCAGAGCCAGAGTCCGGATCGGATACCGCAGCGCGACGCCGCGCCCGTCCGTCTCGGTGATGGAGCGTACAAGGGTGAAATGTGCAGACGTGGAGTGACCCACCGTCACCACCGGGACTACGTTCAGCGACCTGCGTCGGGTCGCCCAGTAGATGCGCTCCAGCAAGGGCACCGGTCCCTTGGTCGTCGTGACCGGGTGCGATGGATCAAGTCGAAGGAGGTCGAGGAAGAACGGGTGAGTCCCCACCGCCTCGCCGAGCTTGCGCACCCACTCGGAGATGTTCGCGGAACGGAACTCGGGAGGCTGCAACTGGCGGCCAACGATGTGCAGCAGGGGAGTCAGTCGTGACCACGTCTGCTCCGATGCGTTGCGCAGTGCCTCCAGCTCACCCGTCTTGTTCTGCAACGCCGCGACGTAGTGCACGCTGCCCGAGGGCATCGGCACAAACGGTTTGGGTTGGAGAAGGGCGAGTTGCACGGTCATGGTCCTCAGTCGATATGGTAGCCTACCTATAACCCCAGGGGTTACAGCATGTCAAGGAGCCGTCATCGACATCTCGTGGTCCGACCGCAAGCTGGAGAAGAACTGCTCCAGCGACAAGGCCGGCGCCCGCAAGTGGGGGAACGATCACTGGACCCTTATCCGGCGTCGGCTCACCACCTTGCGCGGTGCGCCGACCCTCCAAGACATGGAAGGTGCCCCAGGCAAGTGCCATGCCCTCGGGGCAGATCGCCACGGGCAGTTCGCCGTCAGCCTGTGGGGCCAGTTTCGCCTCATCTTTGTCCCAAACCACGACCCGATTCCCCACCTCGATGCCGGCGGCGTCGACCGATCCCTTGTCACCAAGATCTCGATCACGGAGGTAGCTGACTACCATGGCGACTGACCAGACTTCCTGGCAGCCGGACTGGGCTGTCCCCCCCGGCGAGATCCTCGCTGAGGCCCTCGTCGACCGTGGGATGTCGCAGTCCGAGTTGGCCCGCCGCATGGATCGCCCGGTCAAGACGATCAACGAGATCATCAACGCCAAGGCGGCCATCACCCCCGACACCGCCATCCAGTTGGAGCGCGCTCTCGGCATCTCCGCCCGCCTCTGGAACGGCCT
>QHBU01000243.1 GCA_003244045.1 Candidatus Aeolococcus gillhamiae
GGGCCCGCCAGCACAGGTCGACGTCGGCCCCGTGGTCTTGCATCGTGGGGTCGAACCCTCCCAGGGCGAAGAACAGGTCGCTGCGCACGAGCATGGCGGCGGTGGGCACGGCGAAGACGTCACGAACGGCGTCGTGCTGCTCCTGGTCGATCTCGCCGCGGTCGACGAGCGACCTGGTCGCCGCGGTCTTGTCGACGCTGAGCCCCACGTCGAGGAGCCCGGTGGGATCATCCCAGCCGACCAGCTTGGGGCCGGCGATGCCGGCGTTGGAGCGCAGGGCCTCCTCCACCAGGAGGCGGACGGCGTTGGGGGCCAGGGCCACGTCGTCGTGGCAGAAAAGGAGGAAGGCTGAGCCCTGCACCGTCTCGAGGGCGTCGTTGGCTAGGCGGGCAAAGCCTCCCGCGTCCGAGGCGCGGCGCAGGTAGGCGTCGGGGAGGACGGCGGCCACCCGGGGGGCGGGATCGCCGGCGTTGCCGGCGTCGATCACCAGCACCGACTGGTTCGGGTAGTCCTGATGGCCAAGGGCGGCCAGGGCCTCCTCGAACCAGTCGCCCTGCTCCGATGCCACGACCACCGCGACCACGGGCGGTGCGGAGGGCTGAGAATCCATTTTCCGTCGCAGGCTAGTGCTGGTGGGGCCGGCCGTGGTTTCCTGGAGAGATGGCTGAAGAAGAGCTCATGGGGCGGCTCAAGGAGGCGGCCTATACGACCGTCGGCCTTGGGTTGCTCGGCATGCAACGCCTCCAGGTCCAGCGCCGCGAGATCACCAAGGCGATCGAGCCCCAGGTGCGGGAGGCGGCCGTACGCCTGGAGAAGGTGGCTAGTGCCGCCGACGAGGCCCTCGACCCTGTCCTCGACCGCTTCGAGCACGACCTGCCCGAAGCGACCGCCGACGTGGTGCGATCGGCTCGCGCCGCGACCAAGGCCGCCCGCGACGCCGCCCTGGCGCGAGCCGCGGGGAGGCGCCGGACTTGATCAGTCAGTAAAGCCTTTGGATGGCGGGATGGGCATCGAAGCCCCGGTCGAAGCTCATGATGCGGCCGACGCCGTGGCGGACCATGACGGCCACATGGACGGCGTCGCGGGCGGAGAGCGAGGCATAGCGCAGGACTACGTCTTTGCTCGCCTCGGCATCCTGACGGTCGAAGGGAAGCACGTCGTCGACCACGCCCAGGACGGCGTCGAAGGCCGGTTGGATGGCGGTGCGGCGTCCGATCGCTGCGTAACGATGGCAGATCTCTTGGAGCACCTCGGTGTCGGTCAAGAGCCGCTCGCCGGCGGACAAGGCGGTCTCCACCAGACGTTGGGCGTCGAGTTTGTGGGGGTGCATCGCGCCAACCAGGTACATCGGGATGTTGGCGTCGATGAGGATCACTCAGGTGGCGCGGCCGTGTAGCCGCGCTCGGTCTCCTCCAGCATCTGGGCGATGTCGGCGGTTGGGAACTGGTGCCGGACGGCGGCGCGTACCGCTTTGAGCTTCGCCTCGATGTCACCCTCCGGTTCCCGCCGGCGCGCCTCTCGTATAGCCCGCCTCACCCACTCCGACACCGGCAGCCCTTGGCGACGCGCCGCGTTGCGCAGATGCCGGAGCTCCGCCTCGTCGAGCAGCACCTGCAGCCTCTTACTCATGACATGAGTCTATCAGCAGACATACATGAGTCTCAGTTCTGGGTGACCGAGCGGTAGACCTCGACGTGGGATGCGGCCGAGCGCTCCCATGTGTAGCGGCCTGCCACTTCGAAGCCCAGGCGCCGGCGGTGGGCGATGTCAGGCCCGGCGGCCAGGGCCGCCTCCAGGGCGCCGGCCAGGGCGTCGGCGTCTCCGGGAGGCACGAGGAGGGCGGCGTCGCCGGTGACCTCGGCCATAGCCGACCCGGTGGTGGTGACCAGTGGCGTACCGCAGGCCATG
>QHBU01000244.1 GCA_003244045.1 Candidatus Aeolococcus gillhamiae
CACGCCTACCTGTTCGTCGGCTCCCGCGGGACGGGGAAGACGAGCACGGCGAAGATCCTCGCGGCGTGCCTGAACTGCGACCACGGCCCGACGAGCGAGCCCTGCGGCAAGTGCGATTCCTGCGTTGCGATCGCCAACGCGACGTCGTTGGACGTGATCGAGATGGACGCGGCGTCGAACAACTCGGTGGACGACATCCGCGATCTGCGAGAGAGGGTCGCGTATGCCCCCGTCTCGGGGCGCCACAAGGTCTACATTCTCGACGAGGCCCACATGCTCTCCCCGCAGGCCTGGAACGCGTTCCTCAAGACCCTCGAGGAGCCGCCGCCGGGGACGGTGATCGTGCTCTGCGCCGCCAACCCGGAGGCGCTGCCCGCGACCATCCTCTCGCGCGCGCAGCACGTGTCCCTGGCGACGGTGCCAGTGACGCGGATCGTCGCCTGGCTGGAGGCAGCCACCATCGAGCCGCGCCTGGCCAGGCTGGCCGCGGGACTGTCCGGCGGCCGTCCCGGCCGCGCCTCGCGGCTGGCCTCGGAGCCGGGCGCGCTCGCCGCCGAGGTCGAGGCGCTGCACGCATTCCTGGCCGTCGCCGGAGGCGGCCTCGACGGGGCCTTGCGGGCCGCGTCCGAGCTCACCCCGCGCGCGGGCGTGGAGGGCCGTGAGCGCGCGCTGCTGATGCTGGCGGTGTGGTCTTCGTTCGTTCGCGATGCCGCGCTCGAGGCGTCGGCGGTGACCGAGTTCCGCCTGTGGACCGACTACGCCGAGCCGTTGGAACGCTGGGCCGAGAGCCTCGGGGCCGCTCGTCTCACCGACATCCTCGGGTCCCTGCTGCGCGCGGGCGCCGAGATCGCCCAGTACGCGCAGCCCCGCCTCACCTTCGAGACGCTCTTCCTCGACATCTTCGCGGGCCCCGAGCCACCGCCGCCGGTGGAGGTGCCGGCCCTCCCCGCCGCGGTGGCCGATGCGCCGGACGCGGTGCCGGCCGGCGCCCGCGCGCCCCGACCGGCGGCGCGCCGTCCCACCAGGCGGCGCTGACGCTCGCCGCCGCGATCAGCGGTGGTGGCGGCGCCGCACCAGGAAGAAGCCGAGCAGGCCGAGGATGCCGACCGCGACCAGCCAGGGACGCTCCTCGAGCTGCTCCGCCAGAGAGCTCTGGCCGCCTGCCGCGGACAGCGGCATCTCGATGGGCGTCTCGGTGACCAGGGTGACGGTGCCCGGCACCCGCTCGCGGCGTCGTGCCGTGTCCCCAGCGTCCATGGCGGCATTATCGGCCGTGCAGAATCAGCCGGGCATACTGCGCGCGTGATCCACCAACTCCCCGGGGACTTCCTGCTCGGTTGCGCCACCGCCGCCCACCAGGTCGAGGGAAACCTCGACAACGACTGGACACGGATGGAGCGCGAGCACCCGGAGCGGATCAAGGACGGCAGCGTCTCCGGGATCGCCTGCGATCACCATGCACGCTACCGCGACGACCTCCGCGAGCTCGCAGACATGCACCACAGTGCCCACCGTTTCTCCATCGAGTGGTCGCGCGTGGAACCCCGCGACGGTGTCTTCGACGCTGACGAGCTGCGCCACTACGCTGACGTGGTGCGCACCTGTCGCTCCCTCCGGATGGAACCAGTTGTGACCCTGCACCACTTCACGCTGCCGGTGTGGCTCGCCGACCGGGGCGGGGTGTGCAGCAGCGACGCGCCACACCGCTTCGCGCGCTTTGCCGCCGTCTGTGCGGAGGCGATCGGGGCCGACGTGCGCTGGTGGATCACCATCAACGAGCCCACAGTTCTCGCTGTCTTCGGGTACCTGTATGGGGAGTGGCCGCCGCTCGAGCCGTCGATGGGCGGCTTCTTGGATGCGCTGGCCGGGATGGCGCGGATGCACGCGGCGGGGTACACCGCGCTGCACCGCGTGGCGCACGCACACGGGTGGGATGCCGCGGTCTCCATCGCCCACCACGAGAGGCCGCTGCGCCCGCTCAACCCGCGCTCACCGATTCACCGCGCCGTCGCCGTCCTGCCCAACGCCATCTTCAACCGCTGGTTCCTGCGGGCGTGCACGACCGGTCGGCTTCTTCCCCCTGTGGGTCACAGTCAGGTGGTGCCCGGGCTGCGCGGCTCACTCGATTACCTGGGGCTCAACTTCTATTGCGAGGAACGGGTCCGCTTCAGCCCCCGCCGCCCCCGCGAGCTGTTCGCCGAGAACGTCGTCCCCAGCGGGGTGCCGCTGTCTGCGTTCGGCTGGACGATCGACCCGGACGCCCTCCGCCGTGCCATCGAGAACCTCTGGGAAGACTTCCGTCTGCCCATCCTGATCACCGAGAACGGCGTCGCCGACGACCACGACGAGCTGCGCGCCCAGTTCATCGTCGATCACCTCAGCGCCGTCGGCGCGGCGATCGCCGCGGGAGCCGACGTCCGCGGCTACCTGCACTGGACGGCGATGGACAACTTCGAATGGGCGGAGGGGTACTCGAAGCGGTTCGGCCTGCTGGCCGTCGATCGCGGCACGCAGGAACGCACGCCCAAGCCCAGCGCGGCCGTGTTCGCGCAGATCTGCGCGAGCAGGCGCGTGGGTGTGCCGCAGGCGCCGGTAGAAGCGGCCGTCTAAGGTCTTGCCCGGCCGCTCCGTCAGGGCGCAGTGCACAAGCCACAGAGGCCCATTCGGTGTGAGAATCGCAGCCGCGGCTCGCTATCATGCCCTTGGCGTCGACTTTTGTGCATCCCGCCCTAGGAGGAACGCCTGATGAGCCCCCGATCGATCGCCACGGGCACCGGTGGCGAGCACCGGCTCACCACACGCATCGCCGAGGCGGGCGTGCGCCATGTGCACCTGCAGTTCAGCGACGTGCTCGGCACCGTGAAGACGGTGACCATCCCCGCCGCCGGGCTGGACGCGGCCCTCGAGCACGGGGTCTGGTTCGACGGCAGCTCGGTCGAGGGCTTCACCCGCACCGCCGAGAGCGACATGTACCTGGTGCCCGACCCGGATACCCTCCAGGTCCTGCCGTGGACCGCCGAGCCCACCGCGCGCCTGATCTGCTGGGCGCGCACCCCCGACGGCGAGCCCTACAGCGGCGACCCCCGGGGCGCCCTGAAGAGGGCGATCGACCATGCCACCGAGCTCGGCTACGAGTACAGGGTGGGGCCGGAGATCGAGTTCTTCCTCCTCCAGCGTGACGCCGACGGCGTCCCCCAGGCGCTCGCCGGCGACTCGGCCGGCTATTTCGACGTCACCGGCGGCGGGGCGACCGACCTCCGCCAGGCGATGCTGGCCGCCGCCGCGCTGGTCGGGGTCGAGATCAACAGCGCGCACCATGAGGTCGCTCCCGGCCAGCACGAGGTCGACCTCGCCGCCGGCGAGGCCCTCGCCGCCGCCGACGCGGTGGTGACGTTCCGGCTCGCGCTCGAGGCCGTGGCGCAGCGCTCCGGAGTGATCGCCAGCTTCATGCCCAAGCCGTTCAACGATCAGCCGGGCAGCGGGATGCACGTGCACCAGAGCCTTGGAAGAACCGGTGGCGGCGGCAACGCCTTCTCCGGCGCCGACGACTACGGCCTCAGCGACGTCGCCAAGCATTTCATCGCCGGCCAGCTGCACCACGCCGCCGGGATGTGCCTGGTGCTCGCCCCGCTGGTCAACTCCTACAAGCGATTGGTGCGCGGGCTCGAGGCGCCGATCTTCCTCTCCTGGGCCCGCACCAATCGGGGCGCGCTCATTCGTGTCCCACACGTGTCGCGGCCAGAGGCAGCCCGGGTGGAGCTGCGCAGCCCCGACCCCTCGTGCAATCCCTATCTCGCGTTCGCGGTGATGCTGCGCTGCGGCCTCGACGGCGTGGAACGGCGGCTGCCGCTGCCGCCGCCGGTCGAGGAGGCGCTGTACGGCTTCGACGAGGTGGAGCTGGAACGCCGCAACGTCGGTGTGCTCCCCGACAACCTCAAGGATGCGGTCGACGCGTGCGCGGACGACGACGTGGTCCGCGACGCCCTTGGCGACAACCTCACCGACCGGTTCCTCGACGCCAAGCGCGCGGAGTGGCGTGAGTACCGTGGCCAGGTTACCGGGTGGGAGCTGGAGCGCTACCTGGAGAGAGGCTGACCCGTGGAGACGGCGCTGATCACCGTGCGCGACGTCTGGCGCGGCGCTCTGCCTGACGGCACCGAGCTGCTCGGCGGCGGTGCCGGGCTCGACCGGCGCGTCGAATGGGCCACCACCCTGCGCACCCGGGCGCCGGCCTTCGAGTCCATCAAGGGCGGCGAGATCGCGCTGGTGCCGGTGGCGTCGATCCGCCTCCTCGACGCGCGCCTCGACCTCGCCGACGTGATGAACGGCCTCGCCGAGAAGGGAGGGGTGGCTGTGGCGGTCGTCGGCGACGCGTCGCCGGCCAGCCTTGGCGTGGCCGAGCGCTTGATCATGCCGCTGCTCCGTCTCCCCGACGGCTCGCACGTCAGCGAGATGCAGCAGTCCGTGGTCCGCTACATCGTCGAGCAGCGCACCATCCTTCACGAGCAGGCGCAGATGCTCCAGATGGAGCTCATGCAGCTGGCCCTGGGGGGCGCCGGGACCGATGCCATCGTCGCGCGGCTCGGTGAGGTGACCGGCCGCGTCGTTGCCTGGCACGACGCGGCTGGACGCCTACGCAGTGTCTCCGACGAGCTGCCCGCGTCCGTCCGCGACGCGCTCGGCAACGGTGAGGAGATGCTCCGCTGGGTCGCCGGCCAAAGCGTGCCCGCCGCCGACCCGCCGGTCGGCGAGTTCGGCCTGCCGCGCGGGCGCAGCCGCCTGGTCGCGCCCATCCCGGGGCGTGATGGAGTCCACGGGTTCGTCTCGCTGATCGGCGAGGAGCACCACCTCGGCCAGCTCGAGCGCGCCGCCGTGGCCCGCGGCGCGTCGGCGTGCGCCATCGAGCTGGACCGCGAACGCGCCGTGCTGCGCGCCCGTGACGACCTCGAGGGCGAGCTGCTCGCCGCACTCCTGGAGGGCTCGTTCGGGTCGGACGCGGGTGTCAGTGAGCGCGCCCACCGGCTCGGGTTCCAGCTCAACGAGCCCTACAGCGTTCTCGTCGTTCGTGGCCAGAACGCGGGCACGCCGGTGGAGACGCTGACGGTCGCCGCGCGGCGCTGCCTGGCCCGCAGCGCGCCCACCTCGCTGCTGACCGCCCACGACAACAGCGTCTGCGCGCTGGTGCCGGAATCCGCGGAACCGGGCGAGCGCAGCGCGCTCGTCGCCCAGACGCTGCTCGCCGACTGCGCCGTGGCCGTGCGTGGCGAGGTCGTGGTCGGAGTGGGTCGCGCTCGCAGCGGCCCGCAGGGGGTCCGCCAGTCACACCGCGAGGCCGAGCACGCCCTGCGCATCAGCGCCCGTCTGCAGAAACAGCCCGCCGTGGCGACGTTCGCCGACCTGGGGTTGCACCGCCTGCTCGTGGCCATGACCCAGCACTCGGAGATGGAAGACTTCTATCGCCAGAGCGCGGGCCCGCTGGTCGCCTATGACGAGAGAACCGGGGCGGGGCTGATGGAGACGCTCGACGCCTTCTTCCAGTGCCACGGCTCGCCGACGGACACCGCGCAGCGCCTCCACGTCCACCGCAACACCGTCCTGTACCGGCTGCGCCGGATCGAAGAGATCGGCGGGCTCCGCCTCGACGACCCCGCCACCCGTCTCAACCTCCATCTCTGCCTGCGCATCCGCGAGGTCATGCCGCACCCGATGCCGGCGGGGAGCGCGACAGCGTAGCCCACCTCGCTTCGTGCACGGCGCACAACTCAGCGAGCCACAAGTTGGGGCGGCGCGCGCATCGAAGGCGGCTCGCCGTCCTCCTAGGCTGGCCGCAGCCACCAGCCGCGCAAGGAGAACACCGTTGCTTGCCCGAACCCGCTTCCGAGTCGCCGTCGCGGGCGCCGCCGCCCTTGCCGCGCTGCCCGTGACCGCCCAGGCCGCCGCTGACAACACGGCGACCCAGGCAGCCGGTGTGGCCGCCGACACGGTGTGGGTGATCGTCGCCGCCGTGCTGGTGCTCTTCATGCAGGCCGGCTTCGCCATGCTCGAGGTCGGCTTCACACGCATGAAGAACGTGGGCACGGTCGTCGCCAAGGTCATCGTCAACCTCAGCATCAGCTCGATCGTCTACTGGATCTGCGGCTTCGCCTTCGCCTTCGGCGCGGCCACGGGCTTCACCAACAGCCTGATCGGTTTCACGGGCTTCGCCCCCTCCTTCCACCCGGGCTCGACGATGGCGCTGCCCGCGCTCGCAGCCTCCACGGCACCAGCCGCGGCCAAGTTCTTCTTCGAGTTCGTCTTCTGCGCGGTGTCGCTGGCGATCGTCTGGGGCACCATGCTCGAGCGCACCAAGTTCATCGTCTACATCCTCTTCGCGGTGCCGTTCGCCGGCTTCATCTACCCATTGATCAGCCACTGGCTCTTCGGTGGTGGCTGGCTGATGACCACGCTGGGGGCGCAGGACTTCGCCGGTTCGACGGTCGTCCACCTGACCGGGGCCACGGCGGGGTTCGCCGGCCTTCTCCTGCTCGGCGCGCGCATCGGCAAGTACTCGCGTGACGGCAAGCCCAACGCCATCCCCGGGCACAACATGCCGCTGGCCCAGCTCGGCGTGATCATCCTGTGGTTCGGCTGGTTCGGCTTCAACCCCGGCTCGACACTCAACGCCACCAACCTGCACTTCGCCGATGTCGTCATCACCACTAACCTCGCCGCGGCGGCGGGCGCGCTGGCCGCGATGTTCACCATCTACCGGCTCCAGAAGGCGCTTGACGTGGGCATGATCGGCAACGGCGCGATTGCCGCCCTGGTCGCCATCACCGCCCCGAGCGGGTACGTGCAGCCGTGGGCCGCGATCATCATCGGCGCGGTCGCCGGCGTGATCGTGGTGTTCGGCGTCATCGCCATCGACAAGTGGATCGACGACCCCGTCGGTGCGCTCAGTGCCCACGGCCTGGCCGGCGTCTGGGGCACACTCTCCTGCGGCCTCTTCACCGACCCGGCGCTCGCCACATTCAACGGAGTCGGCCAGGGCGGGCTGTTCTACACGGGCAGCTTCCGGCAGCTGGGCGCCCAGGCCGCCGCCGTCGGCGCGGCATTCGTGACGGTCTTCACGCTCAGTTACGGCCTCTTCTGGATCATCAAGAAGACCGTCGGCCTGCGCGTCAGCGCGCAGCACGAGATCGACGGGCTCGACATCAGCGAGCACGGCATGTGGGGCTACCCGGAGCAGTTCATGCCGGTGCCGGGCGGCGCGTATATTCACCCGGACGCCGTCGGCGAGCCGGCACGGCGGCTGGTCGGCTCACTGGTCCCCACCACCGCTGAACGGGAACGGGTTGAGAACGGCGCGCTGGCCCACACCCCAGACGGAGTGCCATCGTGAAGAAGGTCGAGGCGGTCATCAGGCCGGAGAAGCTGCAGGCTGTGCAGGACGCCATGGACGGGCTGGGCACGTCCGGGCTCACCGTCACCGAGGTGATGGGCTGCGGCGCCCAGCGCGGCTACACGGAGACCTACCGCGGAGCCAGGGCGAACATCTCCCTGCAGCGGAAGATCAAGGTCGAGGCCGTGGTGGGCGACTCACTGGTCGAAGGAGTGGTCAACGCCATCAGCGGCGCGGCCCGGACCGGCGAGGTCGGCGACGGGAAGATCTTCGTCATCCCGGTCGACGACGCGGTACGGATCCGCAGCGGGGAGCGGGGCGACGCCATCGTCCGCCACCTCGAGCCGGAGCACTGGGGACACTGAGGGCGAGGGGGGAACTCAGCGTTCCCCCCTCGGGCACCCCCCAGCTGAGCGGATGTCAGCTCCGGCGACGTGAAGTCGCCTGCGCTGACTGCTATTGGATGCGAACACCGTTCGCCCGAGCCCCGAGGTCGGGTTGCTGACCCGAGGGGCTAGACTCGCCGCGTATGACGTACGTTGTCACCGAGACCTGCATCGACCTCAAGGACAAGTCGTGCATCGAGGTGTGCCCGGTGGACTGCATCCACGAGGTGGACGAGGACCGCATGGTCTTCATCGACCCCGACGAGTGCATCGACTGCGGGGCCTGCGTCGATCCCTGCCCGGTGGACGCCATCTATGCCGAGGAGGACGTCCCGGCGCCCCAAGTGCCCTTCACCCAGATCAACAAGATCTACTTCAAGGACAAGGTGGCGGCCCGCGAGCAGGTCGATGGGATCAAGCCGCCCGCCTGATCTCGGACGCTGCCTCTTTGTGCGCTGCACACAAGGTGAGGAGGGCGGCGGTGGGGTGTGCTGTCCATAGTCCCTCCCCATTCGCAGGGCTAGCCTGAAGCCCGACAATCTGGCCACGCCTGCGTGCCCGGTCCCCGCGTGGCCAGGAAAACGACCAATGAGGGAGAAGCGCATGGCGATCGACGAGTCGGTAGCCGCAATGTTCACAGGAGAGGTGCAGCCCACCATGTCCCCGACCGCGGTCTCATCGCCAACCCCCAAGCAGGTCATCGAACGCGCCAAGGAGGTCGGCGCCCTGATGGTGGACTTCCGCTTCACCGATCTCCCCGGAACGTGGCAGCACTTCAGCGTGCCCGTCAGCGAGCTGACCGAGTCAGTCTTCACCGACGGAATCGGCTTCGACGGGTCGAGCATCCGCGGCTTTCAGAAGATCCACGAGAGCGACATGCTCCTCTTCCCGGATCCCTCACGCACGTTCCTCGACCCCATCCTGGAGGTGCCCACGCTCGTCGTGGTCTGCGACATCGCCGACCCGCTGACGCGCAAGCCTTACAGCCGCGACCCGCGTTTCGTGGCGCGCAAGGCGGAGGAGTACCTGCGCCAGTCGGGCATCGCCGAAACCTCCTACTGGGGCCCGGAGGCTGAGTTCTACATCTTCAACTCGATTCGCTATGACCAGAACACCCATGAGGGCTACTACTTCATCGATTCCGACGAGGGGGTCTGGAACACCGGCCAGAACGGCACCGCCAACCTTGGCTACCGGCCCAAGCTGAAGAGCGGCTACTTCCCAGTGCCGCCGGTGGACAAGCAGCAGGACCTGCGCAGCCGGATCGTCCTCGCCATGATCGAATCGGGCATCGACATCGAGGTGCACCACCACGAGGTCGGCACCGCCGGTCAGGCGGAGATCGACATGCGCTTCGACACGCTGGTGACGATGGCGGACAAGGTCCTCCAGTACAAGTACATCGTCAAGAGCGTGTGCAACCGCGAGGGCTACACGGCCACCTTCATGCCCAAGCCGCTCTTCGGTGACAACGGCAGTGGCATGCACACCCACCAGTCACTGTGGAACGGTGACTCGCCGCTCTTCTACGATGCCGAGGGCTACGCGCTGCTGAGCGATACCGCCCGCTTTTACATCGGCGGCCTGCTCAAGCACGCGCCGGCAGTCCTCGCGTTCGCGGCGCCCACCACCAACAGCTATCGGCGCCTGGTTCCCGGGTACGAGGCGCCCATCAAGCTGGCGTACAGCGCGCGCAACCGCAGCGCGTGCGTGCGCATTCCCACGTACAGCGACAAGCCCGCGGCGCGCCGGCTCGAGTTCCGTTCGCCAGACCCGATGTGCAACCCATACCTGGCCTTCTCGGCGATGTTGATGGCGGGTCTCGACGGTATCCAGAACAAGATCGAGCCACCCGTGCCGGTCGATGCGGACCTGTACGAGCTCGAGGGACGCGAGGCCGAACGCGTACGCGACCTTCCCGGTTCGCTCTCCGAGGTGCTCGACGCACTGGAGAACGACCAGGAGTTCCTGCTCCGCGGCGGGGTGTTCACCCAGGACCTGCTCGACACCTACATCGCCTACAAGCGTGAGAGCGAGGTCGATCCGATCGCGCTGCGACCGCACCCCTACGAGTTCTTTCTCTATTACGACGCCTAGCGGAGGAGGGACGAGGCGGATGTCTCGCCCCGACGGAGCGACGGCGGCGAAGGCGTGGCCGCACGACGCCTAGCGGAGGAGGGGGAACGCAGATCCCCCTTCGCCCCCTTTGACGCGTGCGGCGGGCTTGCATCTCTGCCCGGTGCGTCCGTAGGGTGGGAGCTGATCCAGCAAATGCACACGTGAAGGGCCAGGTCATGGCAACTCCGACCGATCTGCTCGATCCGCCGGCGCTGATGTCCTACGGCGGCCTCGTCGACGCCTCGACGGCAGAAGGGCAGACCGACAAGGACGCCGATTGGGCTGACGCCCTCACCCAGATGCTGATCGTGTACGAGGATGCCGCGGCCGTGCCTGCACCGAGTGGCGGCGAACCGCGACCGGCTCACATGGCAGACATCACGCGAAGGCGCGGAGCGTACTCACCGGCGCGCTAGCGCTCGTCACCTTCTTGCGCCGGCGCGCACGAGGCTCCCGCTGCAGGGCACGCAGAGTGCTGCCCACGGGATGGCGCGCAACCTCTCGCCGGGAATCGGCCCGCCGCACACCTCACACAGGCCGTACGCGCCGGCATCGAGGCGCGCCAGCGCCTGGTCGATCTCCTTGACGGTCTCATACAACGTCCGCGCCTGGTACGCGCCGGTCATCCGCTCCACGGCGTACGTGGTCCCGTCGCCGATCCTCTTGCCGAAGTTGAGATTCGACATCTCCGTCGGACTGGCGCCGAACTGCTCGATCCTGCTGAGCAATTCCGACCGCTTCTCCTCGAGGACGGACCTGAGCTCGTCCCGCGGCGACGCACCCGACGGGTCGATGGTTTCGCTCATGCGCCTACGGTAGCGCCAACCATCGTTCTGGCAGAGTGGCTTGGTGGCCGTGGAGCTGACAAACGCCGACGCGCGCGCTGTGGCCATCACCGCCCAGAGGCTGAGAGGGCGCCGCCACCGCGATCCGCTGCGGCTCCTGCGCGAGCTGAGTGCGATCCAGATCGACACCATCTCGGTCATCGCCCGCTCCCATGAGCTGGTCGCGTTCTCGCGCCTCGGGCCTGTCAGTCGCACAGATATCGCGCGGGCGTGGTGGGGACGGGGCACGACGTTCGAGTACTGGGCACACGCAGCGTGCGTTCTGCCGCTCGAGCTGTGGCCGCTGTTCGCGTGGCGCCGGCGCCGCTACATGCAGCGCTACGCACGCACCGCGGAGCAGCAGGAGATCCTTGCCCAGGTTCGCGACCATGGCGCGGTCACCATCGCCGATCTCGGCGGGGCGCGCATCACGCCCGGATGGTGGGAGTGGAGCCCAGTCAAGCAAGCGGTGGAGCAGCTGCTTGCCCGCGGCGACGTGGTCTGCACCGAGCGGCGGGGTTTTCGCCGCGTCTACCGCCTCAGCGAAGACGCGGTCCCGCAGTCGCTCTTCGGGGTCGACCTCGACGATGCCGCGTGTTTCACCGAGTTGGTCGCGCTCGCCGCTTCGCACACGGGCGTGGCCACCGATGACGACCTCGCCGCCTCCTTTCGGATGCCGGTTGCCGCCATGCGGGCGGCCGCCGAAGCAGCCGGCCTGACTCCTGTCAGTGTTCGCGGCTGGGGCAGGCGTGCCTGGGCACACCCCATGGCCCTGAGCGGCCCCGCCCGTGTCCGGCATCGCCCCGTACTGCTCTCTCCCTTCGACTCGCTGATCTGGCACCGGCCCCGCACCGAGCGGCTCTTCGGCTTCCGCCACAGGCTCGAGGCCTACACCCCGGCCGCCCAGCGCGAGCACGGCTATTTCGTCATGCCGCTGCTCGCGGGCGGAAGGCTGGCGGGACGCGTGGACCCCAAACGGGATGGCAGCGTGCTGCGTGCACGGCGGGTGTCGATGGACGCGGCAGCCGTCGTGCCCATGGCGCAGGCGTTGCACGACGCGGCACGGTGGGTGAGCTGCGATGAGGTCGTCGTGGAGCAGGTCATCCCCGCTGAGCTCGGTGGTCCCCTGCGCGCGGCCCTGGCCGAGGCGGCGGGCTAACCGGCGAGAACGCTGGGCCTGTGGGTGCGGAGCAGCTCGCGCGCAGCCTCCGCGACGCCGCTGGCATCGAGCCCGAGTTTGTGCAGCAGCAGTGGCTGGGCGCCGTGCTCGATGAAGCTGTCGGGCAGTCCGAGCCGGCGCGTCGGCACGGTGACGCCCGCCTCTGCAAGCGCCTCGAGCACCGCGTCGCCGAAGCCACCGATGGTGGTGCCGTCCTCGATGGTCAGCACGGCGCGGTGCCGGGCCGCGAGCGCGGGGATGCAGGCATCCAGGGGCTTGACGAAGCGCCCGTCGACCACGGTGCAGTGGATGCCCTCGCCCTGCAGTGTGTCCGCTGCCTCCCCGGCCACACCGACCATCTTGCCAACCGCGAGAAGGGCGACGTCCGCGCCCTCACGGAGCACGGACATGGAGCCGATCGGGAGCGGACGCAGCGGAGCGGATCCCACAGACGGCGCGCTGCCGCGTGGATAGCGGATGGCGAAGGGGCCGTCATGCGCGATCGCGGTGGCGAAGAGCCGGCGCAGCTCGTCGGGCGAGCTGGGCGCGCTGACCGTCATCCCCGGGATGAGCCGCAGGTAAGCGAGGTCGAGCATGCCGTGGTGCGAGGCACCGTCGTCGCCGGTGATGCCGGCGCGGTCGAGCACGAAGGTGACCGGCAGCTTGTGCAGGGCGACGTCACACGTCACCTGGTCGAAAGCGCGCTGCAGGAACGTCGAGTAGATGCACACGACCGGCCGCAGGCCTTGCATGGCGAGCCCGGCCGCGAAGGTCAC
>QHBU01000245.1 GCA_003244045.1 Candidatus Aeolococcus gillhamiae
GTCGACACCTTCGTGGGGCCACCTGCTGGTGAAGTAGACCTCGCCCGCGAAGCGCTCGGCGCCTTCTATGTCAGGAGACTTCGGCAGGGAGAGGCACCCGCTGGCCATCACGTAGAAGCGGCAGCTCACCTCGTCGCCCTTGTCGGTGCGGACCTGCCAACGGGCGTCGGCGTCGTTCCACACCGCGGAGGTGACTCTTGTCGAGAATTGGATGTCTCGGCGCAGGTCGTAGCGGTCCGCGACGTGTCTCAGGTAGGCCAGGATCTCCGGCTGAGTCGCGTACTTCTCCGACCAGGTCCAGTCCCCCTCGAGCTCGGGGTCGAAGCTGAAGGTGTAGTCGGTCGTGGGGATGTCGCAGCGGGCGCCGGGGTAACGGTTCCAGTACCAGGTCCCACCCACGTCGTCGGCTTCGTCGAAGACCCTCGCCGTCAGGCCGAGCTGGTGGAGCCGATGGAGCATGTACAGCCCCGAGAACCCGGCCCCGATCACCACCACGTCGAGCTCGCCTCCCGCGCCTCGGGCGTCGCTTTTCGCTGCGAGTGCGTCTACTGCGTCGGACATCGTCGCATCCCTCCCATCGGCGAACCTGGCTCAGTCTTCCACTGTCGCGGGCGTCAGGCGGCCTCGCGAGCGCAGTAGCAGGCCCGCCAGCACGGCGGCGATCAGGGCGCACACGGCCGCGCCCGCGAAGATGGTGTGCAGCTCGGCCAGCAGCGCCCGGTTGGTGGCGCGGTCGTAGGCGGGGCAGCTCCCGGGGCTGGCGGGGCACAGCGTGAACGGCGAGCCGATCCGGGCCTGGGCCTCGTAGAAGCGCCGGAGCCCGATGGCGGTGAGCGCTGACAGTCCCGCGAGCATCCCGACCGTGCGCGCCACGACCGTCAGAGACGTGGCCAACCCGTGCAGGCGGGCTTCGACGTGGTCGAGGACGGCGGCGTTCAGCGGGGATATCACCAGCCCGAAGCCGAGCCCGCAGGCCACCAGCTCGACGTCGCTTTGACGGAAGGGCCAGGTCACGCCGAGCACCGTCCAGTCGACGCTGAGCGCGCGCGCCGACCACGAGGTCATGGCCACGAACATGGCGGCGGACAGCAGCATCCCCATCGTGGCCACCGCCGGCCCCCTCCCGCTGCGGCGGGTGAGCAGGCCGCCGAGGACGGCGCCGAGCGGTACCGCCACCAGGAAGCGCAACAGCACCAACGCTGCGTCGACCTGTGAGTGTGGATCGATCGTGGCCCGTGCGAAAAACGGCACGTCGATCAGCGCAGCCATCAACGCGCCGCCGAGGGCCAGGTTGACCACCAGCGCCCCCCACGCCGGCCTGGCGGCGAGGGACCTCGGTTGCAACAACGGCTGCCTGGCCTTGCCCTGACGCCATGCGAAGGCGCCGAGACAGCCCAACCCGACCGGGGCGACCACGGGCGCGCTGCTGGCCACGAGCTGGTGCCCGGGGTCCGCGGTGGAGAACAGCACCACGACACAGGCGAGGAACCCAGCCAAGAGGGCTGCGCCGGCCACGTCGGCCTCCACGAGGAGATCGGGAAGGCGCCGGAAGGCGACCAGAGGCCGGTACGCATGCGGGCAGAGGAGCTCCCAGGCCACGAAGGCCGCCAGAACGCCGGCCCCCGCGAGGGCGAGGCGCGACGTGAAGGGCCCCCAGCTGGCGCCCCCTGCACCCGGGGTGAGCCACCCCCCCAAGGTCACGCTGTCGGTCAACTGCGCCGGCGCGTCGAGGGCGGTCGCGAGCACGGCCAAGCCGAGGCCGAGCAGGGCTGCCCCTACGAAGTCGAAGCCCCCGGAGCGCGCCGGCGGTTGGCGTGGCTCGGCATGCTCGGCGGCCACCGGACGGGATAGGAAAAAGGCTGTTCCGAGGACGGCGGCGAGAGGCAGGTTGAGCCAAAAGATCGTGCGCCAACCCGCGACAGCCACCACGGCTGCGCCGTAGAGGGGGCCGAGCACGCTGCCGAGCTCCTGGACGGCGCCGACGATCCCGAGGGGTAGCCCGCGTGCCTGGGGTGGCCACTGAGCAGCTACGAGCGACAGCGCCACCGGGATCAGCCCGCCTCCTCCCAGGCCCTGAAGGGCGCGGCCCACTACCAGGACCCCGAGGCCATGAGCGGTCGCGGTCAGCACCGAGCCGAACGCGAACGCGAGGAGGCAGCCCGCGAAGACCGGCTCGCGCCCGAGCAGGTCCGAGAGCCGCCCCAGCAAGGGGAGGATGGCCACGTACCCGAGCAGGAAGCCGCTGATAATCGGTGTGGCGCGCTGCAGGTGCTCCAGTCCGATGCCCACTCCCGACATGACGGTCGGCAGCACCACCACCACGACGTAGGTG
>QHBU01000246.1 GCA_003244045.1 Candidatus Aeolococcus gillhamiae
CGGCGGTTCAACCGGGCCCGCTATGACGCGGAGGCGACCGTGGCGGTCTTCGCGGCGCAACTGCAAGACACGGTTGACCTGCGGGACACCGATCAGCCTCGGCCAGGCCAAAGCTCCGGCTGTGTGGGAGACCGAGGTCCCGAAGTGGGAGGATCGGGGACTGGCGCGGTTTCCGCACACGCTGGTCAGGGCCGCTACGTTGATCTGATGGGAGCGCCTGCCTACGCTGTCCGGCCTCTGGACGAGTCGACGTGGCCCGCGTTCGCCGCGTTGGTGGAGCACAACAACGGCATCTTCGGCGGCTGCTGGTGCATGGGATTCCATCCCGAGGGCACCGGCAAGGACACCACCGCCGAGCAGAACCGTGACCGCAAGCTGGCTCGCGTGCGGGCGGGGACGGCACACGCGGCGCTCGTCTTCCGCGGCGGCGACTGCCTGGGCTGGTGCCAGTTCGGCGCGCCCGGGGAGCTGCCGCGGATCAAGAGCCGCGCCGCTTACGAGAAAGGCCAGACGGCCCCGCCGGACTGGCGGATCGCGTGCTGTTACGCCGGCCAGGGACACCGGCGCCAGGGCGTGGCTGCCACCGCGCTCGCGGGCGCCCTGGATATGATCGCCGCCTCCGGCGGCGGCATCGTGGAGGGGTACCCCGAGAACGCCGGCTCGGTCCCCGCCGGGTTCCTGTTCAATGGGGCGCTGTCGACCTACGAGAAGCTGGGGTTCACCCGGAATCGCCAGATCGGCAAGCACCGTTGGGTCGTAACCAAACGCGTCCAGCCCAAGTCAGCGTAGAACCCGCATCACCGGCACAGAGCCCAGGACCCACTCCCGGGGCGGCCAGGCCCACGGTGTCCGCGGTAGCCGAGCTGGTTCCCAAGGACTTTCCCGGGACAACATCCGCATATGCCGTCTGGTGCGGGTTCGGCGGCCTCGCCGCGCTGGTCCAGGTCCACTCGTCGCCTGCTGCGCGCAAGGTGCGCAGCGCGGACCCCGGCCCGCGCCAATCCGGGCAGTCATCTCGTTCAGTCGCGGGATGGCGGGGCGGCCGTATCGGATTCAGCGGCCTGGCCCGTGTCCTGCGCGCCGGGGCGGGCCTTCTCGGCCGGGCGGGCCGCGGCCTGCGCCCGCTGGGCCCTGGCTTTGGCCTTGAAGTAAGCCTGTCCCTCGGCCACGTCAGCTCCCTGCCCGCGGGTCTTATAGGTGGTGTA
Organism: Candidatus Aeolococcus gillhamiae; assembly: GCA_003244045.1. GTDB lineage: Bacteria > Chloroflexota > Dormibacteria > Aeolococcales > Aeolococcaceae > Aeolococcus > Aeolococcus gillhamiae. Next base: position 1,206 of record QHBU01000246.1, read on the forward strand.
CAGCGGCCAGCCGGCAAACACGCAGAAGACCACAGCGGCGAGGCCGATGGCGATCCAGACGACGTACGTCAATGGTGTTACCTTCTTATGGGCCGGCTAGCTGGCTCAGGTGAAGTCTTGACGGGGGTTCCAGGTGGGTGCAGGAGCTGCTGTCTGGCATCCCGCCACCGCCAGCGATCCACGCATGCAGCAACCAGCCTTCCGCCGAACCTAAGCCCACACATGTACATTATTGCATATTACAAGTATTGCTAAGGACAATACCCCGGCGAAGCGACCCTCGGGTCGCGGGGGTCCTGAAGCTCCCCGTTCCGCGTGTCCTGGCCCCTGGCCGGTGGCCAGGAACGGGCAAGTACCAGGCCTCCGCCCCTCCGTCCAGGCTGCTTGCAGCAGCTGATGAGTTCACTATGAACTAGTTGTATTTAGCAAGTGTCGGAGGTTCAGATGGCCGGGCAGGTGGTGGCGGAGTCAGCGGTGGCCCACGAAGCCGCCGTGGACGCCGTGCTCACGGCGAGCCGCACGCTGGTCGCGGTGGCGACAAGTTCGCTGGGCGCGGCCGCGGAAGAGACCACGATCGCGCAGTACCGCGCGCTCGTGGTGCTCGCCTCAAGGGGTCCTCAGCGGATGGTGGACCTGGCCGGGGCCCTGGACGTGACACCGTCGACGGCCGGGCGGATGTGCGACCGGCTGGTCCGCAAAGGCCTGATCCGCCGCCACCGCGCCCGGGCGGACCGCCGGACCGTCCAGGTGTCCATCACCCCGGCGGGGCGGCAGGTGGTGGATAAGGCCACCACCCGGCGGCGGGAGCTGATCGCCGGCATCCTGCGCCGGCTTCCTGACGCGCGGCAGATGGCGGTGGCGGATGCGCTGCGGGAGTTCGCCGCAGCGGCCGGGGAAATCCCGGACAGCCAGTGGCCGGCCGACCCGCCGGAAGCCCCGTCCCGGAAACCTTCGTAGCAGCCAGCCGGGAGGCCGCCGGGCCCGGGCAGCCAGGGGCAGCGGGGCTCCCGGTTCGGGCTGTTCGCCGTCGCGGCGGTGGTGGGTGTCGGGTCCGGGCTGGGCGCGGTGGCGTTCCGGTACCTGATCTACTTCGTCACCTGGCTCGCGAC
>QHBU01000247.1:0-1748 GCA_003244045.1 Candidatus Aeolococcus gillhamiae
AGTCCGTCCTTACACTCACATCATGTTGCCGAACGGTGCCGCCGCGCTGTGGGCGCGCGCCGACCTGCGCCGGCGCTGGCGCTCCCTCGTGGTCCTGGGACTGCTCGTCGGCATGACCTCGGCGTTGGCCATGGCCGCCCTGGCCGGTGCCCGCCGCACCTCCACCGCCCTGGGCCGGTTGCGCCAGGCCACCCGCGCCGCCGACGCCGTCGTGTTTCCCAGCCAGGTGAACGCCACCCACCCCGACTGGCGGCCCCTGGCGGCCCGTCCCGAGGTAGCGCGCATCGCCGTGTGGGACCTCATGTTCGGCAACGTCAACGACTCCTTCGGTGGTCTGCTGTTCGCGTCCGACGACGGTGTCTTCGGGGGCTCGGTGGACAGGCCGGTCGTGGTGCGGGGCCGGATGTACGACCCGGCGGCGCCCGACGAGGTGGTGGTGGACGAGAACGCCGCCCGGGAGTCGCCCCTCGGCAGCACGTTCAGGTTCCAGGGCTATGAGCTCGGCACGGACGACCGCAGCGGCCTGCCTCCCCACGGCCCCCGCATGACCCTACGGGTGGTAGGGGTGGTGCGCACCGTCCCCCAGTTCCTGTTCGTCTCCGATGGCCAGGTGCTGGTCTCGCCCGGCGTGGTCGCCCGCTACCGCAGCCAGATGAACCTGCTGGAGAACGCCGATGTCGTCTTGCGCCACGGGCGGGCTGACATCGCCGCCTTGAAGCGGGACATGAACGCCCTGGTGGCCCCGGGTGCGCCGGTGCTCGATCTGCATGCCGTGAGCCGGCGCGTCGACACCACCCTCGCCGTCGAGCGCACCGCCCTGGTGCTCCTGGCCGCTGCCGTGGCTCTCGCCGGGGGGATCCTGGTGGCCCAGGCCCTGAGCCGCTCGGCGTCGGTGGTGGGCGACGACGTCGATGCCCTGCGGGCCATGGGCATGACGCGCGCCGATGTCGGGCTGGCGTCGTGCCTGCCCCACCTGGCCACCGCCGCGGTGGCCGCGGTCGTTGCCCTCGGCGGTGCCGTGCTGGCGTCGAGATGGTTCCCCGTCGGCCTGGGGCGACGCATAGACCCCAACCTCGGTTTCCACCTCGATTGGACGGTCATCGGCCCCGGCGTGGTGGCCACCCTGGGCCTGGTGACGGGAGCGACGCTGCTCATGGGTGTCCGAGCCGACCGTCGCAGCGCCGGCCGCCTTGTGGCCCCTTCACAGATCGCGGCGTGGATTCGCCGCACCACCCCCCTTACCATCGGCTTGGGGTCGGCCATGGCGTTCGAGCGGGGCCGGGGGAAGGCCGCCGTCGCGGTGCGCCCGGCGCTAACCGCGGCGGCGGTGGGGGTGCTGGGGATCGTCGCCACCGTGGCCATCGACGGGGGCATCAACGACGCCCTTGCTCACCCCGAGAGGGCGGGGGTGAGCTGGGACGCCGACGTCACCGCCAACCCCGCCGATCTCGGCCCCGCGGGAACGTCGCCTGCGGTGGCCGACCGGGTGGCGGTCGCCGCCGGGCCAGGGGCGTCGACGGCCGAGGTTGCCCGGGGGGTCACCGACGTCAGCGGCGTCGGCGTCCCCATGTTCACGGTGCGCCCTCCTCGCCGCAGCGGGGCCGCACCCGTGGCGCTGGCCCTCAAGACGGGACGGGCCCCTCGGGCGACCGGCGAGGCGGCGATCGGCCCCGCCACCGCCGCCGACCTGCACGTGGGAATCGGGTCGACGGTGAAGGTGGGCGGTGCCGGCGTGCCCGTGCGCATAG
>QHBU01000247.1:1753-2240 GCA_003244045.1 Candidatus Aeolococcus gillhamiae
CTGTTCCCCGACGACGTGCACGCTGAGTTCGACGAGGGACTGTGGGTGACGCCGGCCACCTTCGACGCAGTATGGCCGCCCGCCCCTGACCTTTACCAGGGGAGCGTTCAGAGCGTCATAGCGGTGCGGCTTCCTCCCGGGCAGACAGCGGCGGGTGTGAGCCGTCTGGCCAAGGGCCTCGGTTCCGACGTGGCCGACGTCTCCCCCCGCCCGTCGCCGGTGGAGCTGGTCAACCTGCGCAACGTGAGGGTGCTACCCGAGCTGCTCGCCGGCTTCCTGGCCCTGATGGCCGTCGCCGCCCTCGGCCACGTGCTGTTGACCTCGGCCCGGCGGCGTCGGCGTGACTTCGCCATCCTGGCCGCCATGGGGCTGGGCAGGGGTGCCGTCCGCCGGGTTCTCAACGCCCAGGGGACCGCCCTGGGAGCGGTGGGACTCATCGTCGGCGTGCCCCTGGGCCTTGCCCTGGGTCGGGTCGGCTGGCGGCTGG
>QHBU01000248.1 GCA_003244045.1 Candidatus Aeolococcus gillhamiae
TTTGGTGAAGCCCACGTGGCCCTGCGTCTCACCCCATTGCTTGCTGGGGGGGCGGTCGGTGGGGATGGCCTCGGACTTCAACCGCCAGGTCGACTTGCGCCACGCGTCGTGGCGGCGCGCCAGCCAGATGACGTTCTCCCAGACCGCCGGGTCCTTTGATGACTTCTGCCAATCCACCACCAGGCTCTCCACCCGGTCCCAGACCAGGTCAAACCGGAACGGGGCGTCGAAGAAGAGGTCCTCGTGCAATAGCCCACGCGATACCAGCGCACCAACGCTCTCATAGAAGCCAAGCACGCTGACCAGTTGGCTGCGGTCGGTGCCTCCGGGGTACTTCTTCTCAAATTCGGCGTGGCTGGCGGCCGCGAACTCAAAGACCACCCAATCGGTCGCCGCCAGAAGCGTCGGCTGCATGGCCAGGTCGAGCAATTGGAGATAGATGTGGGCGTCTTCGCCGGTTGGAGATGGCATCTCAGCAGCCTCTGAGACAGGACACAGGACAGGCCCGAGAGCTCTCGCGCATGCGGCGGCCCACTAGGGAAGCATGATGGTGTGCGAGGTGGGGCTGGGTTGGGCGCCCGGGCTCGACTGGCCGGGCCCGCCGCTTGGCGAGGACCCACACGCGGCCACCATCATCGCGATTGCCAGCAGGGTCAGAAAACGCGCGCGCATCACCCCCATAGAGTAGCTGCGGACGCGGCGCTGGGGCGTTGATAAAATCGAGCGTGCCAGTGCGTACACGATGATTCCCCGCTACGCGCACCGCCGGGTGAGCGAGGTCTGGGCACCGCGCTCCAAGTTCGACCGCTGGCTACGCATCGAGATCCTGGCCGCCGAGGCCTGGGGCGAACTGGGGGTGGTTCCCGCCGCGGACGTCGAGAAAATCCGCGGTGCATCGTACGTTTTGGAGCGCATCGACGAGATCGAGCGCGAGGTCGGCCACGACGTGATCGCCTTCATCACGGCGATGGGCGAGACGCTCGGCCCGGAGTCCCGCTGGGTGCACCTCGGGCTGACCTCCTCCGACGTTCTCGACACCACCATGGCCACCCAGCTGGTGGACTCCGTGGACATCCTGCTGGAGGAGCTGGGGCGCCTGGAGGCGGCAATGGAGAAGCAGGCGATTGCCCACCGCCACACCATGGCCATCGGCCGCAGCCACGGCATCATCGCCGAGCCCCTGACCTTTGGCTTCAAGCTCGCCGGGTACGTCGCGGAGCTGCAGCGCGACCGCAAACGCCTCCTCACAGCGCGCGACGAGGTCGCCGTCGGCCAAATCTCAGGGCCGGTGGGGACGCACTCCAGTGTCGAGACGCGGGTCGAGGAGTACGTCTGCGAGAAGCTTGGCCTGCGCCCCGACCCGGCGGCGACCCAGGTCATCGCCCGCGATCGTCATGCCGCGTTCATGTACGCCCTGGCGATCACCGCCGGCACCCTCGAGCGCTTCGCCACCGAGGTGCGCCACCTGATGCGAACCGAGGTGGCGGAGGTTCGCGAGCCCTTCAGCGCCAAGCAGAAGGGCAGCTCGGCG
>QHBU01000249.1 GCA_003244045.1 Candidatus Aeolococcus gillhamiae
TGCCGGCGTTGCCGACCGGGATGGCGAGCACCTCGGGCGCGTCACCGAGCTCGTCGACGATCTCGAAGGCGGCCGTCTTCTGCCCCTCGATGCGGTGCGGGTTGACCGAGTTCACCAGGGTCACCCGTGGATCGACGGCCAGTTCGCGGACAGCATCCAGGGCCCGGTCGAAGTTGCCGGGGACGGCCAGGACGTCGGCGCCGTGCACCTGCGCCTGCACCAGCTTGCCGGCGGCGATGGCGCCCGCGGGGATCACCACCACCGTACGCAGGCCAAACCGCGCGCCGTAGGCCGCCGCCGACGCAGAGGTGTTGCCCGTGCTTGCGCAGATGAGCGTGCGACTGCCCGCCTCCAGCGCACGGGCCACGGCCACCACCATCCCGCGGTCTTTAAAGGAGCCGGTCGGATTGAGGCCCTCCACCTTGAGGTGCAGCGAGCCCAGGCCCAGCTGCTCGCAGAGGCGCGGCGCGGGCACACACGGGGTCTCGCCCTCGAACAGAGTGATCCGCGGGGTCGACTCGGTGATCGGGAGCCTGCCGGCGTAGCGGGCGATGACACCCTGCCTGATCGGCGTCACGACGGTCGCACGCAGTCCATCACGGTGGCCACCTCGTCCACCACGGCGAGGGAATCGACGGTCTCGACGGCGCGGGCGAGCATGTCGCGCGCGACCACGCCGGTGCGCAGAGCCAGCTCCTGGTCCGCTCCCATCGCCGGTTGCGTGAGCGCGGATGCCTCCACGGAAATGCCCCGATCCTCGAGCGCCTGGATCACGAGCTGCGCCGCATCGGCGACGGGGTGCAGGCGGACACGGACGTAACCGGCCCGCTCCACCGCGCCATCGTCGCCGATGGCCGGTGAGGAGGCGGGCACCGGCGGAGCCTGGCTCGGGGCCAGGACCGTGGCGACGATGTCCGACACCACGGCGCTGGCGGTGCTGTCGCCACCGGCGCCGAGCCCACCGACCATCACGTGGCCGGCGAGGTCAGAGGTCACCACCAGTGCGTTCTCGGAGTCGTCGATGCCGTGCAGCGGGTGGCCGTCGAGAACGAGCGTGGGTCGCACCGACATGGTCACCGTCTCGCCCTCGCGCTGCGCTAGGGCCACCAGCTTGACGCTGCCGCCGAGCAGCGCAGCGCAGTCGATGTCCTGCGCTGTGACGCCGCCGATGCCGACGGTGACCACGTCGTCCATGGTGAGCGGCGCGTCGAAGGCCAGCCGGCTGAGCAGCAACAGCTTGGCGGCGGCGTCATGGCCGTCGACGTCAGCGGAAGGGTCGGCTTCGGCGAAACCGCGCTGCTGCGCGTCGGCGAGGGCCTCGGCGAGCGTGGCGCCCTGCTTCTCCATGCCGGTGAGGATGACGTTGGTGGTGCCGTTGATGATCATCTCGAGGCCGCTCACGCGGTCGCCGCGTAGGCTGTCGCGCAACAGCGCGACCACGGGCAGGCCGGCACCGACGGCGGCCTCGTAGCGCAGCGACACCCTGTTCTCCCTGGCGAGCGCCGCCAGTTCGAGGCCGTGCGCGGCCAGTGCAGCCTTGTTGGCGGTGACCACCGGCTTGCCGGCGCGGAGCGCGCGGTCCATGAGCGCGCTGGCGCGATCGATCCCGCCCATGGCCTCGACGACAACCTCGACGGCAGGGTCGTCCACCAGGGCCTCCGCGTCCCCGTCGAGCTGGACGCGGGGCAGGTCGAGGTCGCGGGGGCGGCCCGGGTCGCGGACGGCGACGCGGCGCAGGACCGGCGTCGACCCGGCGCGGCGGCGGAGCAGCTCCCACTGGTCGATGAGCCGCCGCGCCACGGCGGTGCCCACGGTGCCCAACCCGATCATTCCGATTCCAAACTGCGCCATCGCGGCCGGAGTCTAGATGGGCGAGGGACGAGGACCCGCCGCGGCTCCGTCGCGCAGCGACAGCGGCGCAGGCGGCCCGAGGAGTGGGGTGATCAGGTCGAATTCATTTCGACCTGATGAGGGGCGGGGATCTGCCCCGCCCTGTCATAGAAGGTGCCGCTTCCAGGCGACGAGGACAGCCGCGGCTCGGTCGCGGCAGCCGAGCTTGGTGAAGATCTTGCTGACGTGGGTCTTGACGGTGTTCTCGCTCACATACAGGGCGGTGGCGATCTGGCCGTTGTTGTGGCCGTCCGCCATGAGGCGGAGGACCTCGAGCTCGCGGCCGGTCAGGCCGCCGTCGTCCTTGGCGGCGTCGACCATGTCCGGGTCCAGCAGCGACTCCCCCGCAGCCACCGCGCGGATGGCTCCGGCGAGCTCCTCGCGAGACGAGTCCTTGAGAAGGTATCCACGGGCTCCGGCGCGCAGTGACGGGAAGATGTAGTCCTCGTTCCGGTACGTGGTGAGCACGATCACCCGGGCCTCGGGGTCGTCGGCACGGATGCGCCGCAACGCCTCAATGCCGTCGAGGACGGGCATCTGCACGTCCAGCAGCGTGATGTCGGGGTGGTCCCGCCTGGCCATCATGACCGCCTCCTCGCCGTCGGCCGCGCGGGCGACGACCACGATGTCATCCTCGAGCTCGAGCATCGTGCACAGGCCCTGGCGCACCACCGGGTGGTCGTCGGCGACCAGCACACGGATCATGCCGTGGCCGCCGCTTCCCGTGGCTCGAGAGGCACGCGCATGGAGATGGTGGTGCCGCCGGCGGGCCGGCTGGTGACCTCGAACTCCGCGCCGATGAGCCGGGCGCGCTCCAGCATCCCCACCAGACCGAAGCTGTCGGCGGGCGCCGCGGACATGCCCTCGATGGCCGCGTCGAAGCCGGAGCCGTCGTCGCTCACGGTGAGCGTCAGCTCCTCGTCGGAGGCGCGCAACTCGACATCGACGTGGCTCGCGCCGCTGTGCTGCCCGGCGTTGGCCAGGGCCTCCTGGAGGATGCGGAACACGGCCACCTCCGCCTGCGGCGCCAGTGCCAGGTGGCGGGGTACGCCGTCGTTGCGGACGGTCACGACCATGCCGGATCGGCTGCCGAACCGGTCGGCCTCCAGCGACACCGCAGCCGTGAGACCTGCTGCCTCGAGCGGCATGGGGCGCAGGTTCCACACGCTGCGACGGGCCTCCTGCAGCGCGAGGCGCGCCTGCTCACGGGCGGCGACGATGAGGTTGCGGGCGCGCTCGCCGTCCTTGCGGCTCTGCAGCGCCTCGGCCGCCTCGAGCTGCAGCACGATGCCGGTGAGCTGCTGGGCCAGCGTGTCGTGGATCTCGCGGGCGAGCCTGGTGCGCTCCTCGAGGACCGCGAGCTCGCGTCCCTCGGCGGCGAACTCCGCGGTGCGCAGCGCCAGGCCGACCTGGTCGGCAACGGCGCCGAGCAGGATGCGGATGCGCTTGGGCACCTCCACCGACATCGGCACCACTGCGGCGAGCGCCCCCAGGGGCGGACCGCCGGCGGCGACCGGGATGGCCACCAGCCGTTCCGCACCGGCTATGGTGATGGTCATAGAGTTCGTCTCCAGCGCCGTGGCCACCGCGGTGGCCAGCGTTGCCCGCGCGTCGCCGAGGCGGGCAGGGTGATGGGTCACCAGGTACGGCTCGGCCTCGCGCATCGTGTAGCCGGCGGCGGCCGAGACGGGCAGGATCACCCGGATCGCCTCGACCGCCCCGTTGAGGAGCTCGGCGGGGTCGAGCGAGCGGGTCAGCGTCGCGGCCAGCGCGTTGAGTGCGACCAACTCCTCGTTGCGGTCGCGCAACTCCTCCGTGCGCTGAGCCACGCGTCCTTCGAGCTCGTGGGCGGCAGCCAGGAGGGCCTCGCGAGAGGTGTTGATCTCGCGACGCATGCGCTCCAGGGCCTCGCTGAGCAGGCCCACCTCATCCTCGCCCTGGTGCGGGACCGGCTCGTCAGTGTGCCCCTGGGCGAGCCGTTCGGCCGACATGGTGAGCGCGCGTACCGGCCCGACGAGGCGGCGCGAGACGAGCGCCGACAGCACCACCGCGATGATGCCGAGCACCACGGCAAGCGGCAGGACCTGGAGGATGAGGATGCGGCGGACGCCGCTACGGATGCCGTCGCCGAGCGACGCGGCAGCGGGGGCGAGCTCACGATCGGGCACGACACTGGCGAGGGTCCAGCGCGGGCCCGCGACAGGCGCCGTGAAGAGGTCCTTGGCCACCCCGTGCAGGGGGGTCTTCAGCACCTGGGGCTGCTGCCGGAGCAAGGCGTTGGAGGAGACCCCGGGAACGCGCGCCGGGGTTCCCTCGTACCCGCTGGGCAGCGACAGATCGGTACTCGCCCCCGCCCCCGCACTGAGCCATCGCCCGCTCGGGCTGAGCAGCACCTGGTAGGTGTCGGGCAGCGTCGACAGCGGCGCGGGCAGCAGCGCGGCGACCGCGGCGCTGGGCAGCTCAGCCCCGATGAAGTAGTCGTGTGTGGCAAGCCCGGTCCACACGGTCACCGACGTCCCAGTGCCGAACGCGGCGGTGTCGATGTCGCTCCACGCGGGACCGATCGGTCCACGCGAGGTCTGCGACAGGCCACCGCCTGCTCCGCCGGCGGGGATCGGCTCCACGCGGGGGAAGGCCGCCCCGAACTGGCGATCGAGGAGATGGACGGGGTCGATGCGCTGGGTGGTCACCAGGCCCGCCACCGTCTGGGCATCTGTGACCGGCACCTCGGTGATCGAAGCGGCTGGGCTGTTGTAGAGCCACAGCGCGCTGAGCTCGGGGTGGCGCTTGAGGACGGCGTCCAGCGCGCTGGCGACCGCCGCCCGGTTGGCCCCAAGGGGGTCCGCCACCTTCCCGTCCGGGGTCAGAAGTCTGCTCGTCGACCCCACCAGCGTGGCCACCGGCGGATTGTCGGTGGTGAGCAGTCGCGCCCCGCCAGGGAGCACCTGGGCGGGCTCACCGGAGGGTTTGGCGCCGCGTAGCAGCGCATCGACCGTGCCGGCCAGCTGGGCGACCTCGCCGCCGAAGGCGTCGAGGCGGGCTTGGACGGTGGCTGCGGCATCGGTCGCCGCGCTGCTCTCTCGCTGCTGCGCCTCGGCGACGATGGTCTGGTGGGCCTCGTCCACTGTGGTCTGGTTGACGGCGGTGAGGTCGGCGCCGACCAGAGCGGTGAGGGCCGCCAGCGGCAGCAGAGCCACCGCGAGCATGGCGACGAGGATGCGCCGGTTGAGCCGGCGCGATCGCGACCGACGACCGAGGGAGCCGAACATGGGCGGGAGCCAAGTATACCGGCGCCCTCGCACCGGCCCGATAAAATCATCCCAGTGGGTGATGGTCGCCGTGTTCGGCCGGTGTCAGAATGCGGCCCCTAGCCGCCTCTATGGTCGGCGTCAGATTTGGCGCGGGTGGGAGAGCCCGCCGGGAGATGTGGATGAAATATCGCCGGATAGGTTTGGCGCTGGTCGTGCCCGCGCTGGTTGCCACCGCCTGTGGTAGTGGTAGCTCGAGCTCCTCGACCGGAGCGGCGCTGGCGGCCACTCAGCAGCTTCGGTTCCCGATCACCGACGACATCAAGTACCTGGATCCCGGCCATGTCTCGACCGCGGTCGACATCGCCTTCGTCCAGAACACATTCGGCGGGCTCTATCGCTTCGACGACAACCTCAAGGAAGTGCCGTACATCGCCACCGCCATGCCGGACATCTCCTCGGATGGACTGACCTACACGTTCCATATGCGCCACGACGTCAAGTTCTCAAACGGTGACCCGGTCACCTCGGCCGACGTCCTCTACAGCTGGAACCGCGCCGCCCGGCTCAACGACAGCTACGGCATCGTCTTCCAGCCGGTCGAGGGGTACACCGCGGTGGCTCCAAGCAAGGGCAATCCCACCGCCACCACCCTGTCCGGGCTCAGCGCTCCGGACCAGTACACCGTCAAGGCCAAGCTCACCTTGCCGGCCGGGTACTGGCTCACCGAGGTGGCGCTCTGGACGGCGGACGTCGTTGACCAGAAGGTCATCCCCAACGACACCGACAAGACCTGGTGGACCAACCCCGCCACGGCGATCGGCACCGGGCCGTTCAAGCTGACGGCGTACGTGCCCAAGGACCACCTGTCCTTCGCCAACGTGCCCAACTGGTGGGGCGGCAGCACCGGCCACCTGACCGACATCGAGGCGACCATCCTCGCCGACCAGGGGAGCCAGGTCACCAAGTACCAGAACGGCGGCTTCGACATGATCGGCCCGGCGGACAACTACCCACCGCTCGACGCGGTCCGCAACTTCCAGGCCAATTCGGCGACGAAGAGCCAGTTCGTCAACATTCCCGGCGGACGCAGCACCTGGGTGGGCTTCAACTTCAGCACCGGCCCGTTCGCACCGGCTGGAGGCAACATCGACGACCCGATCGCATTGGCCGGACGTCGCGCTTTCAGTGAGGCGATCGACCGCACTCAGCTGGTCACCGTGGCCTGCGGCCCGGGTGGGATCGTCTGCAAGCCGGGCACCGGTGGCGTCATTCCCAAGGGCTTGGACGGCTACCTCGGCGACGGAGCGGACACGAGTTCGGCCTTCGACGCGACTAAGGCCAAGGCTGACCTGCAGACGTGGGATCCCAACGGCACCAAGCGGGTCGGTCTGCAGTACTGGTACAACACCACGACCAGCAACAAGGCCATCGCCGACAACCTGCAGTCGCAGTGGCAGACCAACCTCGGCGTCCACGTCGACACGCAGCACACGGACTTCTCAACGTTCCTGACCGCCCGTCAGGACAAGAAGTACACCCTGTTCCGTGACAGCTGGGGCGCCGACTACAACAACCCGCAGGACTGGTTCGACAACATCTTCATCTGCTCGCAGGCCGCGGTCGGCCTCGGCAACAACGACGGCATCTGCGATCAGCGCATCGATACCCCGGTGAAGAAGGCTGAAGGCGAGACGGGAAGTCAGGCGATCACTGACTTCACCACCGCCAACAAGCAGCTGGTCACGGACTACGCTGCCGCAGTGCTCGAGTACGGGGCAAACCAGTACTTCATCAAGCCATACGTGCAGGGTGGCGGAGGCAACGCGCTCTACGACAACTCCTGGACGAGCATCAGCATCGCCGCTCACTAGACACAGGCACTCCGAACCCCAACAACGGGGAATCGGCCGAGTATCATCCGGGGAGCCCGCCGAAGTGGCGGGCTCCCCGACCGTCATTTCCTCCTTTTGGGCGAGGAGACCCAAGTGACCAGAGGCACAGCCATCTACGCCGCCAAGCGGCTCCTGCTGGTGCTTGGCACGGCGCTCATCGTCTCCTCGGTGACCTTCCTCCTGGTGCACTCCCTGGCCGGAACACCGTTCACCTGCGAGAAGAACCCCGCCAGTTGCGCCCACGAGAACGCCACCCACGGTCTCAACGACCCACTCTTCGTCCAGTACCGGACCTTCATGTGGAACCTGTTCCGCGGCGACCTGGGCTACTCATACGTCAATCAGGGTGCGCAGGTCACCCCGTTGCTGCTGCGCGAGGCGGGCAACAGCCTCACCCTCGGTCTCTTCGCCGTAGTGGTCACCATCGTGGTCGGCTTGGCCGTCGGGATCACCGCGGCCATCAAGCAGAACAGCTGGGTCGACTACATGCTGTCCAGCTTCGTCGTCTTCGGGTACAGCGTGCCGAGCTTCGTGCTCGCCACCTTTCTCATCATCCTGACTGGCATCCTCCTGCCCAACTGGGCAAACAGCATCGGTTGGGGAGCACCCGAGCAGATTCCCATCCCGGCGATCGCGCTCGGGTTGCCGTACGCAGCGATCGTGGCCAGGCTGGTCCGCGCCAGCATGCTCGACGTGGTCCGACAGGACTACGTGCGCACAGCCTGGGCCAAGGGCCTGAGCTCACGGGTGGTGATCATTCGCCACGCGCTGCGCAACGCGCTGATCCCGGTGATCACCATCGGCGGACCCCTGGTCACCGGCATCATCACCGGCTCGGTGGTCATCGAGTACATTTTCGGTGTGCCCGGGTTGGGAAAGGAGTTCGTGAACTCGATCACCACCCGCGACTACGGCATCGTCGTGGGGCTGTACACCTTCTACGCGGTGCTTGTCGGCCTGGCCAACCTGTTCGTCGACCTCCTCTACCCGGTCCTTGACCCGAGGATTCGCTACACATGACGACCATCACCACCGGCCTGAACATGGGAGGTCCCATCGCACCTCCGGGAACCCCCGAGCCAATCGACTACTCCATCGCGCCCGAGCAGGTCAGCCTGTGGCAGGACGCATGGCGCCGCTTCCGCCGCAACAAGCTCTCCATTGCGGGGATGGTCGTCTTCTTCCTGGTGGTCATCATGGCCATCGTCAGCATCTTCTGGACGCCATACAGCATCTACTCGCAGGGCCTCGGAGACATCACCGACCCGCTCAGCCTGAAACACCCCTTCGGCGTCGACGCCTCCGGCCGAGACGTGTTGAGCTTCATCATGAAAGGAGCCCTTGTGGCCATCGAGGTGGGGTTGCTCACCGCGCTGGTCACCTCGATCGTGGGAATCGCCGCGGGGCTCATGGCAGGCTATTTCCGCGGCTGGGTCGACACGCTGATCAGCGGCATCACCTACATCGGGTACGGGATCCCCAATCTGCTGATCGCCTTCCTGATCCTGTTCATCACCAACCGGCCGAGCATCCTCAACGTCATCATCGCGCTCAGCGTGACCAGCTGGATGGACATGGCCCGGTTAGTGCGCGGCCAGACGCTGGCCCTGCGCGAGCGCGAATTCGTCGAAGCCGCTCGCGCCACCGGCACCAAGGACTTCAAGATCATGACCCGTCATGTTCTGCCCAATGCCCTGGGGCCGATCATCGTTCAGGCCACGTTCCTGATCCCGCAGGCGATCCTCTTCGAGGCATTCCTGAGCTACCTCGGGTTCGGCCTGCCCTCTCCCGACCCTTCCTGGGGCGCGTTGGTGTCGGACGGTCTCCAGGATCGTTTCCTCTCGTACCACACCATGCTCGTGCCCGCCTTCGCACTGCTGATCACATTGATGGCGATCAACTTCATCGGTGACGGCCTTCGCGACGCGCTCGACCCGAGGCAGAGGAAGTAGTGGCGGCTCTCCTCGAGGTAACGGGGCTCAAGACCCAGTTCTTCGTCCGCGACCAGGTGGTTCGTGCGGTCGACGGCATCGACTTCCGCGTCAACCGCGGTGAGACGGTGGGGATCGTCGGCGAGTCCGGATCGGGGAAGTCGATGACCGCGCTCTCGATCCTGCGCCTGGTGCCGGAGCCCGGCAAGATCGTCGAGGGCAGCATCAGCTTTGACGGGCGCGACGTGCTGGCCTTCGACGACGACGAGCTGCGCAAGTTCCGCGGCAACGACGTAGCCATGATCTTCCAGGACCCGATGTCGTCGCTCAACCCCGTGCTCAAGGCGGGCTTCCAGATCGAAGAAGCCATGAAGGCGCACGACCACTTCACCAAGGAGCAGGCCAAGGAGCGGGTGCCGCTGCTGCTCCGCCGCGTCCGCATCCCTGACGCGGAACGCCGCGCCAAGGAGTACCCCCACCAATTCTCCGGCGGCATGCGCCAGCGGATCATGATCGCCATGGGGCTGTCAAACGAGCCCGGCCTGCTCATTGCTGACGAGCCCACCACCGCGCTCGACGTCACCGTCCAGGCGCAGATCCTCGAACAGCTGCGTGACCTCAACCGCGAGCTCGGAACCGCGATCGTGCTGATCACCCACAACATGGCTGTCGTAGCCAGCATCTGCAGTTGGGTGGTGGTGATGTACGCGGGCCGGGTGGTGGAGCAGGGGCCGACGGAGGAGATCTTCCGTTCTCCGCAGCACCCCTACACGTGGTCGCTACTGCGGTCCATCCCGCGCATCGACGAGAAGCTCGGCGGGAAGCTGCTCACCATCACCGGGCTGCCCCCTGACCTCACCAACCTTCCCCCGGGCTGCAAGTTCCACCCGCGCTGCCGGTTCACCGTAGACAAGTGCTTCACCGAGGAGCCTGACCTGCTCACAGTCGGCCCGCAGCACGAGTCACGCTGCTGGGTGCAGATGAAGAACGTGCCCGACCCCGACTCCGACATGCGTGAGGCGCCGCTCGTGCCCGAGGGAGAAAGGGTAGATGCCCCAATCTGAGGCGGCCGCGCCGGCCTCGGCGTGGACCGCCGAGGCAGACGCCCTCGTCTCGCTGCGCGACGTCTACAAGCAGTTCCCCAGTGGTCGCCAGACGGTGCGCGCCGTGGACGGTGTGAGCCTCGACATCATCCAGGGCGAAACCCTCGGGCTGGTTGGCGAGTCCGGCTGCGGGAAGTCGACGCTGGGACGCGTGGTTACCCAGTTGCAGCCGGCGACGGCGGGCAGCATCTTCTTCGAGGGCAAGGACCTGGCGGCACTTCATGGCGAAGACCTGCGCCAGATGCGCCGTCGCGTCCAGATGATCTTCCAGGACCCGTACGGCTCGCTCAACCCGCGCATGACTGTCGGCAACATCATCGGCGAGCCGCTGGCCAACTTCGGGCTGGCCAAGGGCAAGGAGCGCGACAAGCAGGTGCAGGAGGTCATGCGCATCTGCGGGCTCAACCCCAACTTCAACAACCGCTACCCGCACGAGTTCAGCGGCGGGCAGCGGCAGCGCATCGGAATTGCGCGTTCGTTGATCCTGCGGCCCAGCTTCATCGTCGCCGACGAACCGATCTCAGCTCTCGACGTGTCCATCCAGGCACAGATCATCAACCTCCTCGAGCAACTCCAGGACGACTTCAACCTCACCTACCTGTTCATCGCGCACGACCTCTCAGTGGTGCGCCACCTCAGCGACCGGGTCGCGGTGATGTACCTCGGCGTCATCGTCGAGGTGGCCAACAGCCTCGAGCTGTACGACAACCCGCTGCACCCCTACACGACCGCGCTCCTGCAGTCGATCCCCGTTCCCGACCCGATGGTGGAGCGCGACCGCAAGCCGATCATCCTCATGGGCGAGATCCCCTCGCCGATCAACCCGCCCAGCGCGTGCCGCTTTCACACCCGCTGCCCGATCGCGCAGCCGATCTGCTCGGAGGTGCGACCCGACCTTGTCGACTACGGCAACGGCCACCTCGCCGCCTGCCACTTCGCCGGCAAGCTGCAGGGATCGCTGGCGGCGAAGGTTGCCGAGGAGAGCACCGAGGCGCTGCGCACCGCGATCGCCGGCGAGCTCGATGATGCGAGCAGCAACGGGGCGGAGCCCGTCACCTCGTAGCCGGTGCGGGACATAGCTGAGCGCGTCCTCGACGCCGCTCACGCCGCCGGCGCCGAGTACGCCGACTGCCGGGTGGTGGAGCGCACCACCGAGTCGGTGATCGTCAAGAACGGCCGCGTCAACAACGTCAGCCAGTTCGAGGACGCGGGCGTCGGGGTCCGCGTTCTCCTGGACGGCGCCTGGGGCTTCTGCGGCACCCAGCGCACCGACGCCGAGGGCCTCGAGGGAGCGGCTCGGCTGGCTGCCCGGATCGCCCGCGCGTCGGCACGGACGGCGGTGGCACGCGTTTGGCTGGCGCCGCAGCCCGCGGTGACCGCGACGTACGCGACCCCGCTCGAGATCGACCCGTTCAGCGTGTCGCTGGACCGCAAGATCGAGCTCCTGCTCGCTGCCGACGCGGCTATGGACGTCCCCGGGATCACCACCCGCATCGGCTCGCTCGGGGCTGTGCGGCACCACCAGCTCTTCGCCAGCAGCGAGGGCTCGCGCATCACCCAGACCATCGTGGAGGCCGGGGGCGGCCTGGACGCCACTGCCACCAGCCAGACGGAGGTGCAGTCGCGCAGCTTCCCGAACAGTTTCGGGCGCCAGCAGCTCACCGCCGGCTGGGAGGCGGTGGAGGCGATGGACCTCGCCGGCAACGCGCGCCGCATCGCCGAGGAGGCCGTGGCACTCCTCACGGCCGACCTCTGCCCGGAGGGGACGATGACGGTGATCCTCGACGCCACCCAGGCGGCGTTGCAGGTGCACGAGTCGTGCGGCCACCCCACTGAGCTGGACCGCGTGCTCGGTTTCGAGGCGGCGTTCGCGGGCACGTCGTTCCTGATGCCCGAGATGCTCGGCAGCTTCCGTTATGGCAGCGAGGCGGTGACCATCAGCGCCGACGCCACCAGCCCAGGCGGCCTGGGGACCTTCGGCTACGACGACGAGGGCGTGCCCGCCCAGCGAACCCTGCTCATCGACCAGGGCATGTTCACGGGCTACCTCAGCTCGCGCGAGACCGCGGCGCGCTTCGACATGCGCAGCGGCGGTACGGTGCGCGCCGAGAGCTGGAACCGCCTTCCGCTCATCCGCATGACCAATATCAACCTCGAACCGGGGACGTCGAGCCTCGAGGAGATGATCGCCACCACCGAACGCGGTGTGTTCCTCGAGACCAACCGCTCCTGGAGCATCGACGACCGCCGTCTCAACTTCCAGTTCGGCACCCAGAGCGGCTGGGAGATCCGTGATGGGCGGCGCGTGCGGCTGGTGCGCAACCCGCTGTACAGCGGCAGCACCCCGCAATTCTGGAACTCGTGCGACGCCGTCGCCGGGCCTGCGGAATGGGCCATGTACGGCGTGATCAACTGCGGCAAGGGTCAGCCTGGCCAGGTCATGCACGTCGGTCACGGCGCCGCGCCGTGCCGCTTCCGCAACGTCGCGGTGCGTCCCGCGTGAGCGACGAGCTCCGCACCCCCGACGAGCTACTCTCCATCGCCGACGGCGTGCTGGCGCGCGCGCCCACGGCAGGCGAGGTGGAGGTGACCGTCACCGAGACGGCGACCGCGCTCACCCGGTACGCCAACGGTGGCATCCATCAGAACGTCGCCGATCGCACGCTCGTGCTCCGCCTGCGGCTGGTGCGTGACGGGCGCTCCGGAGTCGCCGAGACGCAGGTCATCGGCGACGACGCCACCAGCGCGTTGGTCGAGGCCGCCGAGCTGATCCGCGCCCACTCGCCGGTGGGCGAACCCGTCCATCCCATCGCCCCCGATGGCGGCGTCGACACCGAGCACGGCTACAGCGCCGCCACTGCGGCAGTCACGCCCGAAGAACGCGCTGACACCGTCGGCGTCATCTGCACAGCTGCGGACAAGCTTGGCCAGAAGGGGTTCGGCACGTACGAGAACACCATCACCGCCGTCGCCATGGTCAGCAGCACCGGCCTGCGCCGCGCGGCACGGCGCAGCGAGGCCGAGCTGATCGCCGTCTGCCGCGGCGACGACGGCAGCGCCTACGGTGCCCGTTTCGCAGCCGACGCCACAGCCCTCGACGCCGGCGCGCTCGCGGCTGAGGTGAGCGAGCGGTGTGCTCGCAATCAGGGCGCTACCGCGCTAGATCCCGGCGTCTACGAGGTGGTGCTCTCACCGTACGCCACGGCCGAGATGCTCGAGTACCTCGGCCTCATCGGGCTCGGCGCCCTGGCTATGCTCGAGGAGCGCAGCTTCATGCGCTTCGGCGAGCACCTGATGAGCGAGACGGTGACCATCAGCGACGACGTGCGCCGCTCCGAGCTGGCCCCGCTGCCGTTCGACTGGGAGGGCGCGACGACACGGCCGGTCACCATCATCGACCGCGGCACCTGCGCGGCTGTTGTGCATGACTCGGTCACCGCCGCGCGCGCTCACGTCCCGACCACCGGGCACTCCTTCCCGCAGCCCAATAGCGACGGGCCGCTGCCACACTACCTCTGCCTCGACGGCGG
>QHBU01000250.1 GCA_003244045.1 Candidatus Aeolococcus gillhamiae
GCCGAGATCCGCGGTCACCGCCGCACCTACATCGGCGCCTTGCCGGGCCGCATCATCCAGTCGATGAAGCAGGCCGGCACGGTGAACCCGGTGATCATGCTCGACGAAATTGACAAGGTTGGCACGGACTTCCGAGGCGATCCCTCGGCGGCCCTGCTCGAGGTGCTCGACCCCGAGCAGAACCGCGAGTTCAGCGATCACTACCTCGAGGTGCCGTACGACCTCAGCAACGTGCTCTTCATCACCACCGCCAACATGGTTGACACCATCAGCCCTGCGTTGCGCGATCGTATGGAGCTGATCCGCATCAGCGGCTACACCGAAGCCGAGAAGCTGGGCATCGCCGAGGGCCACCTGCTGCCGCGCCAGCTCGAGCAGCACGGCCTCGAGGACGGCGAGCTGACCATTCCCCACCAGACGCTGGTGGCCATCCTGCATGGCTACACGCGCGAGGCGGGGGTGCGCCAGCTGGACCGCACCATCGCCGAGATCGCGCGCAAGGTGCCACGCCGGCTGGCGGCCGGCGCCGGGTCCGTCGTGGTCGAGCCGGACCAGCTGGGCGAGTTCCTCGGGCCGCAGCGCTTCGACTACGGCGAGGCCCAGGACGTCGACGAGGTCGGCGCGGTGACCGGGGTGGTGGTCAGCGAGGTCGGCGGCGACATCGTGACCGTCGAAGCACTGGCGGTGGAGGCGCGACCCGACCTCTCGCTGACCGGCCAGCTGGGCAGCGTCATGGAGGAGTCGGCGCGGGCGGCGCTCTCCTGGGCGCGCGTCCACGCCGTTGAGTACGGAGCGCCACGCGACTTCTTCGAGACCCACGCGCTCCACATCCACGTTCCCGCGGGTGCCATTCCCAAGGACGGACCGTCAGCGGGCGTCACCATGGTCACAGCGATGGTGAGCGTCGCCTCGGGTCGCAGGGTGCGTCGCGATGTCGCCATGACCGGCGAGGTGACGCTGCGCGGGCGCGTCCTGCCCATCGGCGGCGTCAAGGACAAGCTGCTCGCCGCGCACCGCAGTGGCCTGACCACGTTCATCCTGCCGCGCAAGAACATGCGCGACCTCGAGGAGATCCCCCAGGAGGTGCTCGACGCCGTCGACGTGGTGCCGGTCGACAATGTCGGCGAGGTCCTCGACCGCGCCTTGGTGGACGCGCCGGCCCAGCGACGCGAGCGCACGACCGGGTTCACCCTGCCGCTGCGCACTGATGAGGGCCCGCACCCGCCGATCACGGCCTGATGGCTGAAGCCGTCCGCGACCTGCTCGAGCTGACCGTCGTCGTCGACCCCACCTACGAACAGAACTGCTACGTCCTCCACCGCCGCGACAGCGACGCTGCACTGGTCATCGACCCCGGCCTGCAGCACCGGCGCACCCTCCAACTCCTCGAGGATCGCGGCTGGCGGTGCGAGCGCATCCTGCTGACCCACGGCCACGGTGACCACGTCAACGGTGTCCCCGCCGTGGTCGCGGTGCACCGCTGTCCGGTCGCTCTCCACCCAGACGATCGCGAGCAGCTGGTGAGCATGCGCTTCCTTCCGGGCATCCCCGACGACGTCCCCGACGTGCACATCGACGAGGACCTCGCCGACAGTCAGGTGATCGGCTGGCACGACCTCAGCGTCGGCGTGACCCATACGCCCGGCCACACCCGCGGTTCGGTGTGCTTCCTGGTCGGAACCGACCTGCTCAGCGGCGACACGCTGTTCCACCGCGGGGTGGGGCGCGCCGACCTCCCTGGGGGGAACTGGCAGCAGCTGATGGTCAGCATCGAGGAGCGTCTCTACGTCCTGGCGCCGGACACCGTCGTCCATCCCGGCCACGGCCAGAGCACGACCATCGCGCAGGAGATGGCCGGCAACCCCTTCGTGGTGCACCCACGCTATCGCTGACGGCTCAGTCTGGATCGATCTGCACGCGGCTGATCAGCTCGGCCACGATCGCCGCGGTGACCCCCCAGATGAGGTTGCCATCGAGCTCGTAGAAGTGCACCCGGCGCGACCTGCCCTCATGGGTGAGGGTGCGCACGGTGTGCGGTGCCTCCATGATCGCGTCCAGCTCGAGCCGGAAGAGGCGTGCCACCTCGAACGGGTCCGGACGGAGCTCGATGTCTCGCTGCTGCAGGCCGACCACGGGGGTCAGCCAGTTGTCCGAGGTTGCGGTCAGCAATGGCGGCAACAGTCCGATCACCTCCACGGCGTCGGCGGGGATGCCCGCCTCCTCGCCGGCTTCACGGAGCGCGGTGGCGACGGCGCCGGAGTCGCCGGGCTCCGCGCCTCCACCGGGGAAGCCGATCTGGCCGGCGTGGTGGCGCAGGTGGGCGGTGCGCTCCAGGAAGAGCAATGGCAGGCCGTTGTTCCTGGTGTCGAAGAGCATCAGGACGGCGGCAACGCGCCGGCTCTCCGCAGGTGCTTCGCGGTGGAAGGTGTCGAGAGGGTCGACCGCGCTGCGCAAGCGTTCCTCCAGGCTGCCCATCGAGCCACTGTAGGCGACGCCCGCGGTGGCGCCGGGTCAGGCTGCGGGACGCCTCACGCCAAGGCGAAGGCTGGCATCGAGGCGAGACATGGCGTCCGCGCGGCGCATGGCCTCGGCGACGACGGTGGCCAGGCACTGCTCGCGCAGGTAGCGCTGGGCCGCGTCGTTCTCGCTCGCGTCCGCGAGTGTCTGCGCTGCTGTGGCTGCCATCTCGTGCTCCTGCTGAAGACGTGGCCCCCTTTGGGTGACGGAACCGTACGCTTCGCGCCGATGGCATCGGTCACGTGACGACCAAGCATCAGTAAATGTCGGTGAAGGAGATCTGAGGTCGTGCAACGCAATGTCCCGGCTGCGGGTGGGGATCGGACAGGACCGCCCCCATGCCCACGATGCGGCGCCCCGCTGCGCATGTCGCACCGCGAGTACGCGAGCGCAGGGAGCAGCCGGACGGTGTTGCACTGCGCCGCCTGCGGGCACGCGGTCAGCGGCGCGACTCGCAGGGACGCGGATCGTCCGGTCGCCAACCGCGGCCGATCAAGGCGGCATCGTCCTGTCGACGAGGGACCTCCGACCAACCCTGTGATCGACCCCGAACTGGCACGCCGGCTGCTAGACGAACTCGGCAGCTGATGGCGAAGGGGGACAGGTCCCCCCTTCGGGCAACCCCCCCTTTCAGCGGTGTCAGCTCCGGCGACGTGAAGTCGCCTGCGCCGACGGTTTAACGATTGGCAGCTGCAGCAACCTCGGCTTCGACCAGCCGGGAATGGCTGTCGAACCACTCTTGCACGGCAACGTTGATCTGCTCGCGGTCGACGTCCACGCTCATCCCGTGACCGCTGCGAGGAAACGAGCGCCGGGCGACGTCGCTGCTGCATACCAGGCGGCGCTCGATCTCCGCGGCGTTGGCCGGGGCGATGGTGCGGTCGCGTCCGCCGTGGAGCACGAGCACCGGTGCGCGGATCGTGGCCAGCTCGTCGCGCACCTCCCGCAGCAGGCTGGTGAACTCGTGGATCGCGCGCATCGGCCGTAGCCCGTGCGAGTGCAGCTCGTCGATGGCCTCGAGGTCGTAGAGGTCGACGTCATCGCCCGGCCGGTGCCAGCGCATCACGCGGCGCGCCACCGGGATGGCTCGCCTCGCGATCCCCGACAGCCACACCGGCGCGGCGAGCGTGGCCACCGCCGCGACCCGAAGGTCAGTGGCCGCGAGATGCAATGCGATGGTGCCGCCCATCGACTGCCCGGCGATCATCACCTCGTCGCACTCATCGGCGAGCGCGTCAAGCTCCTCCTGGGCCGATCGGGTCCAGTCGTGTCGCGTGGTTGCCTCGAGCGCTTCGGGCGTCGACGCATGTCCCGCGAGCGCCGGGCCGCGGCAGCGGAAACCGTTGGTGGCGAGGTGCTCGCCAAGGCGGCGGAGCTCGGGCGGAGTGCCGGCAAAACCGTGCAGGAGCAGGACACCGCGACGCCCCTCGCCGAGGCTCCAGGGACGGACCAGGTCGGGGTCGAATGGCGCCAGGCTACGTGCTGTCATGGGCGCCCGAGTATATGTCCGACCCGCGGATGCTACGGTCGCGCAATTGTGAGCGATGAGGTGATGCGCGGCGCGCTGGAGACGATCGTCGGCGGAGGCTGCCTCGACGTCGAAGCAGCGCGTGCGGTCATGGACCTGATCATGGAAGGCAGCGCCACCTCAGCTCAGATCGGCGGCCTGCTCGCCGCGCTGCGCACCCGGGGCGAGACCGTGGACGAGCTCGCCGGGATGGTGATGTCGATGCGCGACCACGCCACGCAGGTGGAGCTGGCGCCAGGCGCCGTCGACACGTGCGGGACCGGTGGCGACGGCACCAACACCTTCAACATCTCCACCGCGGCCGCGCTTGCCGCCGCCGCCGCGGGATGCCGCGTCGCCAAGCATGGCAACCGGGCGCAGTCGTCGCGGTGCGGCAGCGCCGACGTGCTCGAGGAGCTCGGTGTCCAGATCACGCTCGACGCAGCAGGCGTGCGTCGCTGCGTCGAGGAGGCAGGCATCGGCTTCATCTACGCGCCCGCTTTCCACCCGGCCATGCGCCACGCTGCGGCGGCTCGGCGCGAGCTTGGCATCCGCACCGTTTTCAACGTCCTCGGCCCGCTCGCCAACCCCGCGCGTGTGCGCCACCAGGCGCTCGGCGTCGCCGGGAATGCTCCGGTGGCGGTGATGGCGGAGGTGCTCCGACGACTCGGCCATCACCACGCGCTGGTGTTCACCGGACCGGGCGGCATCGACGAGCTGGGGCTCGACGGTGTCACCCGAGGATACGAGGTCACCCAGTCGGGAGTGCGTGAGCTCGAGGTCGACCCGCAGGCGCTCGGACTGCCGTCCGCACCACGCCAGGCGATGGCCGGCGGTGACGCGGCTGCCAACGCCGCGGTGATCCTCGGTGTCCTGGACGGTGAGACCGGTCCACGACGCGACGTCGTCGTGCTCAACGGCGCCGCCGCGCTGGTGGCCGCGGACGTGTGTGCCGACCTTGGCGAGGGCATCGAGAGGTGCGCGGCGGCCATCGACTCCGGCGCGGCTCGCGAGACCCTGCGCCTGCTCGTGGCCACCTCCCGGGCGGCGGCGTGAGGCCCGAACTTCCAGCTCGCCTGCGCAGCGTTGCCTCGCTGTTCCCGGCGGGCGTCCCTGCCGTGGCCGACGTCGGTGCTGGACACGGCATGCTGTGCGCGTCGCTGGCGTGGCGTGGCTTTGCGTGCGTCATCGCCACCGAACTGTCCGCTGGGCCGCTGCGCGAGCTCTCCACAAACCTGCAGGCGTGGGGCGTCAGCGAGCGCGCCGAGGTGGTTGCGTGAGCCGCGGTGGCGACCTCCTCCGGCTCCAGGAGATCGACAGCCGCGTCGGCCACGAACGCGTGCAGCTCGCCGACGTCGAGTCGAGGATCGCGGGCGACCCCGAGCTGGAGAAGCGCCGCCGGCAGGCGCGCCGCCTCCGACGTGAGCAGGCCGCCGCCGACGCCGATCTGAGCGCGCTCGAGAAGGCGGTGGACACCTTGCGGCTGCGCGCGCGCGACCTCGACAGGCACCTTTATGACGGCTCGGTGCGTAACCCGCAGGAGCTGATCGGCATGCAACACGACCTCGAGGCGCTGCGCGCGCGCATCGACGCCCAGGACGAGCAGCTGCTTGCGCTCATGGAACGTGCAGAGGCGGCGGCGGCCGCCGATCGCGACGCCAATGCCGCCATCGTCGACCGCGAGCTCGAGCGCGCCGACCATGCCGGTGAAATTCTCGAGGAGGCAGTCGCCCTACGCGCGTCGGTGGAGCGGGAGGAGCGCGACCGCGCCGAGCTCGCCGCAGCCATCCCTGTGGCAGACCTGGCCCTCTATGAGCGGCTCGCGCGCCGCGTGCCACCGGCGGTGGTGCGCATCGTCGCCGAGAGCTGCGGCGGCTGTCACGTGCCGTTCGCCAACTCCGAAGTGCGGCGCATTCGTGTCGCCGCCGAGGTGGTGCAATGCTCCAACTGCGACCGCATCGTGGTCCCGTGACCAGCACGGTGATCGCGTACACCGACGGGGCGTGCTCCGGAAACCCGGGTGCGGGCGCGTGGGCCTACCGGGTCGAATGGCCGGACGGGTCCGTCGACGAGGCCGCCGCCGCCGAGCCGATGACGACCAACAACCGGGAGGAGCTCAAGGCGGTGCGCGAGGCGCTGCGCGGCATCCGCGCACGCATCGGCGACGACCCGCAGTGGCGGATCGTGGTCCGCACCGACAGCCTCGGTGTCATCAACTGGCTGACCCGGCAGTGGAAGCGCAAGGCGAACCTCGACCTCTTTCCCACCATCGACCCGCTCGTCGACGGCCGTGTGCGCTTCGAGCACGTCCGCGGCCACAGCGGTGAGCCCGGCAACGAGCGGGTCGACGCCCTCGCCGTGGCCGCGGTGGCGCGCCAGCTGGCCGGCGACATCCCGCCCGCGCCACCACAGGGCGAGCTTCAGCTCTAACGCGTAGCGGGTGGCCCGGTGGGGAGCGTGCAAGCCGGCCTATAAGCCGGGTTCTGTCCCCGCCGCTCTGTTCACGACCCTTGCGGGCCGCCGCTCCCCGGCGGCGGGGGACGGCCATCCATCTACGACGCCGGTCGCCCGGCGCCTGCAGCGGCCCGACCCGGGACATGGGGCGAGCAACCCTCGACGGCGAACCGTCCGTCCCTGTTCGGCCTTGCTCCGGGCGGGGTTTACCTGGCCGGCCGGTCACCCGACCGCCGGTGGGCTCTTACCCCACCATTTCACCGTTGCCGCAGCGAACGCCGCGGCTGTGTCATTTCTGTGGCACTCTCCTTCGGGTCACCCCGACTGGGCGTTACCCAGCGCCCTGCTCTGTGGAGCCCGGACTTTCCTCGGACGACGAGCGCCCGCGGCCGTCCGGCCGGCTTGCTCGCCGATTCTATCGCCGGGCCGGCGTGATCGCGGTGCCCCACCATTCCCCACAGGCTGTGTCGTGCGGTGCACACCGCGTTCGTGCGGTCACGGTTCGCAGTCACGGCGCACATCTGTTCGCGTTGACGCGCGGAGTTGAGACTGCTACGGTTCGGCCAGTCAGTGGGGCACAGTGGTGAATAGTGGGGCAAAGAATGTGCGCAGACCAGCGCAGCGAGTCGACGGCCGGAGCTGATCCGTGTTCTACGGGACGTTCCGCCATGCCGTCGACTCCAAAGGTCGCGTCGCACTCCCGGCCCAATTTCGTCGTGACCTCGGTGGCGCGGTCATCGCTCCCGGCGCGGAGAACCGACTCGTGATCCGCCCGTCGGCGGAATGGCAGGACTACGAGCGCCACTTCCGCCTCACCGCCGACAGCTCCAGGGAGCAGCGCCTCTACATGCGTCACCTCTACGCGGGGGCGCGCGAGGTCGAGGTTGACGCCCAGGGACGGATCCTGCTCACCCCCGAGCACCGCAGCTTCGCGCGGATCGCGGACCGAGCGGTCTTCGTGGGAGTCTCCAATGTCGTGGAGGTGGTCGGCGAAGCCGTCTGGGACGGCGAGACCGGCAGCCTCGACCCGGAGTCGTTCACCGAGCTCGGCGACCGTCTCAGCCGTCCCGGTTCGGCCGGTGCGGGCGAGCCGGCGTGAGCAGACCGGTTCCAACCACAAGAGCAACGCAAAAGGGCTTCCATGTCGATCGTGGCCGGCATGGACGACGACAGCATCGCCACGCCTGGTGCCCCGGCGCCTGAGGCGACGGGTCACCGGCCGGTCCTTCTACACCCGCTAATAGAGAGCCTGCAGCCCCGGCCGGGGCTGACGTACATCGACGGCACCCTCGGTGCCGGCGGCTACGTCGCCGCGTTCCTCGAACGCCTTCGTCCCGGCGGGCGCATCCTTGCCATCGACCGCGATCCCGCGGCGGTGGCGTCCGCACGGCGGCGCTTTAGAGCCGACGCGGGGACGGTGATCGTCGAACACGGTGACTTCGCCGACATGGCGTCGATCGCCGCGGCGCACAACGTCACTGCCGTCGACGGCGTGGTGCTCGACCTCGGCATCTCCTCTTTGCAGCTTGACGACCCGGCGCGCGGATTCAGCTTCCGCTTCGACGGTCCGCTCGACATGCGCATGGACGGCAACAGCGATGTGCCGGCGAGCGACCTCGTGCAGCAATGGTCCCAGGCGGACCTGACGGCGTTGATCCGAACGTACGGCGAGGAGCGCTTCGCACCGTCCATCGCCGCCGCCATCGTTCGCAGACGCTCCGAGGAACCGATCACCACCACAGCGCAGCTCCGTGAGATCGTCGAGCGGACCATTCCGCGGCGCTTCTGGCCGAAGCGGATCCACCCGGCGACGCGCACCTTTCAAGCGCTGCGCATCGAGGTGAACCACGAGCTGGCCAGCCTGACCCTGGGACTGCAGGCAGCAATACGAATCCTCCGGCCCGGTGGGCGTCTTGGGGTTGTCTCCTTCCACTCCCTCGAGGACACCATTGTCAAGAACGCACTCCACGTCTCAGCACAGAACTGTCTATGTCCGCCCCAACAGACCCACTGCACCTGCGCTCACCGGGCCTCTCTTCTCCTCCTCAGTCGCAAGGCGATCAAG
>QHBU01000251.1 GCA_003244045.1 Candidatus Aeolococcus gillhamiae
GATTACGGCAGCGAGGTCGTGGTCGTCGACGACGGCTCCGGCCAGGAGACCCGTCGAGTGCTCGAGCGGTCTGCGGACCGGTGGCCCCAGATGCGTTGGGAAGCCATGCCGACGAACCGTGGCCCGGCCGCGGCTCGCAATCGGGCCATCGCCGAGGCAACCGGCCGACTCGTGCTCTTCGTCGACGACGACATCGTCGCCCCGCCAGATCTGATTCGGACGCATCTTGGCTTCCATTCGGGAGGCGATGAGCTCCTGGGTGTGGTTGGGTTGGTGCAATGGCATCCCGATCTACCTTTGACGTCGTTTATGCGGTGGCTGGACACCACCGATGTGCAGTTCGGGTACGAGTCGGGCATGCGTGAGGGCCCCATCGAACCACCATGGAAGGCCTTCTACACCTGCAACTTGAGCATCCGCCGCCAGCTGCTCGTAGAGGTGGGCGGCTTCGACGAACGTTTCCCCTATCCCGCCTACGAAGACGCCGAGCTGGCCGCCCGCCTTCACGATCGGGGCTTTCACCTGGACTACCGTCCAGCCGCCCGGGCTTGGCACGCGCGGGCCATTACCCTCGAGCAGTTTTGTGCCCGCATGAGGTTCGTGGGCGAGTCAGCTGGACTGCTGCGAGAGGCGCAGCCCGACGTCCCGTTCGAGGTGTCCATGGACGCTTCTGATCCGCGGGGGTGGCGCCGGCCGGCCAAGTGGTGTCTGTCTCACCTGGCGCCCGCGATCCCCCTGCAGTCCATGCAGGCGTTCCGTTATCGCACCGCGGTCGACCGAGCCTACCGACAGGGGCTGCGGACCGGTCAGCGTCGCTGCGCCACGTAGATCGTGTGGTGGTAGCCGCCGGCGATGTATGTCCTCAGTGCCACAAGGCGAAGACCACGCCGTTCCAAGCGTCGTGTGGCTCGCGCCTGCGATATCCATGTCATCGTGATGCCACTCAGGCCGAGCTTGCGCAAGGGGCGTTCGAGCGGCGGCAGGACTTGCTGAACCTGCCAGAGTCTGCTCGCTAAGCGGACCCGCGCCCGCCAGGTTGCGGAGCCCGAAGGAATCTGCATGATCAGGTAACCGTTCGGCGCCAGCAGTCGTGTCATCTCGTCGAGGGTTCGTAGGATCTCGCGACGGTTAGAAAGGTGCTGAAGGACGAGCTTCGAGTAGACGAGTGAAGCGTCGCGAACGCCACACTGGTCAACGGTCACGAAGGAAACGTTCGTACTACCGCGATCGAGGGCGCGCGTCCGGGCGAGTTCAACCATGTGCGGCGAGATGTCTACGCCGACGGCGGAGGCAAAACGTCGGCCCAACGCAAGAGTCAAGCGACCGGTCCCGCTTCCCCAGTCGACCGCGACCCCCTGATAGTTGGGCTGCGGATCCAGGTCGGCCAGGTCTGATGCCACGTCGTCATCACCATTGTCATAGAACTCGTCCAGTTCGGAGGTCCATCCACCGCCCCGCCGCTTCGGATCCGTCAGAACGGCCCAGTCGGGATCGTCGCTCGCGAGCCGGTCCCACAAGCGACGACGGGCGGTATTCACCTTGGGAGGCGGCGTCTGAGCGCCGGACCCAATTCCTGACACGCGACCGCTTAGTCGATGGCTCAACCTGCCTCCCCCGGATATCAGGGTACTTGAAGGAGCGCTCGGGGACTTCGGGCCAGTCATAGGCTCAGGGCGGCGCGGTGCACCGCGATGGTTTCTGCCGCGACCCGGTCCCAGCTGAAGTCCGCTACATGCGCGCGGCCGCGGGCGACCAGATCCGTTCGGAGGGCGTTGTCGTCGGCGACTTGCCGGATGGCCGCAGCCCAACCTTCGGCATCGTGCGGGTCGACGAGAATCGCCGCACTGCCCGTCACCTCCGGGAGGGAGCCGGCGTCCGAGACGATCGCCGGTACCCCGGAGGCCATGGCTTCCAATGGAGGCATGCCGAAGCCCTCGTCGACCGATGGGTGCACCAGCGCGGCAGCTCCGGACAGGAGCAGCCGGACATCCTCGATGGGAAGCCAGCCGGTGAAGCGAACGACATCCTCGAGGTGGCGCTCGCGGACGAGGGCGTGCGTCTCCTGGTATCCGAGCCCTTCCGGCCCCACGGCCAAGAGTTTGATAGGCGATGATCCGTGTCCCAGTTGCGCCAAGGCCTCGATGACGACGCGGAGGTTCTTCCGGCTCGACACCGCGCCGACCGCCACCAGATAGCGGCCGGGCTCCACTCCGTTCGACGCGCACACCCGTTGGATCTCACCGGCATCCGAAGCAGAAAAGAAGCCTTGGTCCACGGCCAGGTGGACGACACGTATACGGGATGGGTGCACTCCCAGCCGCGCCGTGACCTGGTCGGCGGTTCGCTGGGAGTCGGCGATTAGCAACGCGGCGCGGGATGCCGCCTCGGTGATGGCCCGGCCGAACAGCCAGCGTTGCTTGGGCGTGTACCAGGTCGGCGAGGTAATCGGCATCAGGTCATGGACCGTGTAGACGACTCGGGTCCGGCAGGGCACACGGACAGCGGGCGAGAGTACGTGGATCAGATCGGGGTGTCCGAGGACCCGGTCGATCCGCGGACGTCCCAAACACGCCCAGCTCACGTGCAGGGCCTTTCGGGGCCGGCGGGATCGCACGACCGGGAAATCCGGAGGTGCCTCCTTGTTGCCGAAGCGCGCCGGAGAAGCTC
>QHBU01000252.1 GCA_003244045.1 Candidatus Aeolococcus gillhamiae
TCAGGGGGCTTGACAACTTCCGTAGGCGACCTTCGCGTTCACCAGTGACTCCCTTCCAACCCCGACGACGGTGCTTGGACCTGGCGATCCAGCGTCATCGCGGAGGGCTCGAGAACCCCCAAGGAACTCATGATTGCAGGGTTGCGGACCAGCCGCAAGGCTCGGAACGTAGTGGTCCACGAGTGAGCCCCGAGTGAGCCACGGTAGTGAGAGGAAGGGAGCCAAGCCACCCCGTCGGTGGGGTTGCGTTCACACCATTGGGTGGCGCGCGGAGCGCCGTCCCCACGGCCTCGGCTGCCGGTGAACCGGAGTTCGGTTAGCCAGTCACCTCGACGGGCGGCCGGTGCTCTCCAATGAGTCGGGGAGGCGGCGCAGCTGCCGGGTCGGCGCCGCCGTGGAGGACGAAGGAGTCGAGACTGGTGTTGTCGGGCCATGCGATCGTCCCGTCCTGGCACCGCACTCGCGAGAAGAAAGTTGGATCTCGGCGGTGCCGGGCGAAGGCCGGGGCCGCGTCAAGAAGCGGACCCAGGTCGAGGTCGCGGATGAGGCCGTCGCTGAACATCAGGCGGACACGCAGGTGGCCGAGAACGTGGACGGCGGTGACCTGCACATGTTCCATGTCGACCATCCTATATCCCCACATGGCTCAAGAATCGATGGCGGAATCGATGCCAGCAGTGGGCGACGAGTCTTCGGACGGTCATCGTGGCGCTGCGGCTTCGAGCGGAGTGGAGGGGTATGCTGTGCTCGTGGCTACAGCACCCCGATTGGAGCCCGACCCCTTCGACAAAGAGGTCGAGGCGATCCTGCGTGATCCCGAGGTGATCGCTGACTTGGACGAGCAGCACGCCAGCCTTGAGCGCGGTGACTTGAAGTCGTACACCAACGACGAGGTCCGTGACCGTCTCCGCACCTTGGGCGTGCCGCTCCTTGACGACCCCAACGCGGGTACGTGAGGCTCAGCTGGTCCGAGCACGCCCTCGGTGATCTCGAGGGGATAGCGGAGCGCGCCCCGCGTGCTGCCCGGCACGTATTCGACGACGTGGTCTGGCTGGTGAGTAACCCGTTTCCCGGGATGTACCGCCGGGTGCAGGGGAGATCCAAGGATCACATCCTGGTGGTCAGCCCCTACGTCGTGATTTATCGCGTCGACGGCGACAATCTGACCGTGCTGAGGGTTTTGGATAGTCGGCGCCATCGAACGCCCTGGTAGCAGGAGGGCAGACCGCAGCGCCTCTCTCAAGACGGGAGAGCAATGCAACACTGAAGAGCACCGTGGTGACCAAACAGCCGCTTCCCCCCAATCCGAGGCAGCCGTTGGAGATCCAGTCGCTCAAGTCGGCAACTCGTCCGCGGTGCTTGTTGGCACGCGCACGCAGGACGGCGTCCACCTCGCTGGCGGTTAATTGGGCTTCAGGGGAAGTTTCCGGATCTTGGTCGGGCCGAACCAGCCGTGGAGCGCGACCGTCTAGCGTGCTGGCACGCCGGCGACGTGATCGGGCCATGCGTTCAGCTGCATTCCAAAGTGGTTCATGGAATCCCCGATGCGCTGGAAAAGCATCTCGACCGTACCGTATGGCCGTCGCGACTCCTCTTACTACGGACGTAGGGAATCCTTGCGGCCTATCAACCCGCCGCAGCTGGCGAGAGCGATCCCTTTCCGGCCACTCGGCCGGCGCGGTGTAACCAAGGAGTCAGTGCCGGTTGGAATGGCCCGCTGGGCCTGCCGTTGTGGGCCGGACCCAGATCAGCCTCTCCCGCGGAGTGCCGATGGCGATCCGCCGGGCATGGCCTCGGCGAAGGTGCTCCCGTGGCGACGCGTGGCTGCCGGCCGCGGCGGCGTCGGCGGGCGGTGGGGGCGCCGGCAGGATCGACCAGGCCTGAGCAGCGATGACCGCGACTCGGCCGCCCTCCCCGGAGCGACCCAACCGCCCCTCTACGTACACACTCTCGCCAGGTGTGAAGTTCCCGATGTCCGCGGACGAATGGGCCGCGACAATCACTCGGTGACGGTCGACCCGTCGAGCTGTCGCGTCGGCGAGGGTGAGGAGAACAAAGCCCTTGTCGCCAACGCTGCCGACTGCGCGAGGGCGGCAGCCCACCAGTCCGATGAGGTGGACGGTATTCATCACGACAGCACTTGAGCAGTGTCCATCGGCTCCTCGACTCCCGCCGCCGACGCCTCGGCGAAGGCCCGGGCGTCGCTGGCGTGACCGTCGTCGACGTGCTCTTGCCTCGCCAGGCATTCGCGATAGCCGGCGGCGTCAGCGAGAGGCCCGGTCATCCAGCGCCAGCGGGCCTCGTGCCAATCGTGGTAGGCACGGGCCAGCACCTCGGGGTCCTCGGGTTCGGACGGGTCGTGGACCTGGTCGCCATCGACAACAGGCACCAGCGGATTGGTGACCTCCTCGTGGTAGTACCAGAGCGCCTTGAGTTCGTCGACCAGGCCAGGGTGGCGATCCCAGCAGCGCGGGACCCTGCCGACCAGGTGGTAGCGGGCGACAAACCAGTTGACCCAGGTGCGCAGCTCCCCATGGCGTCGCTGCAGCTCGGTCTCGTCGAGGCCCTCCCAGTTCCAGGAGAGACCGAAGCGGACGTACTCGCTGCCCACCGGCTACACGCCCCAGAGCGCTGCCGGGTCGGGCACCAGCTCCTCCGGCCTGGTGTCGAGGGCGGCGGCCAGCGCGGTGATCGTGCCCAGCCGGGGCCGCACCTTGCCGCCCTCGAGGCGGCGGATAGTGGCCCGACCGAGTCCGGCGGCTTGAGCGAGCTGCTCCTGGGTCAGGAAGCGGCTGAGCCGCAGCCGGCGGATGCGCACCCCGATGGCACGGCTCGAGGGAGCCGGGGGGTGCCAGGGCAGGGGGACGGTGCTCACGCCGTGGCGCTCTGTCGCTCAGCGGCCCAGGCCAGCCAGGCAGCCCGGCAGGTGTCGGCCTGGGCGCGCACCTCCGAGCTGCGGCTGCGCACGTGAGGCAGCCGGACCCGCATCGGGCGGGGGCCACAGAAGACGACCGCGGTGTGGTGGGCGATGGCGCGGACCTCGTCGCGGGTGAGCGCCGGCTCCCAGCGGACGACCGGGTCGAGACGAACGCCGTGGCGGTCGCGGCCCTCGCGCTGCTCCTCGACCTTGATCGTGGGCGAGAGGTCACTGATCGCACGCAGGGTTCGCTCGCCGGAGATCATGCCCATGACCACGTGGCAGTTGGTCGCCGACCACATCCCCTGAAAGCGAGACATCCCCCACGCCTCCTCACCCTGCTCGAGGGACTGCAGCGAGTAGATGGGGACGATTCCCTGGGAGGCGCAGTCGGTGACCAGCTCGGGCATCTGGGGAAGCGGGCAGACCTTGGTGACCTCGTCGAGGAGGAGCATCAGGGGTGGGTCGAGGCGGCCACCCCAGGCCAGCGCCCGACGCGCCTCCTGGCGTGCGGCCTCGACCACCGCCGAGACCAGCGCGGTGACCAGGGGGACGGCGTGGCCACCGGGTCGAGCCAGGATGAGCAGCCGGTCACCGTTGCGGACCACCGCCGCGGGGTCGACGACCTCCGCTGAGCTGCCTGGCGACACTCGGCGGAGCAGGCCGGGATCCTCCCAGCAGACCAGGGCCTCGTGGAGGTTGATCTTGATGCTGTAGAGGGTTTCGGGGGCGCAGCGGCCCATCTCCTTGAGCAGCTCGGCCCACTGCGACGCCTGTGGACTGCGCAGCAGCGCGCGGGTGACGCCAGCGCCATCGAAATCCTGGGCGGCGGCCCAGCCGACCACCCGGGCCATGCCCGAATTGCGACCCTCGTCTCGCTCCAGGGCGGCCGCATGGAGGAGGTACTTGAGCAGCTTCTCGGCGAGCAGGGCCCAATCGATGCCGCGGTCGCGGCCGCGGGCCCGTTGGCGGGCGAGGATGGCCTCGGCGCGCAGCCGGGCCGCCTCCGGGTCCGCGCAGCCGATCACCGGGTCGAAGGCACAGGTGCCGAGGTCACCGAGGTCGTCCGGGTTGAAGAGCAGCACCCGACCCCCGCTGCCCGCCGGGAGCTGAAAGAAGAGCGCGAGGTCGTCCGGCTTGGTGGTGGTATAGAGGAGGGGGCCGCGGTGGCTGAGGGCCACGCGGGCGAGCAGGCCGGTGGTCTTGCCCTGGCGCATCCCGGCAAGGACCGCGACGGCGAGCTCGTGGCTGGCAAAGACGGCCGTGCCCTCACAGAGTCCGAGGGGGATGGCCAGCTCCGCGATGGGCCGCCGGCGCAGCTCGCTCGCCGACAGTGAGGGGTGGAGTTGCGCGGCCTGGCGCCGGGCGGCTGACTCCCCGAAGAGGGAGTTGGCCTCGCGTCGGCCGAGGAAGCCGTGGCGCTTGCGGGCCGCGCGAGGGCGGCCGCGGCGTTCGCTCCACCAATTCCAGGCAACGACGGCGCCCACCACCGCGGCGGTGCCGAGGACCCCTGCGGTGCTGAGGTACAGCCAGGTCGGCGGCGCTGCCAACGGCGTCACCCAGGCAGCGCCGGTGTTGGCGGCGTGGGCGAGGAGGTGGAGCGGCCCAATCAGCCAGCCGCCACGCAGCGCCGGCAACCCGTGGCCGCTGAGCAGGCTGCTGAGCAGCGCGGCGGCGTCGAGCCAGGCCATCGTGCCGGCGATCACCAGTCCGATGGGGACGAGGAGTTGGGCCGCGAGTGGTTCGGCGGTCGGGCCGCCGCTGCCGTTGCGCATCGGCGGGCGGCTCATGCGATCCATCCCTCCAGGAGCGGGCTGGTGCCGTGCAGCCACAACGTGCGCAGGTCGGCCACGCCGAGGCCGAGCACGTGCATCTCGGCCACCGTGTAGGAGCCACTGGCCGGCTGAACCCCGACCACCACGGCGACGTGGCCCACCGAGCTATCGGAGCCGTGGCCGGGGGCGAAGACGGCGATCCATCCCGGCTCCGGCGTGGCGCTGGCAGGGGCGACCACAACCCCGGCGGCCTCGGCGTTGGCGTACCAGTCGGCGGCATTGCCACTCCAGGTGACGCGGTGGCTGCCGCCCTGGCGCCCCTGGGAAACGACGAACCAGGTGCACTGGCCCCACGGCCAGCTCCCGGTCGCCAGTCCGCCGGCAGGAGTCCAGGGAAAGAGGGGACGGAGATCGGTCCGGACTGGCGTACCCACCGGGCCGCCCGAGCTGGCGACGCCGGTGCCCGCAGCTCTGAGCGTCCCGGCGGAGCTGGCGTCGGCGCTGGCGCCGCCGCCCACGTTGGCGAACAGCAGCGGCAGGGCGAGCAGCAACGCCAGCAGGAGCAGCGCGCAGCCGCACGGAAGCCCGAGGGTGATCCGGCGGACGCGGCGGAGCGGACGGCTCACGACGCGACCGCCGAACCGATGCGCATCTGCGCATCACTGTCGATGACGGCTCGCTCGTCACGGCCGACCAGGTGGTCGACCAGGAAGGAGCGATCACCGAGGCGCCACAAGGCTCTTCCCCTGGGCAGGCCGGGCAGGAGGTCGGCCTCGATGTCGTTGAGCCCGAGCAGTTCGCGGGAGACGGCGACCTCGGCCGCGGATTGGCCGCCGTACACGACGACGGTTCCGGAGTCGCGGAGCAGGCCCTGGGCAAGGCTGACCTGTTCGGATCCGGCGCTGCCGGCGGCGTCGATGTCGGTGAGGCGGTGGAGGACGGCGAGGTACTGAACCCCCGACCAGCGAGCCAGCTTGTACGACGCGGCCAGCGAGCGGGCGGTCTCGAGGTTGCGCAGCAGCGCCCAGGCCTCGTCGAGGACGACGATCCGCTTGACGGCGTCGCGGCGGCCCAGGACGCTGCGGAACCAGGCGTCGACGCAGGCCATGAGGATTGCCTGGGCGCTGGAGCCGTACACCGCGCTGAGGTCGAAACTCACCACCGGGGCGGTGAGGTCGATGCCCTCCGAAGTGGGGCCGTCGAACATTCCCCGGAGGTCGCCATTGACGAGGCGACGCAACTCCAGGGCCACCCCGCGGGAAGTGGCGGCGAGTTGGTCGACGCTGGACCACGCCGCCCGCGCGGCCTCCTCGGCGGGCGCGAGCATGGCCTCGACCACCGCGCGCAGGGTGGGCGCCTGGCCACGAGTCCACTGCGAGGCGGCATCGATGGCCAGCTCGACGGCGAGACGATCCTCGGAGGTGAGCGACCGACCCAGTGAGGCGCCGAGCAGGGCGGCAAGGACGCGGACCCGTTCCTGGAGTCGAGCTCCGGCATCGCCAGCGTCGGCATCGCCCAGCTCCAGAGGGTTGAGCCGGATGTCGCCGTCGGGGCGGAGCGCGATTGGAGTGCAGCCGGCGGCGGCGCAGAGGGCTCCGTTCTCCCCCTTGGGGTCGAGCATCAGCGCGTGGCGGCCGAAGACGAGCTGGCGGAGCACGTAGCACTTCTGCAGCGCGCTCTTGCCTCGGCCCAGCTGGCCGAGGATGAGCATGTTGGGGTTGGTCAGAGCCCCGGTCGCGTACAGCTCCCAGGGGTCGTAGGTGAAGAAGCCGCCGTGGACGTGACGGCCGATGCAGACGCCCCGACCCACCGAGTCGCCCCGGGCGATCGCCGGGTAGACGGACTGGAGTTGCGCGGTGGTGGCGCGATGGGCGGGGGCCCGGGCGAGGCGACCGAGGATCGTCACCACAGCCCTCGGGCCAGGGGCAGGGTGTAGCTGAAGCCCAGATCGTGCTCACCATCCATGCGGCGCAGGTCGAGGCCGGCGGCGGTGGCTTTTCGGGTCACCTCGTCGCAGGCGCGCTGGAGTTCCCCGTCACTGCCAGCGCTGACCGTGACGTGACCGCTGAAGCGGCAGTCGGCATGACCATCAGCGAGCTCGGCCTCGCGCCGTTCGACAGCCGCGGCCTGGCGCTGCCTGTCGACGCTGGTTCGAAAACCGTGACGGACGCGGAGCTGTTCGTCGGCGAGGTGCTCGGTCTGGGCTGCCTCGAGGTCGCGTCGAGCGCGGATGCCGTCGACCGGCTGGAGGGTCAGCGAGAAGCTCATCCGCGCCTCGGTGCCGAGCAGCAACGGGAGCAGGTAGTCGGGGCCGACCGGAGAGCGTGGCCAGTCGCTGACCCACCAGGAGACGCTCTGGCTGCCGGAATCAGTGCTGTACGACCGCCAGCTCCGAGTGGCCACCAGGGGGCCGGCGCCGGCGGGGTCGACACCGTCGGGGGCGATCTGGAAAAGCGGAGCAGCGGCTGGGTCCCAGGCCTCACGCAACACCCGGGCCAGCAATCGCGGCGGCAGGGCGCCGTCGACGCCGATGTCGACAGCGGCGAGCTGGCGCTGGAAGGCGTCGACCTGATCGGCGAGCAGCGCCCCGGCGCCGGCATCGCCGCCGCCGGCTTCCCGGATGGCGCGGCGGGCCTGGGCAGCCCTGATCTGGACGGCGATGTAGATCTGTTGGGCCTGGGTGACCTGGACGGCGTCGTCGAGCAGGCTGAGGTAGGAGCGCAGGATGGGACTGCGCACGTCCGCGACGCGCCGCTCGCTGAGGTAGTGGGCGAGCCCGGCGGCGTCGGCGGGAACGGTACGAACCAGCAGCTGAACCGCGTGCACCGGTGAACCCAGCTGGGCCAGGCTGATCAGGGCGGCGCCCCAGCCGGCCATGCGGCTGGCCTTTGTCTCGTTGTCGAGGAGGCCGAACGAGGAGGACCCGTCGTCGCGATCGCGCACCCGGATCACCGCCGTGTAGGTACCCCGGCGGCGGTCGTGGATGACCCCGAGCTGGCCCCGAGGCACCGCCACCGACAGCAGCAGGCAATCGTTGAGCACCGGTGGAAAGGCCGGTTGTGCCGGGAGCACAGCAAGGGCACCGCCGCGGTGGTCGCGAACCAGCAGGCGACCCGAATGAGGCAGCGGCGACCGCCACTCCCGGGTGCCCGCGCCGAGGAAGCGGACCAGCACCGCCAGCCATTCGTCGGCGCCCCGGCCACCGACCGGG
>QHBU01000253.1 GCA_003244045.1 Candidatus Aeolococcus gillhamiae
GGTGAAGGTGGCGCCCGGCGCGATGTCTTTTTGGGTGGTGCCGGGAACACCGTCCATGTCGTTGCGTATGGCCAGGCCGTGCCAGTGGATGGAGGTGGGCTCAGGGAGCTGGTTGGTGAGCCAAGCCCGGAGGACGTCACCCTTGGTGAGCCTGATCTCGGGTCCGGGCACCGTGCCGTTGTAGCCCCAGGTGGTCACCGACCCGCGGCCGGTGTCGAGGCTGACCCTGCCTGCCGTGAGCGACACCTCCCTCACCGGCGCCTGAGGATTGCGGCGCCTGCGTTCGGCGGCGGCCACCGCGGCATCGCCCGCTTTGATCGCCGCCGGCGACTTGGCACAGGCGCTCAGGGCGGCGGTGGCCGCGCCGGAGAAGACCAGGAACTCGCGGCGAGACATCGGCGGCATGACAGGTCTCAGACTACGACACCGAGTAGCTCGCGGTGCTCCGCGCGCCGTAGGGTCGGCGACGATGAACCAGCTGCGCCGCCTGGCGATGGGTGAGCTCGAGGCTGCGGTCATGGGGGTGCTTTGGGATACCGGCCACTGGCAGACGGCGGGCGAGGTGCACGACCGGATCTCGCCGGTGCACCCGGTGGCCTATACCACGGTGATGACGATCCTCGTGCGCCTCTGGCAGAAGGGCCGCCTGGAGCGGCGCCGGAGCGGCAGGGCCTTCTCCTACCAGCCCGTGATGACGCGTGACGAGGACGCCGCCCGCCGGATGGGTGAGGTCCTGGCCGGCCTGGCTGATCGCAGCGGGGTTCTCAACCATTTCGTCGAGACCCTTCCCGACCACGACCGGGCCGAGCTCCGGCGCCTGCTTTCGGCCAGGAGACGACCCCGGTGATTCTGGTGGTGATGCTCGGAGGGGCGGGTCTGCTGGCACTGCCTGGCCGGGCCCGGCGGTGGGGGCGGCACCTGCCTCCTCAGGACTGGTCGCGCCTGGCGGCGCTGTCCCTAGTGCTCGGAGGCCTGGCACTGGAGGCGGCCCTGGCGATCACTGCCCTCCCGGCGGTCCTCGGCGCCGCCCACGGCTCAGCGCTGGCCGCGGCCTGCTCGCGGGCGCTCGGCCCGCTGGCTCCCCGGGGCGGGCCTGTGGTGGGCTGGACAGCTACCGGCCTCCTCGCGTGGACCCTCGTCGCCCGGCGGCGGGCCTGGAACGGCGCCCGCCGATCAGAGCACCTCGGCCGGATAGAACCCTGGTTGGGCCGGCATCGTCGCTTCGACGGATGGGAGCTGGTGATCCTGCCCTCGGATCGGATGTTCGCGCTCAGCGTCGCGGGCCGGCCCGCACAGGTGGTCATCTCCCAGGGGCTGGCCGACACCCTGCCTCCCAGCCATCTCGACGCCGTGGTGGCCCACGAGCGTTCACACCTCGACCACCACCACGACCGGTACTTGCGGCTGGCGGCCGTCGTCAGCCGAGCCTTTTCCCTGTCGCCCGGCACCGGGGCCAGCTCGGTGGCCCTGCGAGCTGGCCTTGAACGCTGGTCCGACGAGGACGCCGCGGCCGCCGGCGACCGCCGATGCGTCGGGCAGGCGCTCATCGACGTCTGCTACGCCCAGGTCTCCGAGGACCTTGCTGCCTTCGGTGCGGCGGCCACGACCCTGGAGCGCATCCAGGCCCTGGAGGCGCCGCCGCCCACCAGGTCACTGCGCCCCGCCCTTGCGGTCTGCCTGCCGATGGTGGGTCTGGTAGTGGCTTCCTTGGGCGCGCTGGCCACCCAGGGTGCCCAGCTCGGGCCGCTCGCCGTGCTGCTGAGCCGCTGCATGCCAGCATGAGCACTGTGGCGCTGCCTGTTCTGGCTGTGCTGGCCGGGCTGGTTTCCATCACCAGCCCGTGCTGTCTTCCCCTCATCCCGAGCTACGTGTCCTACGTCTCGTCGTTGCCGGTGGGTGAGCTCCCGCAGGCTGATGCCCGGCGGCTGGCACTGCAGTCGTCGTTGCTGTTCGTCGCCGGCTTCACCATCGTCTTCACCATCCTCGGGCTCACCGCGTCTGTTGTGGGCACCGCGTTGCTGCGCAACCTGCCGGCGATCACCCGGGTGGCGGGGGTGTTCATCCTGGCCATGGGCCTGGCCGCCCTCGGGGTCATCCCCCGGGGATGGCTGCAACGAGAGCTGCGCCTCGATCCCCACCGGCTGCCCAGGGGAAGGCTCGGCGCCCTGCCGCTAGGCATGGCTTTCGCCGCCGGGTGGACGCCGTGCATCGGCCCCGTGCTGGCCGCCATCCTCGCGCTGGCGGCGTCATCGGGCTCGGCGCTGGGCGGAGGAGCTCTCCTGGCCCTGTACTCCATGGGGCTGGGGGTGCCGTTCGTGGCCATCGCCGTCGGCTACCAACGCCTCGGCCGCTCCCTCGGCTGGTTGCGCCGCCATGGCCGGGCCATCGAGCGCGCCGGTGGCGTGCTGCTGGTGGTGGTCGGGTTGGGATACGTCAGTGGCCAATGGGTGGCGCTCTTCCGCCCTCTCCAGCGCTGGTTCGCAGGATTGGGCTGGCCCCCGATCTGAGCAGTGGGCGATTGACAGCTATTGCGGCCTGGTTGCATCTAGGGTGGTAGGGGTTCGCTGACCGGGGAGGGCACTGCATGTCGAATGTGCTGGGAGAGGTTGGTGCCAACAAGGCATTCCATGTCGGCCTGGTGCTCACCACCTTCGGGTTCGGGTTCCGCCACGGCATCGACTGGGACCACATCGCCGCTCTCACCGACATCACCAGCTCGCAGGACGACAGCCGGCGCTCGATGTTCTTCGCCACCCTTTATGCCCTGGGCCACGCCTTGGTGGTGTTCGCCCTGGGCTTCGCTGCCATCGTGGCCGCGGCCCAGCTGCCCGCCTCGGTGGACACGGTGATGGAGCGCCTGGTGGGCACAACGCTCATCGTGCTGGGCGTATACGTCTTCTACGCCCTGGCCAAGCACGGAAGAGACTTCCGCATGCGAAGCCGGTGGATGCTCGTGTTCTCGGGTGTGAGGCGTGGCGTGAACTGGGCTCGTTCCCGACGGTCAGGGTTCGAACCGCTCGAGGTTGTCCACGATCATGTCCACTCGCCAGCCGAGGTCCACGACCACGACGAGGCAACCGTCTTTGCCGCGCCATCAGCCCACGTCGAGGCCCCCGCGCGCCACCGCCAC
>QHBU01000254.1 GCA_003244045.1 Candidatus Aeolococcus gillhamiae
CACCGCCTGCTTGTCGACGACGACCTCCTCCTCGCTGAGGACGACCTCGTGCTCGCCGGCACTGATCTCGGGTCCGCCCATCGTCGACAAGCAGGCGGTGCCCAAGGAGCGGTTGAGAGTGGATACCGACACCTCCACCGAGGAGCGCACGGTCTCCGAAGAGATCCGCAGGGAACAGATCGACGTCGAGCGCGAGCCAAAGAAGCGCTGAGCACAGGGGTCGACCCCGCCGTCTCGACGGCAAGCTCGGCGGTCTGGGAAAGATGTTCGGCAAGGACTAGGCCAAGACCCCCAACTGCTCAGTCCGGACGGCCCCCCCTGCGGCGGTGGACCACGGTCGACCGAAAGGGGCGGCGCCATCTGGCAAGTCAGGGATCGGCTCAGCGCTTCAACCAACACATGAGGAGGCAGTACTGATGGCACGACGACCACCCACACCGGCGAGGCAGGGCGGCGCACCGAGGCCGGGCCGGCCACCGCGCCTGCCGCGGACCACAGAATTGCCCGCGGCCCGAGCCGGCTCACGGGCCGCCGAGGAGGGCCAACAGGTGGCATCCAAGGCCGCCGACGAGGCCCAAGCCGTGGCGTCGACGGCCCAGGAGAAGGGCCAAGCGGTGGTGGGCGTGGCCGCCCGTCAGGCCCGCCGGGTCGGGGCCACGGCCAAGGAGCAGGCCGACCAGGTGCGGGGAGAGGTGGTCGACCAAGCCCGTACCCTTGGCGAGGAGGCCCTGTCCCAGCTCGAGTCCCAGGCCAAGACACAGTCCCGGCGCCTGGCCGACACGCTGTCGGAGCTGGGCGACGAGGTCCAGGCCCTGGCCGAGGGCCGACCCGACGACGCCGACACGCTGGCGCCCTACGTGTCCGATGCCGCCACCGCCGTCTATGACGTTGCGGATCGGGTCTACAGCCTGGCCACCGACATCGAAAGACAGGGTCTGACCGCCGTGCTCGGCGACCTGCAGGCCTTCGCTCGCCGTCGCCCCGGCACCTTCCTTCTGGGCGCGATGGCGGCCGGCTTCGGCGTGGGCCGTGCCGTGCGCGCCTCCAAGGGCGAAGAAGACGCCGAGTCGTCTCCCATGGCCGGGGGGAGGTGATGGTGAACCCTACGTCATCGCCCGATGAGGAACGGCCGCTGGGTGAGCTGCTCTCCGATCTGACCAGCCAGGTCCAGGCTCTCGTCCGCAAGGAGATGGAGCTGGCCAAGGCAGAGGTCAAGGAGGAAGTGAGCAAAGCCGGCAAGGGTATTGGCGCCTTCGCCGCGGCAGGTGTGGTGGCCTTCATCGCCGCCATCGTGTTGGCCTTCGCTGCCGCCTGGGGCCTGGCCGAGCTCATCGCCACGGGGCTGGCCTTCCTCGTCGTGGGAGTTCTGCTCCTCGCCGTGGCCGCTGTTGCCGCCCTCAAAGGCAAGGCCAAGTTGGCCGAAGTCAGCCCCATGCCCGAACAGACGGTGGAGACGGTGAAACAGGACGTGGAGACGGCCAAGGAGTCATTGCAGCGGGGTGCGAGCGGCCCCACCTATCC
>QHBU01000255.1 GCA_003244045.1 Candidatus Aeolococcus gillhamiae
CTGCTGATCACCGAGCTCACCGCGATGGTGGTGGTGGCGCGAGCGCTGCCCAGCCTGCGCGAACTGTTCGCCGCGCTGGTCGGCGGATTCTGCGCCGCCGGCGGCAGTGGTGCGCTCACCTGCTGGTGGGATCGGGACATCGACTCCGTGATGCGGCGGACCGCCAGTCGGCCACTTCCCAGCGGCCGGTTGCGCGCGTGGCACGCCG
This sequence comes from Candidatus Aeolococcus gillhamiae, assembly GCA_003244045.1. Classification (GTDB taxonomy): domain Bacteria; phylum Chloroflexota; class Dormibacteria; order Aeolococcales; family Aeolococcaceae; genus Aeolococcus; species Aeolococcus gillhamiae. The sequence goes on from QHBU01000255.1 coordinate 209, forward strand.
TGGTGTTCGGGCTTGTCCTCAACGCCGTGGCGGCAGTCGTGCTCTGGTGGGCTGCCAGCGCCGCAGCGGCTGGGCTGGCGCTGCTCGGAACCGCCTACTACGTCGGTGTGTACACGATGACGCTGAAGCGGCGCACGTCCCAGAACATCGTCATCGGTGGCGCCGCCGGGGCCGTCCCGGTGCTGGTCGGCGCGGTGATCGCCACCGGTCGCATCAGCTGGCTGGCCGTGGTGCTGTTCGCCGTCGTGTTCCTGTGGACGCCGCCGCATTCGTGGGCGCTGGCCCTCGTGTACCGCCGTGACTACGCGGGCGCCACGGTGCCGATGCTGCCTGCCGTCGCCAGCGAGCGCGCCACCCTGAGGGCGATCCTCGCCTACCTGCTGGTGCTCGTGCCTGTCAGCCTGCTGCCCGGCCTGGCTTTCGGTCTCGTCTACGCCGTCCCCGTCGCCGGCCTCAACCTCTACTACCTGGCGCTGGCGGTGCGCGCGCTCCGCGGTGGCACCGTGCGCGGGGTGGCCCGCCTCTTCCACTACTCGCTGCTCTACCTAGCCGCGGTGTTCGCGCTGGCCGCCGCGGCCGCGCTGCTGGGCGGCTGACGCCGGCTCCGCGGGTGCGGCTGGCTCGGCAGCTCTGCTTGGTCGCCGCACTCGCTGTGGCGGGATGCGGCAGCGCCGGCGGCAGCGCGGCCACCCCGCGTGTCGGCGTGCATCCCGGCGACACCGCACCAGCGCTCGCCGGGACGTCCCTGGAGGGACATCGGCAGTCGCTGGCCGCGCTGCAGGGATCGGTGGTGGTGCTGGTGTTCTGGGCGTCATGGTGCGCGCCCTGCCAGGCCGAGCAGCCGGCGGTGAACGCGTTGGCCCGGCAGGAGGCCGCCAGCGGCGTCCACTTCCTCGGGGTCAGCGTCGACGTCGATCGCGGGGCGGCCCAGGCGTACGTCGCCCGCTATGCGGTCACCTACGACAACCTCATCGACGCCCAGCAAACCGTCGTGGTCGACTTCGAGGTCGCCGGTCCTCCGACCACTTTCGTCGTCGACAGGACCGGGCACGTGGCCGCCGAGCTGGTCGGTGAGCTGAGCCCCGACAACCTCCGCGCCCACATCGCGTCGGCTCTCTCCAGCCACTGACGACGGCGCGCGTGCCGATCCGCCGCCGGGACGCGACGGGTTCGTCACGGCCCGCAAATCGGGCCCGACCACACTGATCGCGTGCGCCTTTCCGACGACCCGCGCTTGACAACCCTCACACGCCTGGGACAACGCCTGCCCGGGATCGGAAATGCGGAGGCGGCCGCGCTCGAGGTGGTCCGCGCCATGGCGCCCCTGGGCCTCGCCGCCGCAGTGGCCACCATCCATGCGGACGTGGCGGTGATCGTGGCCATCAACGTGCCGTCCAAGCTCGGTCTGCGGCTGCCGGCGAGTTTGGCGACCCGCCTGGTCGGGATGAGGATCCCGTTCGAGGGCGTCGATGCCTTTCGCCACCCCGTGCACCTGCGCTCCGCGTACCACGGACCTGCGGGAGCGGTCGCCACGCTGCGCAGCCTCAACTCCGCGTCGGATCTGACTCAGTTCCTGCCTAGCCCGGGCGACGAGGGCGCCGTGATCTCCGTCCCGGTGATGAGCCGCGATCGGGTTTCGGCGGTGGTCGCGGCCTGGGGCCCCGGAGTCTCCGACGAGATGGTGCCGACCATCGAGGCGGCCGCAGCGATGCTCGCGGCCGCCTGGGCCCCCGACCGCCAGCCGGACGTGGAGCGGTTCCCGACGCTCACCCCGGCGCGCCCCAACGCCCGCCTGCGCCGGGTTCTCGACTCCCTGCTCATGGACAACTCGATCGCGGCCGCGGTGCAGCCGATCATCCGGCTGCACGATCGCAGCGTCATCGGCTACGAGGCCCTGGCGCGCTTCCCTCCGCGCGCCCAGGTGCGCACCCCCGACGAGCTGTTCGCGTCGGCCTCCTCGCTCAACATGCAGAACCGCGTCGACCTCGCCTGCCTGCGCGCAGCGCTCGCCGAGGCGCCGAAGCTCGGGGAGGCCGACCTCTTCGTCAATGTCCTGATCGGCACCCTGCTCGACCGAGCCGGCATGGCGGCGCTCAACGACGCCGTCCGCGAGGCCGGAGTCGATCCCCGCTCGGTCGTGCTCGAGTTCAGCGAGCGCGAGCCCGTGACCGACCTCGCCCGTCTGCAACGGATCGCCGCCGAGGTTCGCGCCGGAGGCTTCCGGATCGCCGTCGACGACGCCGGCGCAGGGCACGCGAGCATGCGCGTCATCGCCGAGCTGCGCCCGGAGTTCATCAAGGTCGACCGCTCGCTGATCCATGCCGTCGACTCGGACCGGGCGCGCCGCGCGCTGGTGGTGGCGCTGCTCTCGTTCAGCGGCCACATCGGCGCCCGGCTGATCGCCGAGGGCATCGAGACCGAGGCTGAGCGGGAGATGCTCTCCACGCTCGGAGTCATGTTCGGGCAGGGGTGGCTGCCGGGAATGCCCGTGCTCACCGCGGCGCTCGATGGCCACGACAGAGTTGAGGTGGTCGACGCGGCCTGGTTCGCGCGCCAGCACGTGTCGCGTACCCGGGAGATCCTTCAGCCCGACGCGGCGGGTCCCGGCGATGCGCCGAGTCTCCGAGCCGCCGCACCGCCCTCACTGCGCGGACGCGGGCTGCCGCGAGCGCTGAGCGCTGCCGCCCTGGCACTCCAGAACGAGCACGACCCGGTGCGCATCGTTGGGGTGATGGCCGAGCTGATGCTCGGGGTGGTGCCGGTCAGCGAGATGGCCATCTTCGCCGCCGACTACGAGACCCACCGCATGGTGCCGATGTACGCCACCGGGACCGACCGCGACGAGCTGCTGGCCGACAGCTTCTCGCTCGACGCGGGGCTCACCGGGTGGGCCTTCGCGAGGGGCCGGCCGGAGAACGTCCCCGACACGTCCAAGCATCCCCTGGCCCGGCAGGTCCCCGGGACGCCGGTGGTCGACGAGTCCCTCCTGCTCATCCCGCTGGTCGCCGGCGAGCACAAGCTCGGCATCATCAACTGCTGGCGGCTCGGCCTGGGTCAGTTCAGCGACCGGGAGGTCGAAGCTGCCTCACTCTTCGCGCACATCGCCGCTGCGGCGTGGAGGAACGCCCAGCTGTATTCGGAGCTGCTCAGCGCGGCCATGACCGATCCACTGACCCGCCTGTACAACAGCCGCTGGTTGCGCGACACCGGCGAGCGCGACCTCCTGCGAGCCGCACGCGAGGGCAAGCCGCTCTCCCTCCTGCTCATCGATCTCGATCACTTCAAGAGGGTCAACGATGGTGGCGGCCACGCCGCCGGCGACCTCGTGCTCCAACGTGTGGCAGCGCGCCTGCGCTCCACCGTGCGGGGCATGGATGCCGTGGTGCGGCTCGGGGGCGAGGAGTTCGTCGCCCTCCTCCAGGACTGCGACGCGGATGGCGCGGCGGTGGTCGCCGAGGCGGTCCGCGTGGCCGTGCGGGACATCGCCCTCCCCGAGGGCTGCGGCCTGCCGCGTCTCACGGCCTCGATCGGCATCGCCGCCTACCCCGAGCACGCCGGCGACCTCGAGCCTCTGATCGCGGCGGCGGACCGGGCCATGTACGTCGCCAAGCAGGGCGGCCGCGACCGCATCACGCGGGCGGCGGCGCCCGCGGACACCAGCACCATCGTGAACCTGCGCAAGCGCCGCCGCCGCCGCCCGGCAGCGACGAGACCCGTCGTCCTTCGCGTGGAATAGCGAGGGGGAACTCAATTCCCCCCTTCGCCCCAGTGGAGCGGGGGGGACTCGAACCCCCGACCTCTGCCGTGCGAGTGTACGCGTCGTCGTAGAGCCCCGAATCGAGATTCGCCGGGCCATGTCACCATCGGAGCTCCCACGCACAGCAGGTTGTCCTGCCAGCCGGACTCCGTCGGGAGCTCGTTGAGATCTCATGCAGTAGCGGAGAGAGGACCTGACACGTCCCTGACGGGCCGGAGCAGACAAGCGTTTCGGTGCGGTCCCTCTCAGGCAATCGGCGTCGTCACCCGGCCGTCTCGCCGGACAGCTATTGACAACCAGCGCGACGCATGTTCTTCTTTACTGGGGGTAGTGGGCCCAACTGCCCTGCGTCCCGTGCCCGTCTCATGGAGGTAAGGCGATGGAGCGCCACCATCGCCAAAGGGAGGTGCCCGTCCGGACCCGACATTTGCGAAGAATGTTCCGGGGGTTCCTCGAGTTTGTTGGCCTCCCGATGGCGTTCTTCGCGTTAGGTATGGCCCTGAGCCCGACTCTAGCCCTGGCCGGACACCAATACCCCGCTGGGGGCGCGGGAGGCGACTGCTGGAGGGCAGGCACGCCTGAGATGTGCCGCACGGCTTTCTATTCGGGAAACGGGCACACGATCTACCTGCGGATCATCAACCAGCTAAACGACAACACGCTGTGGAACTACACCGTTACCGCGTGTAATAACTGGGACAGAGCACCCGGCCCGCAATACTGCAGCTCCGGTGCGCGTACCAATGATTCCTGGGATTACTTCAAGCGCGACGATAACCAGGTAGCTCCTAATGGGTACACGTGGAATTGCGTAAACGGCCAGTGTCCGACCTCGAACAACGCTGGCGACATCGTGTGGTCGGGGATCTTTCTGACAAGTGGAGACGACGCCTACGGTTCGTTGATCATCTCCATCTCTGGCCACGAGATCGGACACTCATATGGGCTGGCCCACCATGGTCCGGCCGGGAGCAACCAGGCGCTCATGACCCAGGGCACCACCTTGCAGTCCCCAAACAGCAACGACCTTGGGCCGAAACCGGCATGTGCCACTAACCCTGTCGGCGCCAACGGGACGGGCGGAACGCGATGTATCTACAACTCACAGTTCTGATCGCCGTGCAAGCCATGTGCACCAAGGGCTGCAGCGCGAGCGTATCGCTCGGCTGCTGGGACCATCTGGAGGCTTGAGAAATGAGAACGAAACGCCGATCCCGGTTGATTCTTGCCCTTTGCGCCGCCGCACTCTTCGGAGGCGTCATTGTGGCGCAGGCCAGCCTGAACTCCGGCAACCCTAAGCAGAATCTAACGAATCCGGAGGCTGGCATGACTGAGGCGCAGCGCCAGGCCTACCAACAGGCCGTTCAGCAGCAAGCACAGGACGCGAACAACAAGTTCCTACTCGACTTCCAAGCGAAGCACGGAAATCTTCGTTCGCTGCCAATCATCAAGGTTGAGACGTTCGCCGCACCTCCGCTTTCGCTTGGCGCTGCCTCATCCTCATCGACGGCAATCGTTGTTGGCACCGTTTCCGCGGTCTCGTTTGCGGCGAATCCGTCGGGGGGCATGCCGCTGGCGACTGTTACCTTTGCGGTCGAACGAACCATCAAGGGCGCAGTCAGCGGGACTTTGACCGTGCGGCAGTTGGGCGGGCCGGTTGCCCAGGGGTCTACCGGTGCTCTAGCTGAATTTGATACTGATCGCCTTCTAATACCGGGCGACCATGTGCTCCTTATGCTTACGCGGGACTCCCGCGGCATGCTTCGCACCGAACCCGGAGCCGGGATCTCTTCCATCGACGCGAAGGGCCGACTTGTGCCAGAGAATTCAAACGCCTTCGGCGCTACGATCCGAGGGCATACGGTGGACGAGTTCGCGGGTCTTGCCGCGGTGGGGACCTAGCCCCGCCCGCAGGACGCGACCTGGCGCAGATGGCCCGCGGCCGCGAACTCACCGAGGACCCGATGCACCCGGCCGTGGCGCCGGCTCCTGAAGCCGCGGGGGTACGACGCCGCTTCAGGTCGTGGAGGAGGACGCGGGCCATCTGCGCCAGGTCGTGCATGACCGCCAGCGCCGGCAGCCTGATGTGGGTGACCCATCGGCGGTGACCGCGGTGGCGAGGTCGAGCTGCGCGCCGGCAGAGTCGCCCTCGAGGGTCTCCGGTAGGTGCCGTGGAGCAGCGCTTCCAGCCGGGTGCGCATCCCGTCGACCGCCTCGACGGTGACCCCGCCGCGGCCTGACAGCCCTGAAACGGGCAGCGATGACTCGGAAGATCTCCGATGTTGGGGGCGAAGGTCGTCCGGTTCACCCCGGCGCGGCCATGGCCGCCGCTGGTGGCCGTACTTCCACGTCTACGTCCCCAACGCGTCGTTCGCGGCGCACCCGGCAAACCGCCCTGTGAGAAAGGGTACGGTAGGCACTATCGCGGCGTTGCGACAAACAACGCTAGGCGATGGCGCGCAGGTCTGGATAGGCGACGATGGCTGCGCGGGGCGGCTGAGGGGATGGGTGCTGACCGCGGGTGTGGCGTGCCTAACGGCAGCTAACCGTTGCGGGACGGCTGCCCGCTTACGCAGCGCTCAGCGCGCTCTCTGGGGCCGTGCACCGGCGACCACCTCCTACCCAAGCCGTCCGGGGCGAGCCTCGGGCCGCACAGGCCGCTGGCCGCCCTACTGCCGTTCGACGCGCCACTCATGAGTTCCCGGTGCCCCTGGGCATGCCGCCAACCCGGTCGTCAAGGCGCGCCGTCTCGCCGCGCTGAACCTGGCCGCACCGCCATTCGACCGCTGATCGAGCGAGCCGACCGACGGGTACGCGAGAAGTACGGGAGGGGGACGCAGCCCGTCCTTGCATGTGCCCGTCAATCCACCGCGGAAGGACGCTCTGATGCAGTCGCTGGTCGCGACGCCAGTTGAGTTCCGGAGGCCCTGACCCCGGCTGTCGGGCTGTTGGTTCTGGTGGTGGCGGGTCACCGTCGGCCAGCATCATCCGCGCCGACCTCGGCAATTGGCCCGGCGATGCGCCTGGCGACGGCCATCCTCGTCGGCTACCGGGCCATCTGGGGGTGACCGCGCTGCACTCGGTCACGATGTCGTCGCCGGCTGGATGCGACGCCCGGACCAGGCCTTGAATTCTTGATGGAGCGAGGAGCATAGTCCGCAATATCGCGGTGTCCGCCGCGAGACCTGTGGCTCTCCGTCCACCTCAGCCACCCGTTTGTCGGGCAGGTGAAATTACGGGATTCGCCCGAGGAGTTGGTGTGGGCGGGAGAGATACACGTCAACGCTGCATGACAGCGGCGGCACGGTCCACGTCGATTGTCGCTAAGGCTGCGATGACGGTAGTACTGACGTCATGCTAAGCCGTCGTGTGTTCGGCGTAAGGCAGCTAAGCCTGCTCGCCGCGTTGGCTGTGGCCGTGTCAATGGGTGCGTGGGGTGCTCTACCCGCGGAAGCTCAGGCGTCACCCGTCGAAAGCCTCAGTGGTACTCACGTTGTCCGTTACGCTGCTCCCAAGGACTTCATCGAGGCGAGTCGGAGCGTTATCCAGGGCGTCAAAGGTGCCAGTGGATGCGCGATATCCACGGCAACGCCAATGACATCTGCCAGCGCGACGGTCGATGAAGCCGAGCTGGCCTACGACCCAGACACCTGCCAGATGCTAATAGCCGTTGGCCGATCGACGGGTCAAGAAGCGGTGTTGGGTCACCGCGCCGGAACAAGCTCGTCGTACGCCAGCGTATCTGGACCCGGCGAGCATCCGCAGTCTGGTTCGGGGGATCCATCAGCCTGGATGGACACGTGGACTAAAGACCCAGTAGGTATCATCGTGAACGAGGTCGCGGATGAAGTCTCGTGGACTCCGGCAAATAATTGCGCGGCCTGGGGTGCGTGGCACGCCAAGCAGGAACTGCAGTGGCACTCTCAGACGTTTTGGTACGTCCAATCGTCTTATTTCAACGGATCGCCGACGTGTTCAAGGGTCCAGGCGTATAGCAGTGCCCACTTTGAGGATGACACCTTCTGTGGGTTTCAAACGACGACCGTCACTTATCAACAGGAGATCGACGGTTACGCGAACGGAGGCTGGATCTGGAAGGTTGACTTCTACTTCAAGGGCGGTCAATGCACCTGGCTGCTCAGTGGCTGGTACGGCAGAGCGGGCAACGGGTATCCATTTTGATCAGTTCTCCGGTCAGCTCGACAGCCGGAGGGGGTTGAGGCCGACTACCGCGGCGCGTGTTCCGCGGCCCTAACGGCGCCGCCTCGCAGTAAGCCTGCAGCCACGAGCACACAGGCCACCGCAACCGAAAGCATGAGCGGGTTGGCTGGTCCGCTGACCGTGACCATGCCCTTGATCGCCGAGGCAAGAATCAGAGCTGTTGGAAGAAGTGCGGTGAGGCTGGCCGCGGAGCGACGAGCAATGAGTACTAAGGTCCCCGCAACGACCTCCAACAGGGCGAATGGCGGAAAGAAATCGAGGCACGCGGCACCTAAGACGATCGCTCCGACACCCCCGAGTACATAGGTGCGAGATCGGTTCATCGCGGGCCGGAGTGTCATATCCGCAGTATATGCCTCCCCAGTCTTTGCCGAAGCTTCGAGTCGACAACGCCGACGATGGGCACAACACCTTAATCGGGTTGACAACACCTCATGTCAAGACAGTACCCGGTCCCGCCGCGCTCCACCAGCCGAGGCAAACCGCGAGCGGACTCAGACGCGCTCTGTGCGTATGTGCCGGCCCGGTTGCACGCCTGCGTAGCGGACTGGCGGAGCCACGCAGCGTTGAGAACACGATCGCGGTGATCAGTCCGAAATGGCATCGGGTCGTGACGGGCCCCAGCACCCCGCGATAACCTGCTGACATGCCATCGCATCCCAGCCGATGGAACTTCGGCGCAGCCGGTGCCGCCGGCGCGCTCGTCGGGTACATCGTTGCACGCGAGTTGGGCCTTGGGCTGTCCGGGCCGTCGCGCACGCAGCTGGACCCTGAGGCTGGAATCATCTTTCTCGCACTGGTCGCGTACCTGCTCACCCGCCAGGTGGGCCGCGGCGCGAATCTGTCGTTCGGATTGCACACAGGGGACCTCTCAGCCGCCTCAGTCGGGGCCGTCCTGACGGCCTATTTGATTGCTGCGAAAGTCGGGAGCGGCGCCTATTGCGACCTCACGCCGCCCTGCCGATCGCCTGTCTGCCCGACGCTGAAGATCGTCGGCCCGTGCGGTCAGAGCCCGGGCCAGTGGGCCGCCGCACTTGGGGGCGGCGGCGTGACAGCGGCCGTTATCCTCGGTGTACGGTGGATGACCGCCCGCCACGGCGCCTCGTGCACTCTGGGCTGCTGCTCCACGACAGACCACAGCGAACGGTGAGGACAGAAGTGCGCGTCAAGCCGGGCATGCGTCCTTGGAGCGCGACATCGTTGTAGACACCCTTCGCGGTCACCGCGGGCGCAGTCCGCCGACTGCGACCAGTCGTCGAAGTCACCCGACCCTCAACCGTGGATCGAATTCGGGCTGGTGCAGTCGCGCTCGTGATGGCACTCGCAGTCGCAGCCTGTTCCGCAACGGCATCACCCTCACCGACCGGAACCCCCGCCTTTCCTACGGGTACGCCGTCTGCCCGCGCGCCGATCACCCTGGAGCCATCCGGGAATCCGCTGCCCGGACCAACGCTGTACCAGGACGTCTGTGCACTCGAGGAATCGACGTGCAGCAGCGTCGATGCGCCGCCCGGCAGCTTGCCCGCCGCACTGGTGCGACCGCTTGGGCTACCAACGGTGGCGCCGAGGCAAATGTGTCCCGCATCCCCCGGCGCTGTGGTCGCCGGGACGAATCTCGGAGGACTCGGCCTCGGCATCGGCAAACCCATCCGTCCAATCGGCCCATTCTCCGCTCTCGGGGCTCATGAGTGGCGGAGATGTTGGCAGCGTCAACCACGATGTGAAGTCCTCAGGTGCGCCATTCAGGAGACCGCCCCGGTCGGCGGCGAGGCCGGGCGGCCCAGTGGTGTCATCGGCGGCCCGTGGTGTCATCGTCGGTACGACGGCCGTCCTGGGCCGCAGGGAGCCATCCAGCGGCACGGAGCAGGGCCAGCCGGGTGTGGACACGCGCCCTACATGCGCTGTGCTGCCCCAGCGGCGCCCCTGACGACCTCCGGGATAGTGGCGGCGCGTGGACGGTCAGAGGCGCGCGCTGGCGCCGGTGATCGCGGAGCCAGCCGCGCCCGAACAACCCCACGCCAATCGTCACCAGCCGCATGCACACGCCGATCCGCGGTTAACGCCGCCCCCTCCGGTCACTGCCGCACCGTTCCGCCCACCCAGCTCTGCGCGCCATTGCCTGACACCGTTTGTCGGGACGCTGCGGCAACTGCCTACCGTACCCTTTCTCACAGGTCCGCAGCCCTCGGGGTACGGAGCGATTGACGCACTCACGCAGCCCGCAGCGCCGACCCGCCACCCGTGCGCAGTGGGCACTACGTCGATGCTGACGCCCCAGCGTGGCGCGTGTGGGGAGAGGGGGACGCTGTGGTCGTCACTGAGTGGTCCACCACAGCCGGCAGTGGCCGGAGCCACCAGGGTCGGCACCGCCGGCTGCTACCCGCCACGGCGCGCCGAGTTCGATCAATGGCACGCTTCGTTACGCGATCGTTACACGAGACGTCGTACCGCGCGAACGCGTCAGGTGATGCTGAGCGTACTCACTGGTTTTTCCACGCGGTGAGTTTGCGCGGGCTTGGCCGTACCACCAAACCGGACCAGTGGCGGCCCTTCCCGTCCATATATTCCTGGCCGTACCACCAAATTCCGGATGCGTACCAGGCAGCGCCGGGGAGGGAGTACGCGCAGAGTACGCGAGGAGTACGCGGCCACTGCTTGCATGGGGGCGTCAACCTCACTGAGGAACGCCCATGCATCCGCGGGTCCACCTGATCGCCCTCGCGGGCGGAAGCCCCATCATCGCGCCGCCAGAGCAAGGCGATCAGCAGCGCGCCAGGTGGTGACTACTCGGGTCCGCGCAAGTAGGGTCGGCTCTCACCGTTTTACGGTTGCTGGTCAGCGCCAGGAGCATGATCTCTTGCGGACACGTGAGCGCCATGTAGAGCATGCAGAACCGGGCACGGACCGCGCGGAACCGACAATGAGCGGCAATCCAAGTTACATCTGGGACGGAGCCCGACAAGCATTCGCGCCAGCCATGTTGCGCACGGCCATGTTGACCCGCGGCTTCACACCCGACACGCTGTGCAGCGCCGCGGGCGTGGCCCACGGCACCATGTACAACGCCCTCTCCGGGCGCCCTACCCGGCTTCGCACCGCACGCCGAATCCTTGAGGCGCTCACTGCCGTGGAGCCCGCCTTCCTGCTGACCGATCTAGTGTGAACTACGTGCGGAAGCGCGAGAGGGCTGTCACAGCCTCCAAGTCCGAGGCTGTGTAATAGCGCCGAACCATCTCGACTGACTCCCAGCCGCCGAGCAACTGCAGGTGGAACATCGGCACACCGGCGTCGGCGCAGCGGGTCGCCCATGTGTGTCGCAACCGGTGAGGGTTACACCGCACGCCGGCCTTCTTGCCGATGCGCTGCATCAGCTGCTCCACGCCCCAGGTCGTCAGGGCGTGGTCTGCGTCTGACAAGAAGACCTCGCGCAGATGGCTCGGTGGCCGAGCCTTGGCCGCCCATTCGAGGAGTTCACGCGGGACCGATCGATACGTGTCCCGGAACCCCACGATCCGGTCCCGGCGACCCTTCGTGAGGACACGGTTGTGCACGTTGCCGACGATGATCAGCTTGGGTGGCCGGTCTCTCAGGGTCTCGAGCTGATCGACGGTAAGCGCGCACAGCTCGCCGACGCGAAGCCCGGTGGCGAGCAGTGTCTGGGCGATGAGGCGGTCGCGTCCTGGCTTCGCTGCCGCGACCACCCGCGCCTCGTCATCGGCGCTCAGAGCCATGGGCAGCTTGCGCTTCGGCACCGTCGGCCGGGGGAGGTCGCGTCCGTCGCTGAGCAGCGGCGCGTCGTAACCCGGACGCTCCTTGCAGAACTTGGCGAGCGCCCGGGCATATCCGCGGAACTTCGCAAGCGTGCTCGGTTTGAGCACGTCCGCGTGAACCGCCATGTAGTCCTCGATGATCTGGGTACTCAGCTGGTCGAGGTGAACGATCCCCTCGTGGGCCAAGTACTCGGGGAAGCGACCGCGAAGCAGGTAGTCCTCGGCGTTCCGCAGCGTCGTCGTGGACCAGTCCAACTTGTGATGGTGGATCAGTGCGCGGGCTGCGTCGGCAACCGTCGGCCGCCCGCCTGGCCAGACGCCGCGCGGCTGCTCGGTGGCGCGCGGCGCGGCACCCTGGGAGGTGTCGAAATAGTCGCGTCGTTGCGGCTTCGGTCGCGGGATGAAGACGGTGCCGGCCACGCCAGCGCTCCTCTTGAGCTTGGTTCAGTCGACAGCAGGATACTGGAATGACACAGACTCGGCCACTGACAGCAATATCCTACGTTTTTCTGGAGGCTCCTGATTGGAGCTTGGAATCCCCCGACTTGTATTTGGAAGGTGGAAAGTGGAGCGGGGGGGACTCGAACCCCCGACCTCTGCCGTGCGAGGGCAGCGCTCTCCCAGCTGAGCTACCGCCCCGTTTCCCGAGGCGCAGCCGAGTATAGGCCGAGGCTGTCGATGCGCTCGGGCTGCTGCCGCGGCGTCCTGAGGGGTGAGCCCACCAAGGGCCGCACCGGGGGAGTGTCGCCGCGCGGCTACGAGATGGCAGCGATTACGTCGTTTGCAACGCTGACGTGAAGAGGCGGTCGCGGATCGCCGGCCCACGCCGAGAGATCCACGGCCGGCGGCGATCATCCGCTTTGATGAAAAACCCCTCTCTCGAAATGCCCGCGGCTGCTCGCCGCACCGGCCTGGGTGGCCGCTCCACATCGATCATGGCCGCGTGCGGCCTGGTGGCATCGCTGCTGATTGTCACGGCGCCGTCGGCACTGGCCGCCACGCTGACCAACAACAGCTGGACCGTGTCGAACAACCAGGTCAGCGCGGCGAACGTGAACTACGGCTACTCGTTCAAGACCGCGACCACGGGGACGATCAAGTCGATCACCTTCGTCGTCTCCGGAGCCAACCTCGGCGGTGTGCCCGCAATCGTCACCGCGTACGGCATCGGAGCGGGGTCGGTGACGCGCGCCGGCCAGACGATCACCTACACGGTGACCGCCGCGGTGTCGGTGTCGGCCGGTATCCCGATCTTCGTCGAGTTCTCGGGTGTGACCAACCCGTCGCCTGGCGGTGCATACACCACGGCGATCACAACCCAGACCGCCACTCCAACCACGATCGACACGGTGTCTCCAGGACCGTCGGTCACCTTCGCAGCCTCGAATACCGCCAAGACGATCGTGGTCGCCAAGAGCCTGACCTTCACGGTCGACACCACGGCCTTCACGCTGGCGCTGGACCCCAGCCTTCCGGCGCTCGCCGACCAGAGCCAGGTCATCAACCTGACCGTGCTCACCAATGCCAACTCGGGGTACACGCTGACCGTGAAGGACCTTGCCACCCACCTGCAGAGCGCAGCGACAGGCAACCCCACGATCCCCCAGGTGTCCGCCGGCAAGGCGACCTCGCTGGCCTGGCCTGGCGCACCCAACACCGGCTACACCGTGACCGGCACGGGCGCAACCATTGACGCAGCGTTCTCAGCGTCGAAGTTCGCCGGGTACACCAGCGCGGGTGAGGTGGTCGCCACCAGGGCCAATGCGACCGGTGCGACGGCCGACACCTTCGCCATCACGGACCGCACAGCCATCGACTACTCGGTGCAGGCGACCACCTTCACGGACACTCTGACCTACACGGTGACCCCGAACTACACCTGATCCGAACCACACGCAACAAAGGGTTGTGACTTCCTTGGCGGGAATCATGAGACGTCAATCGCTGGGCACCGCTGCCGTCATGGCAGCGGTCCTTCTCGCGCCACTGACTGCGGCGGCGGCCCCCTCGCCAGCGCCGCGGTCGATTGCCGTATCCGTTCCATCGGAGCCGGTTCCGTTCCACGCCGGTGACACCGGTCGCATCATGATCCGCGTCCTCGACCCGACGCAGGCACCGGTCACCGTCACGGTGACAGGGATGGGAGTGGAGCTCGGTGACAACGGGAAGGTCACCTTCACCGGGGCGCCCGACCCAGCGTGGGTCAACCAGGCGGACTTCCCGGCGGGCAGTCTCGTCATCCCCGCCATGTCGTACATCGACGTCTACGTCACAGTGCGGATGCCGGCGACGATCTCCCCCGACCTGTACTACGTAGGGTTCGTCGTGCGACCCGTTCCCACCGGGCCGGGCGTCAAGGTGGTGAACCAGATCGGCGGATTCTTCTCAATCGATGTGCCGGGCCCGCGCGCCCGAAGCTTGGCCGCGAACCTCGATGTTCAGGGGTTCAACCTGGGTCCGATCCACCTCGCCGACTTCGTGCTCGGAAGCCAGGTCAAAGGCCAGCTGGCTGTTCGCAACACTGGCCAGGCCGCGGTCCAGTTCTGGGGAGAGAACGACGTCACCTCATGGGTGGTCACAACGCCTCTACAAGCACGCATCGCCAAGTCCCTGGTTCCGATCGCGCGGTCGCGGAACTTCCCGGTCAGCGCCTCGCCCGGGCTGCTGATCGACATGGTGACCCTCTCGGTGCGGGTGTCGTACCCGAGCAACACCGATTCGGCGACGACCGACATCGTGATTGAGAGGCAGATCCTTGTGGTGAGCCCATGGGCGATTGTGATCCTCTGCGGCCTCATCCTCCTGCTGACCGCGTGGCGATTGAGGGCGCGTGCACGCCGCCGCGCACGAGCCCGTGATCGGGCTCAGGGTCCTCGCTCCCGTCACCGCCAACCCGGCTGAGCGACACACACGGTTCCGCTGCGAGACGACATCCTTGGTCTGCACTCTACTTGGACCCGAGCGCCGGAGGGGCATCCGCAGAACCTAGACGGCGTCCTCGTCGACGAAGTAGGTCTCGCAGGCCCACTCCATCAGGCTGTCGGTCATGGCCACGGGGCGCCCGAAGTAGCGCGCCGCGTGGATGATGTGGTTGAGCAGATCACGCGGATGCGATCCGTGCAGGGACCGACCCTTGGCGGTGTAGTGCCGCGCGATCAGGCGAGTGATCACGTCCTCCTCGACGCGCAACCCCTCGCTCATGCAGCGCCGCCGCCAGATCTCGCGGTACTCGTCCTCGGTGGGATCGGGCACGTGCACCTTGAAGTGGACACGGCGTAGGAACGCCTCGTCCATGAGGTTCTGCGGGCGCATGTTGGTCGACAGGATGAGCAGGCAGGTGAACGGGACCGCCACCGTGGTTCCGGCGCGGCTGATGTTGGCGTAGTCGACGTGCTTCTCGAGCGGGACGATCAACCGGTTGAGGAGGTCGCGGGGCGACATGTTCTGCTGGCGGCCGAAGTCGTCGATCAGGAACAGGCCGCCGTTGGCCTTGAGCTGCATCGAGGCCTCGTAGAAGCCGAGCGTGGTGTCGTAGCTCAGCTCGAGCATGCGCGGAGTCAGCTCACCCCCTACCTTGACCGCGGGGCGCTGCACCAGCTGCCAGCGGCGGTCGTGGGCGGGGAGCTCGCGGTCGATGGTCACGTGGTGGATGGGATCGAAGAACCTGACGATCTCGCCGTGCACGTACAGGGCACGCGGCACGAACACGGGTGGGCCCATGAGCGAGGCCGCCGCCTCGGCGATGGTGGTCTTGCCGTTGCCCGGTGGCCCGTGCAGGAAGATGGCCTCGCGTGCGCTCAGGGCGGGCCCGAGGTGATCGAGCACGCTCTCGGAGAGCACCAGGTTGCTGAACGCGTCGTGGAGGCGGGCGCGGTTGACCACGCCGTCCACCGCGGCCTGCTGCTCGGCCATGGCACTGTACTCGGAGATGGGCACCGGCGCCGGGCCGGCGTACTGGTTGAGCTCCATCAGCTCGCGGGCCTTCTGCCGCCCCGTTCCTGAGATCTGGTGCTCCATGCCGGCGCTCAGGGTTTCACCGTGAGCCAGCGAGGTCATGCGCACCCCGGTGGTGCTGATGTAGCCCTCGTCGGCGAGGAACTTGAGCGTGCCCTCGAGGAAGGTGAACGGCAGGCAGGTGTGGGCGGCGAGGTCGCGGCCCAGCATGTTGCCGTTGAAGTACAGGACCTTGAGGACCAGGTCGCAGATGAAGCTGAAGGGCAGGCCCGTCTCCTCGGCCGTCCGCGGCTCTGGCGGCAGGGCAATCGGAGAGGACACAGGGGCAGCGGCAAAGACAGCCATCAGCGCCGATTGTGTCATCGGGCACTTCGACGGATTCGAGCCGTTGCCAAGCCGCGTCATCGAGTGACAGGCCATCGGACAATGCCGCGCCGCTGTTGCCGCCAACTCGGCGCGGGGGCGCTCCACGGGTGGCCTGCTAGGCTCAGGGCGATGCAGCCCGTTCCCATCGACGAGGGGGCCAAGGACCGCCGCCGCATCGGGCCTTTCTGGATCGAGGAGGGCCTCGGCGTCGTGCTCGCCGGCGGCCTCTTCTTGGCGGTGGTGGTGGCCCTGTACGTCGTGGCCGTGCTGCTCCGTCCTGCGTAACCAGCCCCGCCGAGGCCCGTTCCAGCACTGGCGCGAACGCGATCGGTACTGAGGATTTCCGTGCGCTCCAGCTCATCGCGACCGAGCCGCCCCCGCGGCAACCTGTCCGCGCGCCCGCGCCGCCGGGTGCGGCCGCCCAGAGGCTCGGAACCGCCGCAGCGACGGCGCCGGGCCAACCTCCACCGCTCCCGCCCGCGGCGCCGGCTGCGCGTCCTGCTCGTCGTCCTTGCGGTGCTCGCCTCCGTCGCCGGCGCGACGGTGGCAGCGGTCTTCGTCGCCTACGCCTCCTACCGCTCCCAGCTCCCTGACGCCGCCACGGTCGCGGCCATGGAGCCGCCCCTGGACAGCCATGTCTATGACGCGCAGCACAACCTGATCGCGGTGTTCAACGACAACGACGTGCGCCATGTCCACGTTGCCCTCGACAACACCTCGATCTACATGAGGCAGGCCACCATCGACGTCGAGGACCGGCACTTCTACAGCGAGGGATCGTGGGATCTGCCGCGCCTCATCAAGGCCGCCTGGGACAACGTGCGCCACACCAACACCAGCGGCGCGTCCACGATTACCGAACAGCTCGCCAAGATCAGCTTCTTCAACAGCCCCGAACGATCGATCGACTACAAGATCAAGGAAATCGTGCTCGGCAATGAGCTCGACTCCAACTTCACCAAGAACCAGATCCTCGAGATGTACCTCAATCGGGTGCCGTACGGGAACCACGCGATCGGCATCGAGACCGCCGCCGAGCTCTACTTCTTCAAGCCGGCCAAGCAGCTCGATCTTGCGGAATCCGCGATGCTCGCCGGACTGCCGCAGTCACCGACGACCCTCAACCCGGTGCTCGACAACGGCGCCAACCCGGAGGCCAAGGCTCGGCAGAGCGTGGTGCTCGGGGCGATGGTCAGCAACGGCGACATCACCCAGGCGCAGGCGGACCTCGCGCTCGCCGAGAAGCTCACATTCCACGATTGGTCGGAGAGCAATCCCAACTCCTATCCGAGCGTCAAGGACTACGTCATCAACTGGCTCAACGACCACTACGGCGGCAACTACATCAACCCCGGCGGCTGGGACATCTTCACCACCATCGACAAGGCCAAGCAGGAGGCCGCGCAGACCGAGCTCCACGACGGCATCGCCAAGATCCGCACCGGCCACAACGCCAAGGACGGCGCCATCGTCAACCTCGACCCCAAGACGGGCAGGGTGCTGGCCCTGGTCGGCACCTGGGATTACACGGACCCCACCATCGGCCAGACCAACATGGCGACGACGCCGCGAAGTCCGGGGTCGACCATCAAGCTGTTCACGTACACGGCGGCGATCGCGTCGCACCTGTACACCATGACAACGCCGATCCTCGACGCCCCGGTGCACCTCTCGCCGGGGCCCGGCCAGCCCACCTACTCACCGCTCAACTACGACCGCCGCTGGCACGGCACCTGCGTGGTGAAGACGTGCCTGGGCAACTCGCTCAACGTTCCCGCGGTCAAGGTCGAGGCAGCGGTTGGGATTCCCTATATCACCAACCTCGAGATCGCCGCGGGGCTCACCTCGCTCAACGATCCCAGCAACCGTCCCGGTCCGAAGTTCTACGCGGCCACCCTGGGGTCGCTCCCCTACGGGATCACCCCGCTCGAGCTCGCCGACGGCGCGGCGACGATCGCCGACCTCGGCGTGCACCATGACCCCAGCCCGGTGGATCACATCGTCGATCGCAGCAGTGGCAAGGCGATCTTCACGCTCAATCCCGACGCGACCGCGCGCCGCGTGGTACCGGAGAACGTGGCCTTCATCCTCAACGAGATCACCAGCAACGACGCCAACCGGGTCATGGACTTCGGTGCCCACGGGGACCTCACGCTCCCCGACCGCAGGGTGAGCGCCAAGACCGGGACGGCCGAGTTCTTCCTCGACAACTGGACGGTGGGCTGGACGCCCGAGCTGGTCAGCACGGTGTGGGTGGGCAATCCCTACAACTCATGCCTGCGGGGCCAGGATCGCGCGACCATGGCGAACGCGATCAGGCGGGGCAACGTGGTCTACAACGGCCAGGGCGTCGACGATCCCTTCAGCCCGCAGGACCTCGCCCACTACGGCATGAAGCCGCTCAACAACGCGTGCGGTCACCTCGACAACTCGAGCGGTATCACCGGGGCCGCGCCGATCTGGCACAAGGACATGGTCAAGGCACTGGCCGGCGTCAAGGCGGACTGGTACACCATGCCCAAGGACATCGTCGCGGTCGGGAGCGGCGACAACGCCGACTTCTTCCTCCCGGGGAGCCAGAGTGGCGGCGGCGTCCCGGGCGGCGGCTGTTACTACTGGGGCCCGGCCGGCAGTCCCGTGCCTCCAGGGCTTCCCGCGGACTGCCCGTACGCGGGGACCAGCCCGCCGGCCCCGGGAGATGCTATTCCGACGCCGGTTCCCCCGGCCGACGCGCCGACGACAACCGCGCGGCCGAAACCGACGCTTCCGGCCGCGAGAACCCGCCCGCCCAGGAAGAGGTGACCCGGCCTCCAGGCGCTGGGTAGACTGCCCGGAGTGACCGAGGCGGCCCCGCCCCCTCCCCCGCCACCGGGGCTGCCGCCACAGCCGCCTGCGCTCGCGCGCGCGGTCGCCTTGGACCTGGTGACGCGCTTCCGCCTGCGCCTGACCGACCCCCGCGATTCGCGGCTGGGAGAGCTCGGGGACGGGAAGTACGAGCTGGGTGCAGCCAGCTGGACCGGCCGGCGCGCCGTGTTCGTCGGTTTCTACACCCCCGCGCCCGACCCGGCGGTCGCCGGGCCCGACCTCGCTGCCCGATGCGCTGCGGCGGCGCGCTGGGGCGCTGAGCGCCTGGCCGTCCAGGGAGCGGAGCGCTGCGACGTCCTGATCGTCGCCCTCGGCCCGGTTCCGGGTGTGCTGACCGCACCGGCGACGAACCCGGCCGTCCAGGTCGGGGCGGTCGCGGTCGACACAGCGGGTGACGTGTCGGTCCTGCTGCCTCCGCCGCCCGACCTTCCCACCCCGCGCGACGTCCGGGCGCGTGCCACCACGCTGCTCGGGGGCCAGGAGGCGCCGACGCTCGCCGCGGTCGACCTCGCGGAGCGCCAGGCGGTGGCCGGTGGCTACAGCGCCCCCGCGCGGACCCAGCTCAACGCGAGGCCGATCGCCACCTACTCCCTGATCGCCGCGTTCGTGGTCGTGTTCATCGGCGAAAAGGTGTTGCTCCGCAGCGGCGGCGGCGACGGCCTGTTCGCCATGGGAGCCCTGTCCAACCAGAACTCGCTAGGAATCCCGGCGCCGCCAAGGTGGTGGAGTTTCGTGTCGTATGCATTCCTCCACGATCCTGGCGGTGGCGGGCTGGGCGTATCCGGGCTGCCACTGCACGTGATCTTCAACTCCTTCGCGATGTACATCGTCGGCCGGCTGGTCGAGCAACTGTACGGCTGGCGCGTCTTGGTGGTGACCTTCCTGGTGGGCGCCGTCGGCGCGGGGCTCGCATCGATACTCGTGGCCACCGTCGGCAATGGTCCCACCTTCACCGTCGGAGCCTCGGGCGGGATCATGGGGTTGCTCGGGCTGCTCTTCGTGCTCGGCCGCGTCCAGGGCCGCGACGTGCCCGTGGGCATCGCCAACACCATGCGCCAGTACGCGATCACCTACGCCGCGTTCGTGGTCGTCTTCGGGTTCGTGGTTCCCAACGTCGACAACGTGGCGCACATCGGCGGGTTCATCACCGGTGCGCTGGTCGGGCTGGCGCTCCCTCCTCTGCGCCGCGTCGGCGGCCGCGACCTCCAGGCGTGGGAGCTGCTGACCGTGTACGGCGTCTACGCCGCCGCAGGGATGGCGCTGATCTTCGCCGCCATCAACGTGGTCGGCATGCTCGGCACCTCGCCGGGGTTCAACACCGCCCCCTTGTAGCGCGCCGGTCAGTCCACTGCGGCGCGGGCCGCCGCGACAGAGTTCCACAACCCCTCGAGGTCGTAAAAGGTGCGCTCGCCGGGCAGGAAGACGTGCACGATGACGGAGTCATAGTCCAGGCACGCCCACGAGGCGTCCTTCAACCCTGTGGTGGACAGCGGCCGCACCTCGGCCGTCCGGCAGGACTCCTCGATACTGTCAACAATGGCACGAACTTGCCGGTCAGTGTCACCTTCACAGATTACGAAGAAGTCTGCGATGGTGGTCTTGCCCCGAAGGTCGACGGTGACGACGTCCCGCGCCTTCTTGTCAGACGCCGCCACGGCGATCCGCGCGGCGAGGTCGTCAGGCGTCATCCACAACCATTATCGCACCGCAGCCGATCGGTAGAGCCCGCTGGCCGCGATGATGTCGGCGACCGCGGCGGGGACCAGCCCCGCGATCGGCTTTCCCTGGGCCACGCGGCTGCGCACCTCGGACGCGCTGATCGGTGGCGGCGTGAGCTGGAGGACCCGCGTTCTGCCCAGGTCGAGCCCCAGCGCGCGCGCCTGCGCCTCGTCGAAGGAGGGTGAGCCGGCGCGTTGGACGACAACCAGGCTGATGGTGGCAAGAAGCTCATCGCTGCGGTGCCATTCATGGATGTGCCGCGCAGCATCGGCGCCCACGACCCACCATGGCTCCCTGTCCGGGTACTTCTCGCGCAATGTCTCCAGGGTGTCGATGGTGTAGGACAGACCGCGGCGGCGCAGCTCGACATCGAGGACGGTGACGCCTGGCGTGGTGCGCACCGCCGTCTCCAGCATGGCCAGGCGGAGATGTGCCGGCGCGACCGGCTCGTCGCGCAGGGCTGGCGTGTGCGCCGGCACCAGCCACGCCTCGTCTGCCCCGATGGCGTCGCGCGCGCCGATGGCGAGGACCAGGTGCGCGTTGTGCACCGGGTCGAACGTCCCGCCGAGCACGGCGACGCGGTCGGGCTCAGCTGTCATCGGCGTACACGAACTCGAGCTCGCCGATGCGCACCGTGTCGCCGTCGACACACCCCGCGGCCGCGAGCGCGGCGTCAACGCCGGCGCTGCGCAGCTTCTGCTGGAGGCGCGCGACCGCCTCGTCACTCTCCATGTCGGTCATCGCAACGACCCGTTCGACGCCGTCGGCGGTCACGCGAAAGACGTCGCCCTCACGGGAGACCGCCGGCGCCTGACGGCGAGGACGGTGGCGGTAGAGGCGGTGCTCACCCGGCTCGCCCGGTTGCGACAGCGCGGCCTCCAGCTCGGCCGTTCGCGCCGCCACCACCAGTGCGGCGGCTCGCTCGAGAAGCTCGGATGTGCCCTCGAGGTCGGCTGCCGCGATCAGCGGCACGCCGGGATGGCTCGCCCCAACCCGGGCTCGTTGGTCGGCATCGAGCAGGTCACTCTTGTTGAGCACCAGCAATCGCGGCTTGGCGGCCAGAGCCTCGCTGAACGCCGTCAGCTCTCCGTCCACCGCGGCGATGGCGTCGGCGACGGCTTCCGGGGTCTGGGTGGCGTCGACAAGGTGCACCAGCGCCCGAGTGCGCTCCAGGTGGCGGAGGAAGTCGAGGCCGAGACCGACGCCGAGATGGGCTCCGGCGATCAGCCCGGGGACGTCCGCGACGACCAGGGTCATGCCTGACGCCGTCTCGGCGACCCCGAGATTGGGGTGCAGCGTGGTGAAGGGGTACGACGCGATCTTGGGGTGGGCGCCGGTGAGCGCCGCCAGCAGTGTCGACTTGCCTGCGTTCGGCAGTCCGACCAGGCCGATGTCCGCGATCAACTTGAGCTCGAGATGGATGCGCCGCCTGGCGCCGCGCTCGCCGAGTTCGCCGATCCGTGGCGTCTGCCGTGTCGCCGACGCGAAGTGTGTGTTGCCGCGGCCGCCCCGGCCGCCACCGCCGACCACCGTGCGCGCTCCCGGGCGGTCCAGGTCGCAGAGCAGCTCATCGGTGTCGGCGTCGCGGACGATCGTCCCGGGAGGCACGTGCAGCACGATGTCCGTGCCCGCGGCACCGTGGCGCATGTTCTTGCCGCCCGCGCCACCGGTCGGAGCGTGGAAGCGACGCCGCTCGCGGAAGCCGGCGAGGGTCGGGTCGGTGGAGTCGGCAACCAGTGCGACATCGCCGCCGCGGCCGCCGTCGCCTCCGTCCGGTCCCCCCATCGGGACGTACTTCTCGCGCCGAAAGCTCACCGCACCGCGTCCGCCGTCACCGCCCGCGACGTCGATGGTCACCTCGTCGAGGAACGTGGCCGGTGCTCCTGCTACCCGGCGCTGGACGGCGCCTCGACGACCTCGTCCAGCTCGACCAGCTCACCGACCTCGATGATGGGCAGCGAGCGCACGTTGGCGCGGGTCCGGTCCTTGCCGGTGCTATCGAACGCGACCAGCCCTGTGGCACGCGCGTACAGGGTGTGATCGCGACCGACGCCGACGTTCTCACCGGCGAGGATCTTGGTGCCGCGCTGGCGCACCAGGATCGAGCCTGCGAGCACCACCTCGCCGTCCTGGCGCTTGATGCCCAGGCGGCGGCCGGCACTGTCGCGGCCGTTGCGCGAGCTTCCGCCGCCCTTCTTATGCGCCATCGTTCGTCTCCTTGGCGCGCGAACTCGTGCCGGTGCGCTTGGGAGCCGGCTTGGCGTCGCCGGCAGCCTTCGTGCTCGCCTTCGCTTTCGGCTTGGTCGCGGTCTTCAGCGCCGCTCCGGCGGCCTTCGGTGCCGGCTTCGCGGTCGCGGTCGACACACCTGTTGCAGACGCGGTGGCGGCGCTGCGGCGCTGAGCCTTCGGCGCCGGCTCACTGGGCGCGCTCGCCGAGGTCTCGGCGCTGCGCGAGCTGCGCGCGGTGCTCGGCCGGGGTAGGGTTGCGCCCCTGGCGAGGATCGACTCGACGCGCAGCTCGGTGAGGTCGCTGCGATACCCCGCCGCCTTGCGCGAGCGCTTCTTGGCCTTGTACTTGAAGATGCGCAGCTTCTCGCCGCGGCGGTGTGCGATCACCGTGACCGCGACGCGGAGGCCGTCGACGTCCTTGCCCACCGCGGTGGTGCCGTCTCCGCCGGTGAGCAGGACGGGCTCGAGGCCGACGACACTGCCGACCTCGGCGTCGAGACGGTCGACAACCAGGCGATCCCCGGCGCTGACCCGGTACTGGCGGCCGCCGTGCGAAAGGATGGCGTACATGCTTGCTCGTGAGAGAGATTGGCGGAACTGCGCCCGCGCGGTCGCGTGTGCCGCGGGCTGAGGCGGAAGGGCAGGATAGCACAGGCCAAATGCGGCCTGGCGCTGCCCTAGCCGACTGAAACCGGCGCCACCGCGTGAAGGCTGTACGTGTCACCGGCGCTGTCGGTGATGTTGGCGTCGACCGTGTACGTGCCGGCCGGAACGGTAGAGAGGGCACTGCTCGGGGCCGGTCCGTTCGAAGCCGTGGCGCTCGGTGTCGCTCCTTGGTTGTCCGAGTTTCCCGGAGTGGCCGTCGCGGTCGGCGCGGGCGTGCTGAAGCTCCGCCCGGCGCCCAGGACCGTGACCTTGAACACGATGACCACGTACCCGGGCCCGGCGTTGCTGAGCGGCGGCAATGTGAAGCCGTCGTAGTACACCTCGAGCGTGTTGCGTATGGGGTCGACACCCGAGCTGCGCGTCCCGTTGCCGGCGAAGGGGGTCACGCTGCCCGCGAAGGTCATCACTGGTGGCAGCGTGATCAGCACGCCGACGTTCTTGGCGTTGCCCGTGCCACCGTTGATGATCCTCACCTGGTAGGTCACGGTGGCGCCGCGCTTGGCGGTGCCGGGGCTGACGCTCACCAGGGCGGTGAGCTTGGCGGCGGGTTGGACGATCACGTTGTAGCCCGTGGCGTTGGTCTGGCCCGCGTTGGTGTCACCGGCGGCATACGCCTGCACGACCGCGCCGCCGGGCTGCCCGTTGATGTAGACGGTGAAGGTGATGTCCACAGACGTGGCCACCCCGGCGCCGGCCGCCCCCGGTGGCGACAGCGTCCACAGGCCGAAGATGGGCGTGGTGCTGTTCACCGCCGCGTCGAGCGGTTGGGTGCGCGTCGCGCCGGGCGCCCTGATGGCGGTGGTGGCGTGGTAGCGGAAGGCCTCCGGCAGCGTGACGTGAACGGTGACGCCGGTGACCGTGCCCGGCCCGTTGTTGACCATGTGCACGGTGAAGATCGCCTCGTCGCCGGGGGAATACTGCGGGTAGGTGGTCGGGTCGGTGGCGACGTACCCGCTCGCGCCGGTGTGTGCCCCGGTGATGCTGACACTGAGCTGCCCGCTGCCCGATCCGCAGGCGGACAACAGCAGGGGGGTGAGCGCCAGACTCGCCGCCGCCAGGGCGGCTGGGCGTCGCAGCACCAGCCGAGGGTGCGGGCCCCGGCTCAGGCGCGCTGTGCGGCGCGGAGCGGGGCGAGCGGTCGGCGAGCCGCGCGCGGCGGCGCCAGCGGCACGTCGGTGGCGGCGGGAAGCGGGTCCGGGTAGCCCGCCTCGGCGAGGAGACGCAGGGCCAGGGGCACGTCCAGCCCCACGACGGTGTCGATGCGGCCCGACACCGAGTCGACGAGGTCGCCGCCGCCGCCCTGGATGGCGTACGCGCCGGCGCGGTCGAGCGGCTCTCCCGAGTTGACGTAGGTATGCACCACCTCGTCGCTGTAGTCGTGCATCTTCACCGCGGAGCGGCCCAGCCCGAGCGCCTCCCGGTCACTCTGGGCGACGATCACGCAGATGCCGGTCAGAACGGTGTGGCGCAGGCCGCGCAGCGCGTAGAGCATGGCCTGGGCACGCTCGGGGGTTCCCGGCTTGCCCAGGGGACCGGTGGGGCCGACCACGATGGTGTCGGCCCCGATCACGAAGCTCCCCGCGGGCTGGGTGGCGGCGACGGCGACGGCCTTCTGGCGGGCGACCAACTGGGCCGCGAGGTCAGCGCAGATGCCCGGCGGCAGCGCGCCGTCGGCGGGCGGCTCGACGACGGTGAACCGGATCCCCGCTCGCGTGAGCAGTTCGCGACGACGCGGGCTCGATGAGGCGAGGACGATTCGGGCCATCAACTCCCCATGTGCGTCTGCAACCTTTCCCTCAACCCCCTCCGGCCCAGCCGGCGTGCGCTCGAGCACGGGCGAGCCGTATTCATCGTAACACCGCAGAGGAGACTGGAGATCAGGCCCGGCCCGACAGCAATGCCAGAGCGGTGCCTCCCAGCGAGCCGATGACGCCGGCCGTGGCCAGTACGGACACCCCCCAGCGGTGGCGCAGCCGAGCCAGCGCGCCGCTCACCGCCACCACGCCGAGCGCGGCTGAGGCGCACGCGACCGCGGGCGCGGTGTGGAGAGCCAGCGGGAGCACCAGGGCGGCACCGGCGAGGGCCAGCGCCGCCGACACCACGGACGCCACCTGGCCGGTGGCGGTGGCGGATGCCGCCAGGATCAGGAGGACGGCCGCGGCGATCCGCGCGGCGAGCGCGGCCCCCCCGGTGGCGCTGCTGAGGGCCAGCACGCTGACCGTGTTCCCGGCGGCGGCCAGCGCGAGTACCGGCAGGGCCGCCGCGGCGGCGAGCGCCGAGACGCGGCGCGAACCGATGCCGAGGTCTACGGCGACGGCGAATAGGACGGCGACGACGATGACGTTGCCGGCCACACCCCCCGTCGGCGGAAGCCGCGGCGCGGGAGCCCCCACCAGCGGCAGCATCGCCGTGGCCACGGTGGCCGCGAGCACGGGAAGCAGGCTGGCCGCGGGCACCGGCCCCTGGGGAGCTGCCGGTCCGGATCGCCCGGCCAGACGCCGGTGCACCAGCGCGGCCACCGCCAGAAACGCGGCCCCAGGATAGACGGCGACGGCCAGGACCGCCTCGAGGAGCCCGGTCGGATCCATGCCGCCTAGCCCACACCGAGCAGCGCGTGCACGGCCGCCGCCGGCAGCAGGCCCACGGTCACAGCGGCGAGAGGCGGGACCCAGGCGGCGAACCGGGCGGCGCGCCCGGGCGATCCCGTCGGCGTGGCCGCCGTGGCCGCGATGGCCGAGCGCGCCGCGATCACCAGGACCGCCCCCGCGACCGGCAGGGTGGCGATCAGCAGCGTCCCCCCAAAGGCGGTGACCAGCGCGGTGACCAGCGCGAATCGGCCCCAGAACGCCGGCCCCGGCGGCACCCCGGATAGCGCCGCCCAGGCCAGCCGGCGCGGTCGCGAGGAGGCGGACCCCGGGTCCTGCATCAGCAGGGGGGCCACGCAGAGGTGGGTGATCATGAGCAGCAGGCTGCCGAGCCGAGCACCGCTCAGCGGGGTGGCCAGGCCCATCGCGACGAGGCCGAGGTCGGCCAGCAGAACGCGCGGGTAGCGCTCGCCGTCCGGCACGCTCAGGCCCCGCAGCGCCGCCCAGCCGGCGCTGATGGCCCCGGCGGGCAGCAGGATGGCGGCGAACGTCAGCCGCGCCTCCACGGGGAGCGTGGCCTGGAGAGGCTGGCAGCTGAGCAGCATGGCGGGAAGCAGCAGGAGCGCCCAGGGCGCCAGGCTCGCCCCGCGCAGCAGGCGGGCGCCCCCGCTCACCCAGCCGCCGAGCGGCACCAGCGCAAAGCCGGCCGCGATCCCCCCGGCGAGCAGACCGCCGACGAGATGGGCCCGCGGGGGCACAGCCGCGGCGTCCAAAGGGAGAAATGGGGCCGCGGCCACCAGGGTGGCGGCGCCGAGGGTGGTCACTCGCGCGGCGGCGAGCGTGGACCGGGCCGGCGCCGAGACGACCCAGCGCACCCCGAAGAGGGCGAAGGCGGCGGCGAAGCAGAGCCCCCAGGTGAGCGGGGAGCCGCTCGCCAGGGCGACGGCCGAGAGCGTGCCGCAGGCGGCGATGACCAGGACCTCGCCGCTGTCCGGAGGTGGCGAGAGGAGCAGGCAGACGGTGGCGGCCAGCGCCGAGAGCAAAACCAGCCCTCCCCCGGGCCGCCCGAGGGCCAGGCCGCCCGGGGCCGAGGCGGCAATGAGGTCGGCACCGCCGCCGAGCGATAGCAGTGCGGCGATCGCGGCGGCCAGCGGGACCAACGCCGCCAGCCGGCGCCGGTGCAGGCGCGGCAGGAGAAGCGCGGCGAGCAGGCCGCTTCCCGCCCACGCGATGGCCACGGGCGCCACGCTCACGAGGCTGGCTGCGGCGGCCCGGCCGCGGCGGCGTGGCGGCCCCGCAGCCATCCGGCGGTGAGCGCGGCGCCCGGGGCGAGCGCCGCGGCGGCGGCGG
The DNA here is from genome assembly GCA_003244045.1 of Candidatus Aeolococcus gillhamiae. GTDB lineage: Bacteria > Chloroflexota > Dormibacteria > Aeolococcales > Aeolococcaceae > Aeolococcus > Aeolococcus gillhamiae. Next base: position 27,691 of record QHBU01000255.1, read on the forward strand.
CGCTGGCAATGGTGTCCACGCCGGCAGAGATGAACCATGCTGCGGCCGCGGCGATGCCGAGCACAGCGACGCCGACGGAGACGTCCACCAGGGTGCGCGCGGTGAGCAGTCGCATGCCGGCGCACCCCCAGAGCAGAGCGGCGGGAAAGAGAACCCCGCTGACCGTCGACGCCGACCCCAGAGGGATGTTGAAGCTCACCCAGGAGGCGCCGGGAAGGACCAGCACAGCGGTGGCGACGCGAATGCTGCGCGGCCCGAAGAGGCCCCCCGTCCCGGCGACCACCGGCACGCTCGGGTCCACACCGGCCATCCAGCTGAGCCGATGGGCGATGCCGCGAGTCAGCGGGCCAAGCACCGCTGCCGCCACCGCGGCGG